>JBEEPE010000251.1:0-10937 GCA_041191265.1 Verrucomicrobiota bacterium | reverse complement strand
GGCGGGTCAGCGTGACCCGACGCGGTAGAGGGCGGTTTTGGTGCGGAGAACGAGATCGTTTCCGTCGACGGCAGGGGACGCCATGAAGCCGCTCTCGAACTTGCCTTCGCCGAGTAGTTTGAACTCGCGTTCGGGGGCGATGGTGGTGGCTTTACCTTCTTCGTTAAGGAGCACGATTTTTCCATCGGCGAGGATGGGGGAGGCCGAGAAGTTTCCGCCGACGCGCTGACTCCAAACGACGTTGCCGGAGGCGGCCTCGATGCAGGATCCGATGCCGGCGTCGTCGATCATGAAGAGGAGGCCGTTTTGGTGGATGAGGCTGGGTTTGTTGGCGACGCCTTTGGAGATGCGCCAAGCCACGCTGGAATCGGGCACCAGACCGTCCGCAGGCGTTTTCAGTGCAATGAGTTGTCCCTTGCCGAACCCGGTTTGGATGAAGATGTGTCCGTTGGCGACGACGGGGCGGGTGCTGGCGCTGTGTTGGGCGCGTTCTTCGAAGCGCCAGAGTTCTTTGCCGGTCGCGGGATCGTAGCCGTAGTGGGCTTTTGCGCCGCTGGAGATGAGGACGGGTTTTCCGTTCAGCTCTGTGACGAGGGGGGTAGCGAAGCCTTTGCGATAGTCGCCATCGCCGGAGGGTTTGCCATTGCCGTCGAGGTCTTTGTAGTCAACGGAGCGGTCCGTTTTCCAAACGGTCTTCCCGGTTTTTTGGTCGAGGGCGGCGACGAACTGAAAGTCGCTGCCGTCGAAGTTCATGATGAGCAGGTTGTTCCAGAGGATGGGGCTGGAGCCTGCGCCTCGGAAGTGGTTGCAGACAAAGTCGGTTCGTTGCCAGAGAACGTCACCTGTGCGCGCATCGAGTGCGGCGGTTCCTGGGGAGCCGAAGGTCACGTAAACAACGCCATTCGCTGCCACGGGCGTGGGTGAGGCGTAGCTGTTAAACTTGTGACAGAACTGGGGGGCGTCGACGGTGAAGAGGACTTTATCGAGCACGATTTTTCCCGAGTCTTTTTCGAGGGCGATGACGGAAAGTTTGGTGCCGTCTTCGGTGGCCGTGGTGAGCCAGATGCGGTCTCCGACGACGATGGGCGAGGACCATCCTTTGCCGTGAATCGGGGTTTTCCATTTCACGTTTTGATCTTCCCCGAGCGTGGCGGGGACGCCTTTGGCCCACGGCGCGGTGCCGTCGGTGTTGGGTCCGCGAAACTCGGCCCAGTCGGCGGCGAGGAGTGGCGTGGAGGCGAGCAGGAGTGAGGCGGCGAGGCGGGAGGGGTGGAGGGCCGAGGTGAGCATGGGAAGTTGGGAGGGTTTGGGTGAAGTGTGAGGGAGTTGAGTAGCCAAGGCTGTGCCGTGAACGGGCGCAGGGGGTTGCTGGGGAGGGGCCAACCGTGACGGGTGGGCTTGGTCAGAGATTGACGGCCTTGAGTTTTGGCGGGTCGGAGTGGGGCAGCGCGACGGTATCGATGAACGAGACGAGGCCGGTGGCGATGTCGTAGAAGGCGCCGACGATGGCGATTTGGCCGTTGCGCTCCATATCGCGCAGGGTGGTGCTCCGGTCGCGGAGGACGGCGATGGTGTGTGAGACGTTCTTTCGGGCGACGCCATCGGTGAAGGCGGTTTTTCGTGCGGCTCCCCATTGGAGAGGGGATTCGGATGGGGGGACTTCGACGGAGTCCTGGATTTCTCGGATGAGAGTGGTGAGGTTTTCGCAGCCGGTGGCGTCGGCGATGGGGGTGTCGGAGCCGAAGAGATCGACGGCGGCTTTGACGGCACCGCACGAGCTGTGGCCCATGACGACGACGAGTTTTGCGCCTGCGCAGCGGCATGCGTATTCGATGCTGCCGAGGACTTTATCTTTCGCCACGTTACCGGCGACACGAACGATGAAGGCATCACCGAGGCCGAGGTCGAAGACGAGTTCGACGGGTGCGCGGGAGTCGATGCAGCTGAGGACGACGGCCATGGGGTATTGGCCCGATGCGGTTGCTCCGACCTGCCGATTGTAGTCACGGGCGATTTGCTGCCCTGACCGGAATCGTTGGTTTCCGGCTTGGAGCAGGGAGAGGACGGCTGCTGGGGTGAGTTGTTCTTGGAGTTCGCGGCTTGTGTAGTCGACGTACTGGATACGGTCTTCGAACTTTGGGTACATTTCGCGGAAGCCGACCATGCTGAGCTCGACGCCGTGGGCTGAAGCGATGGTGGACCGGAAATCCTCGAGAAAATCGAGAACGTCTGGGTCGATGTAGTCGGTGTTGCGGGCATCGAGGAGCACGTGAGCGCCTCGGGGAATTTCGCGGAGCGTTTTTTCGAGAGCGGGTTTCGTGAGGTAGCTGACCTGATTGGCGAGCTCGATTCGGAGGACTTCGCCGGAGGCGTGTTTTTCGACGATACGCCGGATGGGACGGCGGATGTTGCTGTGGAGGATGAATGCGATGGAGGTGGCTGCCCCGAGGATGAGTCCGGTAAGAATGTCGGAGAGGAGGATGCCGACGGTGGTGACGATATAGGGGACGAACTGGGTTTTTCCTTCCTCTCTCATCTGTTGGAACAGTCTCGGGTTGGCGAGTTTCGTGCCGGTGAAAAGGAGGACTGCTCCGAGGGATGCGAGGGGGATGCGGCTGAGAAGATGGGGTGCGAAGAATGTGGCGGTAGCGAGGAGTGAACCGTGAAAGATGGAGCTGAGGTTTGAGGTGGCTTTGCTTTGCACGTTGATACTGCTTCGGGCGATGAGGGCGGTGATGGGGAGCCCTCCGAGCCAACCTGAGACGATATTACCGAGGCCTTGAGCCAGTAGCTCCCTGTTTGGGGGCGAGACGCGTTGTTCGGGGTCAAGTTTGTCGATGGCTTCGAGGCTGAGGAGGGACTCGACGGAGGCCACCACGGCGATGAGGGCGCCGGAGATATAGGTGTTGTAGTTTGAGAACGCGGCGAGAGCGGGGTGTTTAAAGAAATCAGCGGAACCGGTTTGAGGAAGGAGAGCGGGGACGTTGACGAGGTGGCTTGCATCAACGAGCCACGGCGAGCCAGCGACTCGGAAGAACTCTTGGATAGCGATGCCAAGAATGATCACGAGAAGAGGCGCGGGAATCGGGAGCGACTTGAGTCGATTTGACCGATCCCAGATGAAAAGCAGGGCGAGTGAGGAGGCTCCGATCAGGAGGGCACCTGGTTGGAAGTCCGAGAATGAGAGCCAGAGTTCGGAGAAAGTGTTGTGTCCGTCGGGTTGCAGGAAAGACATGTCGCCTTCGGGGTCGGGGTCATGACCGATGACGTGTGGGATTTGTTTGAGGATGAGGACGACGCCCACAGAGGTGAGGAGTCCTTTGATGACGCTGGAGGGAACGAATGCGGCGATGGAGCCTTGTCTGAGGGCGCCGAGGATTGCTTGGAGGCAACCTGCGACAACGAGGGCGGAGAGGAGTGCTTCGTAGGAGCCGAGGGCGAGCAGTTGGGAGTGGATGACGACGGTTAATCCTGCGGCGGGTCCGCTGACGCAGATTTTTGAGCCGCTGAGGAGGCCTACGAGGACGCCTCCGACGATACCGGCGATGATACCGGCTTGGGCGGGGACGCCTGCGGTGGTGGCTACGCCGAGGCAGAGTGGGAGGGCGACGAGGAAGACGGCGAAGCCGGCGGCGAGGTTGGAAATGATTTGGGGGGCGCGCATGCGGTGGGTGGGGAGAGGCGATTTAGGTTTTGCTGATTAGTCGAAGGCGCGAGCGACTGCACGGTCACATCTGTGAACTGTTGGTCTTCACACATGTGATGGTGCCAAGGGGGGCGTGGCTGGGGAGAGTCCGCTAAGTATGAGTACCCCCCCGTTGGCTCCCGAGACGATTGCTGGCCGGATTCGGTTGTTTTTCACCTTTGCCGATTCGAGGTGGGAGGATTTGGAGCGGGGGAGTTGGGTTCAGACTGTTTATCGCGACTTCAGTGCGGGGTTAATTGTTGCGATGACGGCGATCCCGATGGCGATGGGGTTTGCGATTGCCATGGGAATGCGACCTGAGCACGGGATTATTGCGGGTGCGCTGGCGTGTGCGGTGGGTCGCACGTTTGGGGGATCAAAGTATCAGGTGTACGGGCCGACGGCGGCGTTCATCCCAGTGATTGCTGCTTTGATTTCGAAGTATGGAGGCGGTGGGGCGACATTTGATCAGGCGCACGGTTTTCTGGTGTTGGTCTCTGGGATTGCGGGCTTGGTGCTGATGATTTTCGGGATGCTCGGGATGGGCAAACACGCGCGGCATGTGCCGAACTCCATCATTGTGGGGTTCACGGTCGGGATTGCGGTGACGATTGGGTTTACGAACCTTAAGGACATTTTGGGGGTTAAATCGCTGGGCGCTCTTTTTTCTGGGTCTGTTGGTGTTAACGGCTTCAGTTTAGCGGTTGGGTTCGGGACGTTGATTCTGACGAAGATGCTTTTGCGAATTTCCATCTTTATCCCTGGTCCCGTGATTTCGATTGTTGCCTCGACCGTGGTTGCGTCGACCGTCTGGAAAGACAGGGGGCTGTTATTGGTTCGCGATTTGTACGGATCGATTCCGAATAATTTTTTCAAGGTGACGATGCCGTTTCTTCCTCCTCTGACAGCGGGCGTCCTTTGGGACATTTTCTATTTTGTGGGCGCGATAGTCTTTGTGAGTGGAGTGGAGAGCGTTCTGTGTTCGTCGATGGCTGACAAGTTGGCGGAGAATCGGCGCACGCCCTTTAACCCTGATAAAGAGTTTTTTGGGCAGGGGCTTGTTCAGGTGGTTACCCCGTTGATTCAGGGGTTTCCGTGCACCGGCGCTTTGGCGCGGACTGCGACCAGTATTAAAGCGGGGGCGAAAACGCCGTTGGCGGGCTATTTCAAAGCCATCTTGAAACTCACGATGGCTTACTATTTGGCTGACTATCTTGAGTTAATCCCGATGGCCTGCATCGGGGGGATTCTGGTGTGGGTGTCTACGAACATGATCAAGGCGCATGAAATCCGGGAGATTTGGCACTCCGGTAAGTTTGAGGCGGCGATGATGGTTTACACGGCGGTCATGGTGCCCATGACCGATTTTTTGACCGGTGTGCTGTCTGCGTTGATTATTTACTTTGTGTGTAAGCGGGTGTTCCTGCGGTCATCTGGCGAAACTCAGGCCTAAATCGATGGTGGCGGAGAGTTCTGTGGGTTCAGTGTTGTGCTGCGATAGGCATGGGGTGGATGCGTAGGAATCCTTGCTCTTTCGGGCTGAACTTCGTTCACCGAACGGAAGGTGATGGGTGAGGTTTCCGGTTCGCTCGGTCGTGGGGATGGGGCAGAGTTTTGGTGGTTCCTGCGCGATTCATGATTCGAATTTCCCAATCCCGAAATCTCAAGGTGCTGATGGCGCAGTGGCGCTCTGTTGCTCGAAACTCGGCGCTCGAGGTGACGCAACTGGGCGAGGCGGGGGGCGAGTCGGTGTTTTTGTTGAGCGGTGGCGGCGGCGGTCGTGACGTCTATCTTTCGGCGGGGGTTCACGGGGACGAGCCTGCGGCTGTGTGGGGGTTATTGGAGTGGGCGCGCGCCTACGACTGGCGCGCTCGGGACCTGCGCTTTCTCATTTTGCCCTGTCTAAACCCGTGGGGATTTACTCGAAACATGCGTCTTGATTTTCGAGGCCGCGATTTGAACCGACGGTTTCATGTGGTGCGGGATCCGCTCGTGGCGGCGTGGAGGAGAACGGTTCGGAAGCGGGTGCCTTCGGTCGCGCTATGCCTTCACGAGGATTACGACGCGGAGGGGTGTTACGTTTACGAACGGAGCGCGGGGGGACGCGTGTTTTCGCGCGGGGCGCTCCAAGCCGCTGCCGAGCACGTTTCGGTGGACCGGAGGCGGCTGATTGAGGGGCGGGCAGCGCGGGACGGGTTGGTGCGGCGCCGAGAGGACGGGTCGGACGTGGTGGGGCGTCCGGAGGCGTTGGCGTTGTGGGATCTGGGGTGTCCGCTGGCGCTGACGTTTGAGACGCCTTCAGAGCGAGAGTTTGGGTTACGCGTGGCGGCGCATGCTGCGTTTGTGGGGGAGGCGTTGAGGGCGTTGTGAGCGAGTCGGTCGGGAGAAGGTAGGCGCGCGAAGAGGGGTGGGCCGTTTCTGGCAGCGCGTTTTTCTCCTGCTGTCACAGGGTGGTTCAGGGGTAAAACGGCTTTGACAGGGGAGTGGGAGGAACTGACGGTTTCAGGTTGCCCCCCAACTTTTTCTGTTATGCATGACCATGAAAACGTCCGTGAGGACGAACATCCCGAGATTGTTGCCCACAACACGCGGCTCGGTCTTATTCTCTTTGCGATTTATTGTCTGTTGTACGGTGGCTTCATGGGGCTCTCGACGTTTGCGCCGGACGTGATGCGGTGGCAGCCGTTTGGAGGGGTTAATCTCGCGATTTTGTATGGGTTTGGATTGATTGCGGCGGCGATGATTTTGGCGGCGGTGTACTTGGTATTGGCGCGGCGCGATGTTTCGGGTGGGAAGGGCAACTGAGGAGGCGACGAATTTTATGCAATACACCTCTTCGTTCATGGCGTTGGTGATTTTCCTCGTGTTTGTGGGGATTGTGGTGGGGATTTCTCTGTACATGGGGGCAAAGGCAAAATCGGCGAAGGGGTTCTTCGCGGCGGGAGGCGGCGTGCCGTGGTGGGTGAACGGGATTGCGTTTGCGGGGGATTATCTTTCGGCGGCGTCGTTCCTAGGGATTTGCGGGATGATTGCGTTTTACGGGTATGACGGGTTCCTCTACTCGATTGGGTACTTGGCGGGATGGATTGTGGCGTTGTTTGTGATTGCGGAGCCGATGAAGCGGTTGGGTCGGTACACGTTTGCGGACGCTTTGGACAACCGGTTTAACTCGCGGGGCATCAAGCTAGCGGCGGCGATTAGCACGTTGGTGGTATCGGTTTTTTACCTGATTCCTCAGATGGTGGGGGCTGGGGCGCTGATTAAGCCGTTGCTTGGGTGGGAGCATTGGATGGGGGTGACTGCGGTGGGGAGCGTGGTGATTGTGATTGTGGCCACGGCGGGGATGGTGAGCACGACGTGGGTGCAGTTCATTAAGGGCGGGTTGTTGGTGGCGCTTTGCACGGTGATGACCGTGATGATTTTGAAGCGCGGGTTTGATACGACGCCGGGTGGGGACGAGGTGCACCGGTTTGCGGTGAAGTCGGAGGCTGCGGTGACGGGTGCGGACGGCGTCACGGTGTTGCCGGAGGAAGGGGCGTGGAAGGACAAACCGTTCGTGCGAGTGCGTGCGGCGTCGGGAGTGGTGGAGGTGTGGCGGCGGGCGGGGAAAGATGCGGACGGAAACGCGCTCCTTTCTGAGACGCAGACGGTGGCGAAGGGGGCGGATGGGGTGGTTTTGAAGAATGGGCGTCCTGCCTCGAAAGAGAATGATCTGCATCCGATTGGGACCGTTTCGCGGTTGCCGGAGGGGCGTGGGGAGACGGGGCCGTTGGGGCCGCTGGAGTTTTTTCGGATTTTCCAGCAGAGCGAATTGGTTTTGTGGAAGAGCGAGGTGGTGGATGGGGTGACGGTGCATTATCAGGTTCCGACGAAGGGGGCGGACATCCTGACGGCGGGTGGGTCGCCGACGTTCAAGGGGTTGCGTGGGGACAGTGTGATGGCGAAGGTGGATTTTTTATCACTGATGTTGGCGTTGTTTTTGGGGACGGCTTCGTTGCCTCACATTTTGATTCGGTATTACACGGTGAAGGATCAGGTGAGTGCGCGGAAGAGCACGATTATGGGGATTGGGGCGATTGGGTTCTTTTACGTTTTGACCTTGTTCTTGGGGTTGGGGGCGATGACGGGAGGGACGCTGGATCCGACGAACAGCAATATGTCGGCGCCTCTGTTGGCGAAGAGCTTCAACGAGCTTTTGTTTGCGGTGATTTCGGCGGTGGCGTTCACGACGGTGCTGGGAACGGTGAGTGGGTTGATTATGGCGGCGTCTGGGGCGGTGGCGCATGACCTTGTGACGAATGTGTTGAAGTTGGATTTGGGGGATGAGCGGCAGGTGCGGGTGGCGAAGTTATCGGCTGTGGTGGTGGGGGTGATTGCGATTTTGCTGGGGATTGCGTTTGAGAAAATGAACGTGAACTTTCTCGTGGGCTGGGCGTTCAACATTGCGGCGTCGGCCAATTTGCCTTCGCTGGCGATGTTGTTGTTCTGGCGCGGGACGACGAAGCAGGGCATTACGGCGGCCATCATCACGGGAATGGTGGTTTCGCTTGGCTGGATTTTGTTGAGCGCGCAAGCGTACAAGGAGGTTTACGGGTGGGACCCTTCGACTGCGATGGTGCCGTTTAGTCAACCGGCGATTGTGAGCGTTCCGATTGGTTTTTTGGTGCTCGTGGTGGTCTCTCTGATGACGCGGAACCGCAGTGAGGCGAAGTCCGTGTAGAGGAGTCTCGAGGTTCTAGAAGTTCTCGGGGCTCTCGGGGCTCTCGGGGCCTGCAGAGACGCCGATTGATTATCGCGTGGCGAGTCGGCGGAGGAGGGTGGCGCCGACGGCGAGGAACACGAGGTTTGGGACCCAGATGAGGAGTTCGGGGTGCAGCCGGGGCTGGGACTTTGTCCATTCCGCGACGATGATGAGGAAGAAATAGGCGAAGGCGACGGCGAGGCTCAGCATGAAGCCGATGGAGGTCTCTTTTCGCTGCGAGGTGATGCCGAGCGGGACCGCGACGAGGGCAAACGTCAACGAGGCCATGGCAAACGAGAACCGTTTGTTGAGGTCAGTTTTCATTTCGGCGAGTTGCTTCGTTGTGTAGGGCGTCTCGGGTTGGTCTGGGTCGTGTTTGAGGCGGATGCGGCGCAGTAAATCGCCTGCGGGAAGGTCACTCATTTTCGTCACCTTACGTTTTCCGTACTTTTTTTCGTCCAGAGAGATGTACAGAGACGTCTGTTCGGCCGTGATGCCCTGTTTGATTTCGGAAAGTGCCGCTGGATTTTTATCGGAGCGCTGTTCGTAGCGCACGTTTCGGAGTTTTAGAACGAGGCGTTGCTGGGCGATGTCGGCTCGGATTTCGCCTGATTCGGCGAAGATAATTTTCTCGGGATCGTTTTGTGCGTTCAGCTTGTAAACGAGGAGATTTTCCAAGCGGTTACCGTCCGCTTTTGCCACGAAAATGCGGTGTCCAGGGAACTGATCGACGATGCTGCCGCTGCGGAAGAGTGAGGCGGGGTTGGAGGCGGCGATGTCCATCAGCAGGGTGCGCATATGGCTTTTGGCGCGGGGCGCGATGTCGGCATTGATCCAGAGACAAAGGGCGGAGAATGCGATGCCGAATGCGAAGACGGGGCGGGCTGTTCGGAGGATGCTGACGCCGGAGGAGCGGAGCGCGGTGAGTTCGGATTCGGCGGACATGCGTCCGAACACGAGGAGGATGGAGGTGAGGAATCCCCAGGGCAGGGTGAAGGTGAGGGAGAACGGCAGGACGCAGGCGATGACGGTGAGGACGGCCTCGATGGGGAGGCTGCGCGAGAGGAGGAGATCGGAGAGGCTTTTGAACAGGTTACCGAGAACCAGCACGACGCTGAGGACGGACACCGCCATGAGTGAGGTGCCCAAGACCTGTCGGGAGACGTAGCGGTCGAGGAGATTCATTCACGGGCGGTGTTGCCCGACGGTGATGGCGCTGCCTTCTTTTGCCGCATCGATGACGAGTTGGGTTGCGCCGGCTTGCTGGGCGATTTCGCGGGCGGTATGGAGCGCAGAATCGACCCAAACGTCGTTGTGGGTGGGGTCGTGATGGGTCAGCAGGAGATGTTTAACTCCGGCGTCGATGGCGAGGTGAACGGTTTGGCTGATGGAGGAGTGTCCCCAGTATCGGCGAACGCTCATTTCTTCGTCACAGTACTGGGAATCGTGGATGAGCAGGTCGCAGCCGCGGATGGTTTCAATGAGTCGGTTGCGGAAGGCGTCGAACGATTCGCCGGTGACGTTTTTCAGGTGTGCGGCTGAGGAGGAGGGGTCGAGTTCGTTGTCGGAGATATGGCAGATTGAGTAGCCGCCGCATTCGACTTTGAAGCCGACGCAGTTTCCGGGGTGATTCACTGGGAATGCCGTGACCTTCACCTTTCCAATCTGAAACGGTTCTGTGAGGAAGGTGAGGGTTTCGATGTCACCAGCCATATCACGCATGGCGATGGGAAAGTAGGGACTGCTCATCTGCGTTTCGAGCAATCGTTCGGCGGGCACGCCGGGGATTTCGCGTTCGTAGATGCGGATACGGTTCCCGACGCCGTAGGCGGGGCGGAAGAAGGGGAACCCTTGAATGTGATCCCAGTGGGTATGGGTCAGAAGAATGGTGAGGGAGAGGTTGCCGCCGTGTGCCTCGGTCATTAACGAGTCGCCCAAGTTCCGGATACCCGTCCCCGCGTCGATGATGATGATTTCACCTTCGGCGCGGATTTCGAGGCAGGAGGTGTTTCCTCCGTAGCGAAGGGTGGAAGGGCCGGGCGTGGGGATGGATCCGCGAACGCCCCAAAAGCGCGCAACGATGTGGCCGTCGCAGGGGTCTGGACGGAAGATGTGCCCGTCTGCTGAACCGAGGAAGAGGATGGTCTCCAGCTCTTTCGGGTTGCTGACCAGCAGCATTGGGCAGTCGGTCATCGTGTACCGCTCGACCTGATCTTGAGAGAGCTCTTCGCGGTGCGCGACCAGCACACTGCCCATTCGAGTCGGGGTCGGGCGGATGGGATCCGTGATGTCAAAGCCCCAGCCGCACCGTTTGAGTACGGAACAGACGCCGTCGAGCCATGCAGGCTCGTTGGAAACGACAGTCGCGTGTTTCATGATTGGTCGCGGTCTGGAGAGGTTGGGCAAAAAGCCTATCTCGATTTAGCAGCTTTCAATCCAAAGTTTTCTGAGCTGTCGCACATTTGCCCCTCGTCCGGTCATGCCCGCATCTTGAGAATGAGGTCGCCATTC
>JBEEPE010000250.1:0-2975 GCA_041191265.1 Verrucomicrobiota bacterium | reverse complement strand
AGATGCCGCTGCTGTCGGGAAGCCACGCAGCGCTGCCGCCTCCGGTGGGGTACTGAACGCGCGGGATGCGGTCGCTCAGGCGTTCGCCGGTGTCGGTGCGAAAGAAGTGGAGGGATCCGTCTTCGCTCCCATTTTCGGACAGGCAGACGGCGATGAGAAGGCCGTCGGGAGAGGGGACGTACCAGTCCATGGCGACCTGCCCTTTTGGATCGAGTTCGTTGGGATCGAGGACGACTTTTTCTGAGGCGAGGTCATGGGGTGAGGCGAGCGTGACGAGGAGGCGCTGCTGTTTGGGTGGCTGAAACTTGAGGGCGAAGAGGCGGTTGGGGCGCGCGATGATTCCGCTGTGGGAAGGGGTGTCCTTCGCGTACATCGCGTGGAGTTTGGCTTCGAGCTGGTTGCGGACGGGACGTGCGTCGAACCAAGCGCGGGAGTGATGGTTTTGTTGTGCGGTCCAACTCTTTACCTCAGGGGAGTTTGCCTCTTCGAGCCACTGGTAATCGTCGGTGACTGAGACGCCGTGGTACTCATGGGTGACAGGCTGTTTCCGAGTGGTTGGGTGTGGGTTTGCGAGGAGCGACATGGCGGGTAGGAGGAGGGCCAGGTGAGCGGCGTTGAGGAGACGAGACGGGAGGTGGTGCATGGCTTCATCGGGGCGTTGTAGCGCGGAACGAGTTGAGGTCGACCAGCGTTGGTTCGTCGGAGGCGGACTCGATTTTGGCGATATGGTCGTCGAACCGTTTGAGCGTTTCGGCGGGGGCCTTTTTAACGGAGGCGAGGTAGGTTCGGAGTTCGCGAAGTTTGGGGAGGAGGGGTTTGGCGTGGGCTCCGTAGCGGTGGAGGTAGTTGAGGCATTCGCTACTTCGGTTTCTTTCGCCCCATCGATCGGGTTCGATGGTTTCGACGCAGAGTTGCATGCCTTCGCGGACGCGTAGGCGCGAGAGGAGGTCGATGCCGGCGAGGCGGACCCCGTCTGCGAACATTTCGTTACTGGGCGCCATGTTTTTGATGGCGGGCAGAATGTGCGGCAGCATTTCGACGAGGTCGTGATCGGTGAGGTGCTTGAAAGCGCGTGCGGCGGTGCCTCGGGCGATGCTGTCTTCGTGTTGAAGGAGGGCTTGGAGGGCGGGGTAGAGCTTGGTTCGGTCAACGCCGTCGAGGGATTCTTGAAGGATGCTGTTGGGAGCGCGGACGCCTGGGTAGGCCTTGAAAAGGGCGAGGCTGGCGGCGAGTGCTGCGTGGCGTCGGGGATCGGCGGGGTTTGACGCGATGGTGACGGCGAGGAGATCGCTGACACTGGCTTTGCGTTCGTCGGGTCCGAGGTGGGTGATTGCTTCTGCGGCGAGGCACTGGATCCAGGGGTCTGGATCGCGCAGTGCGGCGCGAAGTTTTTGGGCAGCGGCATTTGCGCGGGGGCCGAGTGTGCCGAGGGCTTCGATGGCGCCGTAGCGGGTCGATGCGTCGGTGCTTTCGAGACGTTGGATGAGGGCGCCGAGGGTGCCTTCGTCGGCGCGTTTGCCGAGGGCTGCGGCGGAGCGTTTTCGGACGAAGGGCGACCAGCTTTTGAGTCCGTCAAGAAGTTGGTCGGTGGCGCGTTCCTCGTATTGCTCGGGATCGTCTTTGAAGGTGAAGTGGCGACCGGCGGCGATGATTTCGGCGGTCTCGGCTGGGTTGAGTTGGGTGGTGACGAACGGTTTTTTGCCGGTGATGCGGAGGCTCTTGAGGGGCAGGCTGAACGAGAGAAGGTTGCTGCCTGAGCAGTCCCAACCGATGTAGGCGCGGTACTCTTCTGCGCCTTCGGGCGAGGGTTGGTAGAGGAAGACATGGTCTTTGCCCCGAGCGAAGTCGTAGTGCCACGACTGCTCTTTCAGGTAGGCGCCGAGGGCATGTGGGCCGCATCGGGCGACGCCGAGGAGGGCCCAGAGATGGTTGAAATAGTTTCCGGTGTGTCCGCGCTCGCGTTCGCTGTAGGCGGCGGTGGTCATTTTTGCGAAAAAGTCGGCGGCTTCGCGGTCACCGAGAAGATCGAATAAGACGGCTCCTGCTGCGCACTTGCCGTTGTCCTCGTGCGCGGGGAACGGCAGGTGATCGCCGTACGGAATGGCGCCTTTGTGGAGCCACCAGCGCAAGAAGTTGGCTGATTGGGTGATGGCGCGATCTAGTTCGGGGTCGCGGACGCCGGCTTCGCGGGCGAGCACCATTCCGATGGTGAGGCTGAGGCCCGGTTGATTCATGGCGCCGTATCCCCCCAGGTTTCCGTGATCGACGGCGAAGCGATGTCCCCAAGTGCCGACGCCGCTTTGGCCGTGCGCGGTTTCCAGTGCGAGGCGTTTGAGGCCGGGGAGCACGGAGGCGTCACCGGTTGCGAGGACGTACTCGCTAACGAACATCATGAGGTAGCCGTAGTACCAGGAGAGGTAGCCGTTGGTCGTAAAATCTGCGGCCCAAGCAGCTTCTTTTGCTATGAGGGGGAGGTATTCATTTTTTCGGCTGGCGAGAAGGGCGAGGGCGTTGAGGGAGCGAGGGATGGCATCGAGTCGTTTTGTGTAGTCTGGGGAGCCCATTCGTTCGGCGAGGGAGGCGCATCCTTGCTCGAAAATGCGTTTGGATTTTTCGCAATCGAACGGCGCGGTTGGCCCGTAGCTTCCGAGGACCGCGAGAGGGATGGTGGAGTCGATCACCTTGCCCGCGCGCCAGTGGCGCAACTTCAGTTTTCCGTCGCTGGCTTCGGCGGCAGTTATGGCGTTGGCAAACTGAACGCGGGCGTCGTGTGTGAAAAGGCCGCCATTCACGCCGATAATCACGTCCTCTTTTTGGAGGATTCCTTCGGCGGCGGATGCGGGGGCGACGTCTGTTACGAGAATCTGGCGCGCGGCTCTGGAGTGTCCGTTGGCGGTGTGGTACCAGCCGCGTGCGCCGGTGGGGCCGAGAGTCCAGTCGTGTCTCGGTTTGAAGGGCAAGGCTTGAGGTGCCGT
>JBEEPE010000249.1:0-10882 GCA_041191265.1 Verrucomicrobiota bacterium | reverse complement strand
TGGGTCGATGCCGTCGAGTACGGGAAGTTTGGACGCGCCACCATCACGGCAACCCTGTTCGGGGGCATGGCGCCCTCGCTCTACGCGGACTTAAAACCCGGCATCACCGCGCTCATGAACGGCGCGGAAAACACGCTCAAGCACACCGAAGGCGGCACCGCCGGCCCCACCCAGATGGCCGCTCGAGGAAGGCTCCTCGACGTGAAGCAAATCGCGAGCGCACCCCCCATCGGCAGCAGCGGCATTCAAATCCGCTTTGAAACCGATCTCATCACAGAAGGCATGCGACCCAAACGTGTGGTTAAAGTCCGTCCCGAGAGCTGGCCCGACGTTCACTTGCCCCGCGAGGAATACGTGGGCAACGGCGCTTCCAACCTCGACGAACGATTTCCGACCCCAGCCATCTTTCCCACTTACTAGCGGAGGCTCACAGCCGATTGACGCACCACGCGGCATCTCGGTTGCGATGCATGCGGTCCGTGTGTATTCACCCCGACCGCGGAACGCTCTCTCCGGACTCCATCGATGACATCTCCGAAAGAGCGAACCGCATTAACTGGGGCGCCTTGTTTCATCCTACTGAACTTCAATCGAAATACCGGCATTCAGTTCGTCCAAGCGATGCTGGAGGCACGCGATTGTCGCGAGGTCTGACGCCACAACGTAGGTCAGGTTGGAGCCCGGCGCATCCCCTTCAATGAAGTCCAGCCGACCAAGAGGATCACCCTTGAATCTCTTATCCGAGTCGCACAACCCGATGTCAGACAGGTACGAATAAGCCAACGCCTTCGGGCTGTAGCTCATTACGTAATCAGTTTCTAAGTAATGGTATAAAGCGTATCCGGTAATGGGTTTATCCCACGGAACATCGGGTTCATCATTGCCATCCTCGTCCTCCTCACTTTCGTCCTCCTCACTTTCCTCACCCTCCTCAGTCGAACTGTAATCCCAAAACTCCTGAAGAAACCGCGCTCGTTCCCCGTAATCCTCCACCCAAAAGCCCTGGTCCTCCGCGAAATCCCTCCACGTCGGAACATCCGAATCCGCACTAGGGTCGCCGTAATGCAAAACGTACCCGTCCGCGCCACTCACTGCGTAAATGACCGAACGATAAAAAGAGCTCGGCTTGATTATCAACGGCTCCTGCTGGAGGACGCAGGTGTCACGAATCCGTCTGGCCACGGATGCAGGAATGAAGAACGACCCCACCGTCAGTCCAAAACATGAAAGAAAATCACGACGATTCATAAAAAGCGTATCTCACTGAACCCAACCGATTTAATTTCCTGACGAAAGTTGCCGATCCCTGATACATCGAGCCGCGACAACACTCTGCGTCCCCAAACTGCGGCGCACGCGTCGCTTGGTGTAGTCCGACAGATGCTCGGTGTAGTGGATCCACCAAGTGCCGTGATTGTTCCAAAGGTGGTGGTTCGGGTTGCTGCCGATACGAATGGCGATTTGCGATGTACTCATGGTGCGTGATGGCTGACACACCAGAAACCCGGGCAACAAAAACCGCCGATCCCCATCAGGAAGCGGCGGTAAGGCGCGGAGAGATTTTTGTTCAGCGGATTTTTCCCCGCTGCACATCGAAGGGCACTCGCCCCTCAGCCACCGTAGGATTTCTCCGTCCTCGGTTGGCAGCACCTGACCTTCGTCAGATGCATTCCTGATGCTTCGTTCAGATTACCACGATTAAGAAAACTGACCAGCCCATCGTGTGTCATAAACAATCAATCATCTCCCAAACGCTTCATCCACCTCTACGGCAGAGCCTTTTGATCCATCACCCCCGCCGAGTTGCCGACCTCGGATGACGCTCACTCCGCCCGACGTTATCTGTAATCTCAGATGACGCCGCCCTCAGCACCCGATGCCCCCAACACGCCCCCCAACGAGCACCCCATGACCGTCCAACAGCGCGATAATGCGCGCCGCAGACTCGCACTAGGAATCTCCAACGTAGGCTTCTGGGTGCTCACCGCAACGGTGGGGCTCATTGGCACGGTCAGCGAACGACTCCCAGCGCCAAAGCCCGTCGACCTAGCAGTCCTCTTGATCAGCGCCATCATGGTGCAGTCCGCCTTCGATTGGGTTGGCGGCACCCTGCTGATGCCCGCCAATCCGAACAGTCCGCAACGATTCCTCTTCCCATGGATCCGTGCAGTCATCATCCACACCGCCCTCTTGACCCTTTCAGGCGCACTCTGTTACGGGAACTTTTTGCTCTGCAAAGACTTTTGCCTCGCTGTGACCATCACCTCATGCACCCTCTTCGCGTCGCGTAAACGCTTGCTGCAATGGGTTGCCGGCACATCGGCGCAACCATCCCGCTCCGGTAACACACCGGTGCTCATCGCAGATTCGAGCGACCCCTCTTTCACCGGCGACTCGTGCAGACTAGGCCTCAGGTCGATACCCCTGCTCCCCGCGCGCTGGACATCCTGCCTGACAAAAAGCCAACTCGAAACCGTCACCTTCCGGCGGCAGTGGTTCATCAAGAATCACCTGCCCTTGAAGGCCCTCGCGTGCTCCCTCGCATGGAACCTCTCCGGTTGCTGGGTTGGATCCTTACTCCTCCACTTGCGCGAGCGTCCCATCGAACAAGCCCTCCTATTGCAAAGCGTTTGGATGACTCTCTGGAGCTTTGTCGGCCTTCTCGTCCTGCCCACCCTCAGCCGGAGCTCCGTCTTCGCAGCCGATTGCGCCACAGCTGTAAATGGTTTCGATGCGGCGAGTTGGATCCGCAAATACCCTTCCCTCACCGGTGAGGACGGGAACGCGAAAAGCATCATGCAACGGCTTTTCTATCCGATTCCCTCCACCAACGAGCGCCTGCGAGCGCTTGGCAAACGCGCTCGACTTCCCGTTCTCGGAAACGTGGCCCGCACAAACCTGTTTCTTTCTCCGAGCGCATTGACGCTTCTTGGACGGTCCGTCCACTGCAACGTTGGTCGTCCGGAACTTTGGATTTTTCCGCCCACGGATTAGCCCTTCCCAGCAGGAAGGCCTCTTCATGCACCTTCATAAACCCATTTTCAAAAGGCACTTCCAAGTGATGAACGCGTTCAGAAAAAAGCACCCGAGCGCTTGAAGAAAGCCCGCAGGCGGATCCTTGATTTTCACCCTCACACCAACCGCAACGCACATCATCAAACTCAAGCCGGTTGCCGCCAACAGCGCGCAAACCGGGTAAGCAAAACCCACAAACAGTCCTACCGATGCGGCAATCTGAAGAATCCCCGTGATGATTCGCCACTGAGGCATGCCAAACCGGGCGAACTCAGTCCGCATCGCTGGCGAGAGGAGACACCCAAGCCCGTACGCAAGAAAACCTACTGCAGAAATGGCTTGGGCAGTTTCGAAAAGGTGGTTCATTGACGTGAGCGAGGCGAACGGTGGGACGGAGCAACGCGACCGATCCGCGCATGGAGAATGAACCGCAAATGAAAATTGTATCCCTTATTATCCAACTGACCGTAGCCCTCGGCCTCCTCAACGTCTGGCTGCTGCGCTTTAATCGTCCAACCCCCTACCGTGGAGGCTTTTCAAAGTCCATGCCCGAAGAGTTTGCCGCATACGGTTTACCGGTGTGGGTGCTCTGGCTGGTTGGCGCGCTCAAGGTCGCCAGCGCTCTTTGCCTGATTGCAGGTGTTTGGGTTCCCTCGTTGGTTGTCCCTGCCACCGCACTGATTGCGACCCTGATGCTCGGCGCGATTCTGATGCATTTCCGAGTCCGCGACCCCCTACTCAAATCCGTCCCCGCCGGAACCGTCCTCGCCCTGACAGCCTTCCTCCTCGCCTCGTCGCTCTAGCGCCCTGATTACACCCCCTCGGAGGGCGGACATTCCTGTCCGCCTCTTCCCGCGAAAAAAGGACACCAACAGCGCAATGCGCTGCGCCCTTTGCGCATATGCTACGCTCTGAGCCCGCCACCCAAAAAACAAGGGAACCACCGCCAGAAAAAATCGCCCCCAACGAACCGCACCCTTTCGGAGCCAACACCGATTCTCACTCAAAAATCAGCGCCCCCGACCCCGCAACCCACACCGCCTTTCACCCCCATGGAAGCAAACACCCCTAAACCTCCCACTACCCCATCGACACGACTCATGTCCATCGATGCGCTGCGCGGCTTTGACATGCTTTGGATCGTGGGCGCGGGTTCCATCGTGACGGCGCTGGAGCAGATGAGCGCGAACCCTCTCACGCAGCTGCTCTCGACACAACTGAAGCATGTGCAATGGGAGGGCTTCCGCTTTTACGACCTCATCTTTCCGCTGTTTCTCTTCATCGTCGGCGTGTCGCTCGTGTTCTCGCTCGATAAAGCGCTGACGCAAGGCGGACGAGGGAAAGTGCTTAGGCGCGTGTTTCAACGAGGCGCGCTGCTCTTCGCTACGGGCGTTTTTTACTACGGCGGCGTGTCCAAGCCGTGGCCCGAGGTGCAGCTCGGCGGTGTACTTCATCGCATCGCAGCGTGCTACGTGTGCGCGGCTCTCATCTACACGTTCGTACGGTCACCACGCGGGTTGGTCGCGGTGTGCGCGGTGCTGCTAGTTGGCTTTTGGGGGCTGATCACTTACGTACCGGTGCCGGATGTTAAACTGGAGCCGCCTGTGGTGACGGAAATCGCCCAGCGCATTGGCTCTGACTCGCCTTCGGCCATTGCCGCGAGCGTATCGGGTCGCGTGACAGGCTCGTATGAGGAAGGGCGCAATCTCGTGAACTACCTCGACTTCCTCTACCTGCCGGGCAAGAAGGCGCAGCACTACTACATCAACGAGGGCCTGCTCTCGACTCTGCCCTCGATAGTGCTGTCGCTGTTCGGCGTGCTGGCGGGGCTTCTCTTTAAAAACGCGAACGTAGATCCGCAGAAAAAAATCGCGTTGCTCATCGGCTCTGGCATCGGCTGCATCGCGCTCGGACTCCTGTGGAGCATGTCGTTTCCGCTCATCAAGCGCATCTGGACATCGTCCTTCATTCTGGTTGCCGGTGGATGCAGCGTGCTGCTCATGGCCCTCTTTTACTGGCTCGTGGATGTGCGACAGTGGCGCAGTTGGTGCCAGCCCTTCGTTTGGGTCGGCTGTAACGCTCTCACCATCTACCTAGCCCAAGCCATTGTCGGCTTTCAGACACTCGCCATGCGCTTCACCGGTGGCGATGTGCGTCAACTTCTGGACAGCCTGGTGGTGAAAGGTTTTGGCGGCTTCTTCACCGCCTGCACCGGCCTACTGCTCGTCATCCTCTTCGCACAGTTTTTGTATCGTCGGCAGATTTTCCTGCGGTTGTAAGGTTTAGTATAAAACCCACGCATTCCCTGCGCCATGACTCCCTCGCCAACCCCATGGTACTCCTCCGTCACCCGCTACCAGTGGCTGGTACTCCTCGTTGCCTCGCTCGGATGGGTTTTTGATGCGTTCGAAGGGCAAATCTACAATCTCACGCGCGCGGACATGCTGCCGGACTTGCTTCATGTGAAGGCGGATGACCCGCTAGTGAAACTTTGGGGAGAGCGTTTCCTCGGCATCTTTCTAATCGGCGGAACGTTTGGAGGCCTG
The DNA here is from genome assembly GCA_041191265.1 of Verrucomicrobiota bacterium. GTDB lineage: Bacteria > Verrucomicrobiota > Verrucomicrobiia > Chthoniobacterales > Chthoniobacteraceae > JBEEPE01. The sequence goes on along the minus strand of JBEEPE010000249.1, from coordinate 5,321 downwards.
TTGTTCAGCTCTTTGGCAGACAAGTGGGGACGCAATCCAGTGATGGGGTTAACCATCCTGTTTTACTCCGTGTTTTCCGGCGTCACGGCATTTGCGGATCAAATCTGGCAGGTTGGCACGCTTCGCTTCCTCGTGGCCATGGGTGTTGGCGGCGAATGGGCCGTCGGCGCGGCACTGGTGGCCGAAGTTTTTCCGAAAGAGGCTCGTGAGCGCGCCGGTGGAATCTTCCACGCGACGAGTGTGGCCGGTTTGTGGCTCGCAGCGGCAGTCGGACTCTGGGTGGGCATGGAATGGAGAACGGCCTATCTGCTGGGTGTCGCACCTGCGCTCCTAGTGCTGTGGGTGCGCCTAAGCATCAAGGAACCAGATTCTTGGAAAGCTGCGAGGGAGACAAAAAACGAGCCCATGGGCAGCTTCAGTGAGTTGCTCGGCAATCCCCGATGGCGGTCGCGCGCAATCTTCGGAGCGATGCTGGCCATGGTAGGACTCGCGACGTTCTGGGGCGTCGTAGTCGCCGGACAAGACATCGCGGCTGATTTTCTGAAACAGTCAAACGATCCCCACTGGGCCAGCAAATCGAAGATTGCCTTCGGATTCGTTCAAACGGCTGGCGCAGGTGCAGGAATGCTCGCCTTTGGACCACTCGCAGCCCGTTGGGGCTGCAAGAAAACCTTTCTCATGATGCACCTCGCAGCACTCGTCATCACGCCCCTCCTCTGCTGGCTTCCTTCGCAGCTACACAGCTACGGAACACTGCTGGCGCTGCTGCCAATCTTTGGTTTCTTCACACAGGGTATTCACGCTGGCTATGCCGCGTATTTCCCTGCGCTCTTCCCAACACGGTTGCGCGCCACCGGTTCCGGTTTTTGCTTCAACACGGGCCGTTTACTCGCCGCACCTGTTTTGATTTGGCTTTCCGCATGGATGAAAGCGACGTTGGACCTGCGCCTCGCAATCACCTGCCTCAGCGGCTTTTTCGTGCTCGGGCTCGTTTTCCTCTCGCTACTGCCAGAAACGCACGGCGAAGAACTGCCGGAGTAGTCTTGACGCCCTCCCTCCCTCCGAAAGACCCGCCAAGAGGAGCAATACGAGAACCGAACAATCGTTTCACCATCCCTATGCCCCCCATCCCCATTCGCACCGAAGGCCGCCAATGTGAAGTGTCTTGGTTTTCTGCCATCTGCTCGGACGACTACGAGTTCCTCGGCGTGCCGGAGGATCGACACCGAAGCAGCTATGAACATTGCGGCGACATCGTTCGCAAAGCGGATGCGCTCGGCTATCAAAACATCCTGCTGCCCTCAGGCTGGATCGCGGGCCAGGACGCACTGGCATTTGCCTCAGCCATGGCCCCGCAAACTCAGCAGATTAACTTTCTCGTAGCCTTGCGAATGGGCGAGTTGTGGCCGCCGATGCTCGCACGGGCCCTCGCTACACTCGATCACATCCTGAAAGGCCGACTAACCATCAACATCATATCCTCCGACATGCCGGGCATCCGGGAGGACAATCAAACGCGCTATGACCGGTCCAGTGAGATCATCCAGATCCTTCAAGGATTATGGCGAACCGACGGACCGTATGATTTCAAAGGCAAGTTTTACGATATCGCCCTTCCAACCACCGAACCGGCAAAGCCTTATCAGCAAAACGGCGGTCCGCTGATGTATTTCGGTGGTATCTCACCCGCCGCTCAGGAGTTGTGCGCGAAGCATTGCGACGTCTTCCTGATGTGGCCGGAAACGGAGGGGTGCATCCTCGAAACGATGCAAGTGATGTCGGAAAAAGCAGCGGCTCACGGCCGCAAAATCGATTTCGGCTTTCGTAGTCACGTCATCGTGCGCGAAACAGAGGCGGAAGCCCGAGCCGCGGCCGATCGACTCATTTCCAAGCTCGACGCCTCCAAGGGCGCGGCAATCAAAGCTCGCTCGCAGGATAGCCAAAGCGCTGGCGTGAAGCGTCAGGACGAACTCCGTGCCCAAAGTAAAGATTTGTACATTGAGGACCATCTCTGGAGCGGCATTGGCCTTGCCCGGAGCGGCTGCGCCAGCGCCATCGTCGGCAATCCCGATCAAGTGCTCGCCAAACTGAATCGCTACATGGACATGGGCATGCGCGCCTTCATCTTGAGCGGATACCCTCACCTCGACGAATGCGACCTTTTTGCCAAATACGTGCTGCCGAAGCTTCCGACTTGCCGCATCAACGAACTGCAAAAACGCCGCGTGGCCGACCCCGTCACGCCATTGACCACCGCGCCGCGGCTCTGATACCAACCCAGTCTTCTTACCTTTTAGATTTGCGCATATGCTACCCGTTCGCTTCGCACTCGCTGGATTTGGAGCTTGGGGTAAGTTTCATGCCCAATCTATTGCGGCGCACCCTCATGCGACTTTAGTCGCCATCTGCGCGCCTTCCGAGGCCTCGTGTGCGGAGGCTCGCAAACTGTACCCCGAAGCTCACATCTTCGCGGATCATCGCGAAATGATCTCGCAGACGGACTTCGATATCATCGATATCGCCACGCCGAGCCACACGCATCGTGAAATCGCACTCGCGGCAATGCAGAAAGGCAAACACGTGCTTTTGGAAAAGCCGATGGCCATCACGCTCGACGATTGCAAGGCCATCGTCGCTGGCGCACGGGATCACGGCGTGCACCTCGCGGTCGGACATGAACTGCGCCTGTCCTCACAGTGGGGCCGAGTAAAAGACATCATCGCAGCGGGAACCATAGGCGATCCGCAGTACGTGCTCGTCGAGTTGTCACGTAAACCTTACCGCGCCGGAGCGAGCGGTTGGCGCTACGATCGGAATCGCGTTGGCTCATGGGTGCTGGAGGAACCCATTCACTTTTTTGACCTCGCTCGCTGGTACCTCGAGGGCAGCGGCGACCCCATCGAACTGCACGCCTATGGCAACTCGCGCGACCCGCAGCGGCCAATGCTTTACGATAACTTCAGCGCGATGTTCCGATACGCAAACGGCAGCTACGCGGTCGTTTCACAGACGCTCGCCGCCTTTGAGCATCACCAGACCGTAAAGGTTAGCGGCACCAAAGGCGCACTCTGGGCAGGATGGAGCGGCGCGTTAGACCGCACCCTCGAACCCACCGCATTTCTCAAGGTTTTTGATGGAGAAAACCTCGAGGAACTCGCACTCACAAAACAAAGCGGCGAGGTCTTTGAACTTCGCGAAGAAATCGCGCAATGCGTCGACATGGTGCGCAGCGGCAAAAAGCCCATCGCTACCGGCCTCGATGGCCTGTGGAGCGCAGGCCTGTGCCTCGTCGCCGAAGAATCCATCCGCCAGAGAAAACCGCTGCCCGTCGGAGACATTCTAAGTTTTTGAGATGCGCAAAACCCGAGCAGTCCCCAAAAAACTCGCGGTCGAGCGCCCCAGCCACCTGCCAACCTCTGGCGTAGCCCCGCCATTGCTTCAAATTCTGGCATCTGCACCGATTTCAGGTCCGCTCGGTATTGCTCAAATAGTTCTTCAGACCATTGCTGTCATTTTTCCTTTTCTGAAGGACTCCTCGGCATGGTTCAAACTCCTAAAGAAGACAGGGCGGTAAGTCGAACAATGCAGTCCACTGAACACCTACCCGCAGTCACGCCGGATGCTGGCTCCGCTTCGCTCCGCTGACATCCCCGCTCCCCTTACCGCCAAATAGTTGAACCTCCTTGCCGGATATTCTATCGGTATGAGCAAGATACCGTTTATATTTTACATGTCATGAGAGCTGAAATGCTACTTCGAAAGGGACTATTGAAACGCACAAGTGACATATGACGCGGCTAACCCTGAAGTTTTGTTCCGGCGGAGCCCGGAATGAAACTGACCGTTGAACAAGCCCTGAACAGACGGGTTGCGTTTCCCACTAGGCGGGTAGGTAAATTGCTTTTTACCGTTCGCGTTTAGCGGCTCGCGTTTATTGGTAGATGACATGAGGTTGTCGAGCGGACTGCGATCCCGCGATCGACAATCTCCTCCTTGGCTCCAGCCGCTCCAAACGCGATTCATACATTCGCCCATCCGCAGACGTTCGGTAACTCCAAGGAGCCGCGACGTCACAAAGTTGACCAATCGGTTGTCTGATGGTTTACTAATTCGATGGCCTACCAGCCTAACTTCACCATCTCGCCAGCGCTGCTTTCTCTTGTGGAAGAAATCGCCGCCCTGCGGGAGCGCATTCTCGGGTCGCCGGTTGGGTTGTCGTGGATTCCGGCGCTCCAGAAGGATACCAGAACCCGCAACGGCCACGCTTCCACCGCCATCGAGGGAAATCCGCTGACTCTTGCGGAGGTACGCGCGCTTGAAGAGGGCCGTCAAGTGACGGCATCGCCCTCGCGGTTCCAGCGGGAAGTGACGAACTACTTCGCTGGGCTGCGATATGTTGAAAAGCACGCCAGCCTTAAGGAGGTCCGCCACGAGCATCTCTTTGAACTTCACCGCCTCCTCGCCGCGGACGTCATGGATCAGGGGCGGGCGGGCGCCTATCGAACCATTGGCGTCCGCGTGGGCGATCATCAGCCGCCGCACCCCAACGATGTTTCCCCCCTGATGTTTGAGCTCCTGGAATGGTGGAATACCCGAGCCACTGAACTCTCGCCGATCCTCTCCTCGGCAATCCTCCACTACCGCTTCGAGGATATTCACCCGTTTGCAGACGGGAACGGTCGTACAGGACGAGCTCTAGCCCTTTGGGAGCTCTACCGACGAGGATTTGATTCGCATCACCTTTTTTCGGTCAATGAGTACTACTGGGAAAATCGCCCCGCGTACTACGCCGCTTTGGAACGGGTACGGTTGGAGGGGGAAGACCTTTCGCGCTGGCTGGAGTATTCAGCGTTGGGCCTTAAACAAACCTTGGAACGCGTGTGGGGGCGTGTGCAGAAGCTGCAGTCGGCGAGCATGACCCGGTTGGTGTTAACTCCCAGACAAGAACGGCTGATGGGACTTTTGCGCGAAAAGGGAAGTCTGGCGCCGTCGGAGATTTGGGCTCAGCTAAACGTCTCCAGACAGGGGGCAATGAAACTGATACGTCCCCTTCTAGACGCGGGGCTGATTGTCAAACACGGGACTGCTAAAACAGGCCGCTACTTTTTGCCATAAGCGATAGGGGTGCGTTGATTCAGTCCGAACGATAACCACCGCCCCTCAGAGAACAGTGGGCGGTTGACTTGAAGTTGCCGTCGCTCTTGAAGCGAGAGTTGTTGCGGGAACACCTTGCAAAATGGCCCCCGCCTCCCCCCCAGGTAGAACGCCTGCCACTCCCCCCTGGGACCGCGGACACTCTGTCCGCGTCTTCCCCCCAACAG
>JBEEPE010000248.1:0-16177 GCA_041191265.1 Verrucomicrobiota bacterium | reverse complement strand
CCCGAACGTTGTGAACCCGAAAAACGTGTGCCCCCGCCATCGCACCCCGCACCACACACGCCATTGTTCCCGCGTCGCGCTCAGCCGCCACCGGGAGCCCCAAAACCTCACCCACAACCGTCTTCCTCGAAACCGGAACCAATACCGGTAAACCCCTCGCCACAAGACGCTCCAACCCAGCGTACACCCTCAAGTTGTCCTCACACTGCTTCGCAAAATCGATTCCAGGATCCAACAGCACCCGCTCGCGCGACACCCCTGCAGCCTCCACCATCGCAATCTTTGCGTCAAAAAATGTGTCCAGCGTCTCCCACACATCCGCATGCCGCACATGCGTGTGCCGAACCTTCGGCGCTCCCACCGTGTGCATGACCACCAACGCCGCGCCACTGCGCGCGCAAACCCGCGCATTCGAATCGTCCGGCAATCCCCCAATATCGTTCAACACGTCCCCACCCTCCGCCAACACCCGTTCGGCCACCGACGAACGCCACGTGTTCACACTCAACACATGCGCGGACCCCATCGCTCGCCAGCCCCTCACAAACCCAACCAACCTCGAAACCTCCTCCTCCTCCGAAATCGCCTCTCGATTCGTCCTCGCGCTCTCCGCTCCCACATCAATCCAATCCGCACCCTCCGCCAACTGCGCCTCCGCACGACGCAACCCCTCATCCACCGTCGCCACCCCGTCCCCAGAAAACGAGTCCGCAGAAAGATTCACAATCCCCATCACCACAGGCTTCTCCAACGAAACCCACCGGTCTCGAATCCTCATCCTCATGCGGGCAAATCAACCATCAATCGTCGCCGCCCCTCGAATCGACACACCGCGCGGTACCCCGCTTCACGCAGACACCCCAGTCCCACCCCAAAATCCGCTCCCAGTTCCGACACCGCGTGCGCGTCCGAGTTCATCAAGCACGGAACCCCCAACTCACACGCCATCCGCAAAAATGCCGGTTCCGGATAAATCTCGCGGCAATCCTTCCTCAACCCCGCAGTGTTCAACTCAAAAGCCACATCCGCCTCCGCCATCGCTTCAATCACCGGACGATAAAACCGTCCCAAATCTCCGGACGGACGAATCCCAAACTTCTTCGGCAAATCCGGGTGCCCCACAAAATCAAACAGCCCGCTCAACACCATCTCCCGATACACGCTCCAATATTCGGACCAAATCCGCTCCGGATCTTCCTCACGATACCGACGTAAATACTTCGGATTATCAACCTCCCACCCTTCAGGCAGATAATGCACACTGCCGATGAAAAAATCCCAGTCGGCCATTCCCGCCAACTCCCGTACCCACTCCTCGCAACCCCGGAGAAAATCCACCTCCAACCCCATCCGAATCCGCACCTCCGGCACCGCGCGTCGCGCGCGCTCAACCTCCTCCACATACCGAGGCAACTCCTCAATCAACATCCGCCAGTCATCAAACGCCTCCCGCATCGGCGAATGATCCGCGAACCCAATCTCCCGAAATCCCAGCTCCCGAGCCCGTAAAGCATACTCCGTCGGCCAGCCCGACGCGTGCCGACAGAGCGGGGTGTGCACGTGATAATCCGTCAACCCCGCGTACAACCCCGCCTCCAATGAATCTCCCTCACCCATCACGGCCTCAACACAGGAGCATCCGTCGACGGAAAATCCTTCGCCACCGGTAACGTGACCGCACCCGTCGCCGCCCACTCCGTGCCACGCTCCAAATAGTTCTGGAATCCCGCACACTGCACCGAATCAACGCCATGCCCCATCGGCGTGTGGAAAACCCGCCCCTTGCCATACGCAATCGTCATCGCCATCGGCTCGTCCCGCTTCGTCACCTCGCTGTACGCCGTCGCCAAAATCTGGACCGACTCAGCCGGTCCACGAAGCGCGTGATACAGCTCGTCCGACACATGTTTCCAAACCGTCGGCACACCCTTCGTAATCGGGTGCTCCACCTCGGTCGTCTTCACCTGGAACTCGTGCTTCGGACCGTGCCCGCCCCCGTTGCCAGGAGATTCGTCACGCACCACTTTACCCTCTTTCAGGTACAAGTACGGACCGTGCCGCTGATTGCGTCCACCCCAACCGCCGAGACCAATCATGCGATTGTACTCGAGCCACTCAGGAAACGAGTTGTTCGCCGCATGCACACACACAAAGCCGCCCCCGCCGTTAACGTACGTTTCAAAGGCCTTTCGAACGCCCTCGGGCCACTCCTGACCGTTGTAGTTACTCAACACAACCTGATACTCCGAAAACTTCGGATTCCACGCATCCCATTCCGCCGAAGCTCCTTTTGCCGGACTCGTCGAAACCGTTACCTCAAACCGGCCACTCCGCTCCAACGCCTGCTTCAACACCGGTGACGTCTTCCGCCAATCATGATTGTTCTGACCATCAATCACCAAAACTCGAACACGCGCCGCCTCCGCGCTCTCAGCACTCGACCACCCAAAAAGCACCACGCACGACGTCGCAAGAATCAGAATCCGTTTCATAGTAATTTCTCTCCAACACCCCGTCGCAAACATCAGACCAACCCGCGACGAATGTGCACGAACTCCCCCAGACCAGACCTCACACGACCCGCAACCGTTTCGCATCCTAAGGAATCCAGAACCGCATCCCCGGCTGCGTCGCAAGCCACCCGCCAATCGCCCCAGAAGCGTACCCCGCAAACACTCGTGTTCCATCCGCGGAAACCGTCATCACCGTCGGCGAAGCCTTGATGTTCTCAAACTTCACCACCTCCGCTCCACCCTCAGAAAAAGTCCTCACCTTCCGATCCGCCGAGGCTGCCGCAAAAGTGGTCTCTCCACACAAATACCCAGCGGCCACCACCTCGCCCTCAAACGACTTAACCGTGCGAATCACATCCCCGTTCCGAAGGTTCCAAAGCTTCAACGCCCCCTCCGCCCCCCCCGTCAACAGCACCCGATCATCATCCCGAAACGCCACCGTCAGCACGTGCCCCGAATGCCCTTCCATGCTGCGCAACATCTTCCCATCCGCCAGCGACCACAACCGCGCCGCCCGATCCGCCGACCCACTCGCCAACCAGCGTCCGTCCCGCGAAAATACCAGCGACAACACACAATCCCGATGCGGACGCTCCAGCGTCCGAACACGCTGACCGTTCGCCACCGACCACACAGAAATCTCGCCCGTGCGAGAGGGTTCCCCACTCCCCACCGCCAACAACGTTCCGTCGGGCGAAAACGCCAGCGCGTTCACCCGATCCGTAAACGGCCCTGCCTCGCCCGATAACGCATCCCCGATCCGAGCCGATGGCCGCCAAACAGATCCGCTCCCACACGTCACCCGCAGTCCCTTCCCCCCGCTCGCCGCGCGCGCCAGAAACTCGCCCCCAGACAGAACCCGCAAATCCCCAAACAAGGCTCCACGTACCTCGACGCCGAGCTCAGTCACCTCGGTCTCCACCCCATCCCACGTGACCCCACGCAATAAACCGTTCCCAGATAACAAGTAAACCCGCCCTCCAGATTCACCCACAGCAACCAACCCAGCGGCGCTTCCCGCATCCTTCGGCAACGCCTCCGCCGCGTGCTCCGCATCGGCCACCTCACGCTCAGCCGCCACCAACTGTTCCTGCGCACCCTTCAGAACGTCCTCGGTCTGCGCAACCCGCAACCGCGCATCCGCGACGTCGGACTCCCGATTCCTCGCCTCCGTCAACTCGCGCCGCTTCTCGTTCGCCTTCGTCCTCGCCGTCTTCGCGGCTCCCTCCGCATCCTTGAAACCTTTCTCAGCCTCCTCGACGGCTTTCTTATCCACCTTGCCCTCAGCCGCATCAGCAACCGCGCGGTCGCGTCCGCTCATCCGTTCCATCAACCCTTTCTCCGAATCGCGCTCGGCCGCCTCCGCCTCCATCAATGCCTTCTCCGCAACCTCAATTCCCTTCCGAAACTCAGACAACTTCCCTTCACCCGTCTTCGCCTCCTCACGGTACTTCTTCAGCGAATCTTCCACCGTCTTAATCCGCCCCTTCACCGCCTCCACTTCCGCCTTAAAGGCCTGAACGCGATAACTCAAAACTTTGTCCGCATTTGCGCGAGTTCCCTCCACACTCGCACGCTCCGCCATCTTCAGCACCACACCTTTTCCATCCCCTTTCAGGATATGCACCGCCCCCTTCGACCCTTCACAGACCACGGCGTCCTCACCCGCCAACGCCCATAACCGCTCCACCATCCCCAAAGCCGCATCCGCGTACGCCCCTCCCATCGGCTTTCCAGCCGCATCCAACAGCATCACCGACCCGCCATCCCCAGAAACCGCAGCCCAACCCCCACGCGTCGCTACCAACCGGCGCACCCCCTTTCCTTCCACCTTGAAGCGGTCCCGACCCTCTCCCAACAACTCACTCACCCGACCATCCTTCCGGACTCCAACCATCAGTCCACTCGCATCACGACTCACCGCCACCCACGGCCCCTCCGGCAAATCACGGCCAGTCCATTCCGTATCACGCCTCTCGTACACTCGAACCAACCCCGCCCCATCCAAGGTCGCCACGGCCGACCCATCCCCCGAACAAGCCGCTTGCACCACCTCCCCCACAATCAAGGGGCCCCGCACCGGCTCCCCACCTCGGGACAACACCGAACGATCCCCTCCCAAACCCACAACCCCACCCCCTTCCATCGCAACCCAGCGCGTCACGCCATCCAGCAGAGACTCCGACACCGTACGAATCCGGGCTCCCTCATCCCGTTTCCACACAATCACTTCCCCAAAACTTCCCGTCGCCAACGTCCGCCCATCCGGAGAAACCGCCAGCGCTGACACAAAATCTGGGTGAATGTCGCCCGCAGGCAATCCACTGCGCTTCGGCGCTTCAAACCGCCCCACCACCGCGCCATCGCCCACCGCGCGCGCATCAACCGCACCCCCGCGTCCCGCGAAAACCGTGCACCCATCCGGCGACACCACCAAAGAACGCACCATCCGCAATGTCCCCTGCAAGGGGCTCCAGACCACTCGCTCTCGCGCCTTCGCCTCCCCCTTTGCTCCCGCGTTTATCCACGCTCCCAACACCGCAACCTCCGCGTCCGACAACCGATGCGCACCCACCTTGTTCTGCGCCGGCGGCATGTACGGCTTTTCAAGCTTCGCGCAAACCCGATAAATCAAACTTCCCTTCGCGTCCCCAGGCTTCAACGCGGATCCCGCGTCCCCGCCCGTCATCATCAGCGCCGGCGACTCTAGATTGAGCGAGGCCTCCGAGCGCGTCGTGTTGTGACACGGCAAACAGTTCACCTCCAACATCGGAAGCACATCCTTTTGGAAATCCGGCGCCCCAAACGCGTGCGGCCCCATCCAACCCGCAATGCACCAAACAACTGCACCCCAACAGAATCCGTTCATGGATATCATGGCTTTATCTCCACAAGAAAACTCGACGACCGAAACACGGCCTCAATCTCTGCAACCTTCTTCGCCTCCTCCGCCTTGCCTCCCGCTTTTGCTTCGCTGGAGCCAGCCTCTGCCACAGGCGCCAACGGAACCGCTGGCACAAACTTCGGCTTCAACACCGCATGAATAAAATGCTTCCCAACAGGCACCTTCAAATCCGTCAGAGAAACCTCAAACGAAGCCTCGCCCGACTCAGAAACCGTTACCTCCGGCATCTTCTCCAGCCCGTACACCCCCGCCAACCGGACCTTCACCGGCCCTTTAAACTCCTTCGGGGATTCCACACGAAACTTTCCCTTCAACTTCTCGCCCTTCTTCAACTCCTTGGCTTCCAACTCCATCGAAACTCTGAACTCCGCATCCGTGCCCTGCACCAAAACCGGCACCGCATCCAACAACCGCCACCGTGGCCCATCCACCAACTCCTGCGCCGAAACCGTCCGCACCGGAACCCCCACGCCCAATGGAAAAGGCTTCCCATCCGCAACCGCACGAAAACTCAACAAACCCGCCCCCTCCACCGCCCCCGGACCCGCAGTCACCACCACCACCGCCGTCGAATCGTCCGCCCCGAGGTGAACCGACTCCACCCGCAGTCCCTCCGGCACCCGATCCCCCTCAACGACAACCTCGCCTTTCCAAGCCGCCGCGCGTTCCACCGCAACACGAAACGCCATCGTGTAACCCCGACGAAAAAACGCCGGCGTCACCGTCGCCTCCAAGTTCGCGCTCCGCTGCGGCGGCACAATCTCCTTAGCAGGCAAAGCCGCAACCACTCCCGAAACCAACGGGACTGCCACGCCCACCTTCCCGAAATGCAAGCGCCACGGCACCTCGCGACGCCCCAACGGTTGCTGTTCATCAATCACCAAACGGAAACGCCCATCCTCCTTAACCTCAAAGCGGCCCGTCGCATCCCGGTGCACCATCGGGTACTCCCAGTTCACCAACCCTCCGTCGTCGCCCTCCCAAACCACGCCACCCCCAACCTTTTCAACCCACGCCCGCGTATCCGAACGTGCCCCAGTTCGTGATGCGTAAACGTCCACTCCAAAACTGTCGCCCTTCTTCGCCTCAAACTCGAACGCTGCTCGCACGGCCTTCTCCCGAAAAATCCCCCGCACCCAAACGTCCGACGATGGCAACTCCAACGTCTGGCCGGAAATCCATTCGCGAACGCCTTCCGAAGGAAACGCCGGCACCGGAAAGCGCGCCCCAATCATCTCCTTCAACGGTTGTTCGGAAATCTGCAACACATACGGAAACGCGTCCCCACCCCGGAAAACCAAATCACTCACCCGCAACAACACCTCGCGATCCGTCTCCGCGCGATACACCAACTCGCCCTCGTCCCGCACCGAGGCGTCAGGCAAATCAACACCCGCAGCATCCGCAAGACTCAGCACGCCAACGAGGTTTGAGTCCAATACACCCGACCTCAGCCGCGCTCGAAGCGTTTGCCCCGCACGCAACGAAACACGGTACCAATCCACCGCCTCCTTCTCCGTAAACCCACCCACCTCGCACGGCACCGGCACCTGAATGGCCTTCGCAGCCACCGAATGATCCCCCTCCTCACGCTGAACATCCCCCGCACCCACCCACAACCGGCGTACCCCACTGATTCCATGCCCCCCTTGAAGCCAAGCCTCGACCACACACGAAGCGACTCCCGCATCCAGATGGACCTCGAACTCGCCCGCCTTCTTTCCCTGGGTCGAACGCACGCCTTCCGAAGAAAACCGCAACTCGGTTCCTTCCAACATCTCCCCAGCCACCTTCACCAAAACCGTCTCGCCAGCACGCAAAACAGCCGGCGTGACACTATTCAAACGCGGCCCCGGATACTGGCCCCAAAGCGCGACATCCCCAACCACCAAGCCCGTCGTCAACCCCACCACCGCTCCAAACCGCCTCCATAGAGCCCAACCGTCGCATTGCGAAAAAAGACCGCTCCTCATGTCAGTGATTGAAAAGAAACTCCTTCGTGTTCAACAAGCTCCACACCACATCCTCCCACGCCGCCTTGCCCGCTGCTTCCTGCGCCCCCGCATCCCCGCCGCTCCCTGCCACTGCCGCCACCTTCCGCTCCACGTAAGTCTTCGCCAACTCCACCTCCGCTCCCCTCGGCTCACGAGCAAGCGCGCGAACGTACAACGAGCGTACCGAAGCATCCACGCCAACCTTCCCCTTGGACGCTACCGCCGCAAAACCCTGCGGATGCGAAATGCGAGCCCGCATATCGTCACTATTCAAAAAGTGAAGACTCTGCGAAAGACTCGCCTCCGAAGACCGCTCACACGCGCACGCCGAAGCCGCCGCCGGACGGCCAAACAAATCAAAAAACTGGTCCCTCGTGTACCAACTGTCCGGCAACTGCGTCGCCAACGTGCCCTCCGGTTGCGCCTGAAACCGCTGCGGATAACCGCACACCCGATTAATCGCATCCGACATCACCTCCGCCGGAAGTCGCCGCCCAAAATATCGCGCAAAATACTGATCCGCCCCCGCGTTCCCCTCCACAGGATCACTCGACAACTGGTACGCCGTACTCAACACCAAGGTCCGACACAACCGCTTCAATCGGAATCCGCCCTTCACAAAATCCGCCGCCAACGCGTCCAACAACTCCGGGTGCGTCGCCGGATTCGTCTCCCGCAAATCATCCTCCGGCTCCACCAATCCCCGATTGAAAAAGTGTTTCCAATACCGGTTCACCAACGCCTTCGCAAAAAACGGATTACCCGGCGACGTCATCCAATCCGCCAACGCCACACGTGCATCATCCTCCGGCGCAATCTGAAGCGCCGCACCACCAGGCACAGACGGTGGCACAGCCTCCCCCGTCCGCTTGTGCGTCGCCACCGGTGCCATCCGCTTCGTCACCAAAATCTCTTCCCCCAACCGCTCCGAAGGCTTGCGCTGCAACTGCGTAAAAAAAGCGCCCAGCGCCCAATAATCCCGCTGAGTCCACTGCTCATACGGATGGTGATGACACTGCGCACACTGCATCCGCACCCCCATGAACAACTGCGCCGTATCCTCAATCTGCGACGGCAAATCACGTAACTGACGATACCAAGCCGCCGCCGGCACCTCAGCCACGCCCCCGCGAGCGGTCAACAGCGAACGAACAATCCCGTCAAATGGTTGGTCTCCAAACAACTCCCCGCGTAGCCACCGATGAAACGAAAACGTCCCGTGCATCAGGCTGTCATCCCGAAACGGGTCCAAACTACGCCTGTTCCGAAGTAACGACGCCCATTGCCCCGCGAAGTGATCGGCATACGCCGGAGCGTTGAGCAACCGGTCCACCCACTTCTCGCGACGCTCACCCTCAGGAAGCGCGAGATAATCAGCCACCTCCGTCTCGCTCGGAAGCCGCCCCGTCAAATCCAACGTCACCCGTCGCACGAACGTCGCGTCATCGCACAAAGGCGAAGGCTCGACGCCCGCCTCCCGCATCACGGAAAAAACACCCTCGTCCACAAAGTTCCGCGCCTTCGGGAACTTCGCGAGATCAAGCTTCGGCCCCCGAGGAACCGTCACACGAAACACCCCCATCTTGTCCCCGTACCGCGCCATCACCGCCACCGTACCCGGCCGCCCCAGCATTCGCACGACCCCGCGGTCATCCACCTCCGCCAAACCCTTTTCATTCGATTCAAACCCCGTGAGGTGCGTCACATCGCGCACCGTCCCATCATCAAAATGCGCCGCCACCGCCAGTTGCTGCGTTGCGTCCGAACTCGCCACACGCTCCGACGGCATCACCTCCAACCGAACCACCCGAGCACCCCCCTCGAGGTCAGACGGCATGCCCTGCCGCATCCAATCCGCAATCACCTCGTAAGAACCACGGCCCTTCTCTAACCGCTTGCCTCCGCCGTGCGGAATCACCGCCGCCCCTTTCATCAATAATAAACTCGAGTCCGGTGCCGTCGGCATCACCCGACGCGCCCGACCAGACACCACCAAAAAATCGTAATCCTCTTCCGGCTCAAACCCGAACAGCGACAGCTTAAACCCGTTCTGCCCAGTTGCCTTCCCGTGACACACCCCGCCATTGCACGACGTCTTCGTGAAAATCGGCACAATCTCATTGCGAAAACTGACCCGCGACGCAGCTTCCCCACCCAACCCCGACACGGTAAGCCTCCGCTCCCCCACAACCTTCCCCTCCAGACTCGCGCGTGCCACAACGCTCCCATTCGCCACCGGAACAATCGCGCCCTCGCGCCACTCAACCACACCCGCCGGCTCAAAGCGCCACTCCGCCCGCGAACTCAAATCTTCGAGCACCCGACGCCCATCCCCGCGGACCACTAGCGGCACGATTCGACTCCTCCCCCCCTCCAAACGATCCGTTGCAATCAATGTTCCCTCACCCTTCGGCACCCCTGCCCGGTTCTCAGCCAAGGCTTCAACGACCCCCACGCCTCCCAAAACCAACACCCCAACCAGAGCAACAGCTTTCGACATAGACATCACGAGCGTATGGGAATGCAAGACCAGTGCCCACGCCCTGAGTTTAACCCGAAACCCTCCCGAATCCGCATCAGCCCAAAACTCCGTCCGCCAACCCCACTCAGACTAAAGTCACTACATCACTCTCCAGCAACCACCTGCGCAAGACCCGCCGCGAGCTCCATCAATCGCGCCTTCTCCGCGTCAGTCCAATCATACGCCTCCGCCTTCGCAATCCCAACAACCCCACGCAGCACCCCAGCTCGGTCAATCGCAGGAACCGCAACCGATCCCTCCATCCCCGTCGCCTTCGCATTCGGACGCGCCTGCCCTGAGGTATCCGTTTGCAAGTTGCACAAGCTGACCGCTTCGCGCCGTTCCGCAGCCAATCCAGCAATCCCCTTTCCGACAGGCACTACTGAAACCAACCCAAGAACAAACTCCGGGATATTTCGGGACGCAGCCAGAACCAACACGCCCTCGGACACCAAATGAACCGTCCCCGCCTGACATCCAAACTCAGCAATCGCGAGATCAAGTGCCTTCAGCGCTTCTTCAGTGAACGGTAAATCGCGTTTCGGAGTTGGGGCAGGAGTGTCCATCCCTCAACGCTACCCCGAACCCGCCCCCGTGTTCAACGGATCGAACCAGCGACGCCGTCATCCCACCCGAACCGCGACCCCGCCCGAACGATAGAACCCACTCAACTCCACGTATTTCAGCGCCCATCCCGCCAAACGCTCCTGCTCCTCCACCCTGAGCGAACGCACCACTTTCGCCGGCGACCCAAGCACCAAACTCCCCGGAGGAATCACCGTCCCACCAGTCACCGTTGAGTTCGCTCCCACAATGCTCCGCGCTCCGATACGAGCCCCATCCAATATCACAGCCCCCATTCCTACCAGCACCTCATCCTCCACGGTGCACGCATGCAAAATCGCAGAGTGCCCCACCGTTACCCGATTCCCAACCACCACCGGAAGATCATCCGCAACGTGAACCACGGCGGCGTCCTGAATATTCGACTCTCTTCCAATCCGAATCGGCGCAATGTCGGCTCGGAGAGTGCATTGGTACCAGACACTGCTGAGTGAACCAATCTGCACATCTCCAATAAGCACCGCACCCTGAGCCAAATACGCGTCCTCCGCCACAACAGGCGCGGTCGCAGCGTACGTCTGAAGCCGACTTTCGGTATTCATGAAACAGCAAAATCAAACGAAATCCGGTGAGGCGAAATCTCAAAATCCTGATTTTTCTTAGAACTTTTGTTTGACCCTTCAGAGAACTACTGGCACTCAAAACCCCAGCAAAAGACAGCAAACCAAGCGGTTTAGCAGTCCGAAGCGAAAAACACCTACCAACCAACCCAAACAACAAACACCCCATGAACAAAGCAGAACTCGTAGCCAACGTTCAGAAAGCACTCGGTAAAGACACGACGAAAGCCGCAGCAGAACACGCCGTCGAAGCCGTTGTCGACTCCATCGCGGGCGCCCTCAAGAAAGGCGATGCGGTCCAGTTGATCGGATTCGGAACCTTCAAAGTTGCTACCCGCAAAGCCCGCGAAGGTCGCAATCCAAAGACCGGTGCAAAAATCAAAATCAAGGCCTCCAAGTCCGTTCGTTTCTCCGTCGGCAAAGCACTCAAAACGAAACTCAAGTAAGCAAAGAACTTTCCGGGATCAGAGGGATGATCCCTCGGCCTAAACCTCCGAGACTTTCCCCCTAAATTCCCCCCAGTTCCCCCCGAGGAACCCCGTTTTGCTCCGTGCAAAACGGGGTTCTTCATTTTTCGGACTTCGCGAAAACACGGGGGAATCCCGCCTCCCCATCAAATAAATCACTCGGGCGGACTCCTCAGCAAAGCCGCCCACCGCGTGGCCACTCGTCCGAAAAAAAAAAAAAAAACACGCGCACCGAAGGTTATGGCACTTCTCTCAAACCACGGGACCGCTCCCCCTTGGCACGTTCAAAACCAGCCATCCCTAGCCGCATCAATCCACAACCATGAGTATTTTCAAAAAAGCCACCGCCACTCATGTCAACCTGCAAATAGCGTTTGATCAGCTATTTAATCCAGCGACCCAAATCCAAAAACTCATCGAGAGAATTGATGCCCAGACGGAATCAATCGACGTCGCATTCTACTGTATCGCTCGCAAAATCCCTCCCTCCAATATCTTGGCTCTCAGAACCGCCCTGCTAATGATTCGGCCAGACATCAGACTAAGAACCATCGCAATGACGTCACTCTCCCCCTTTGTCTGCTCAGCTTGGCTCGTCGGAAATGAGCGCTGGATTTCAAGCGAGTCCTCCCTCTGGATTCCCCAACTCGGCGAGGAAATCCTTCGAGGACACCCGCGAAACTCCTGCGATCGGGACGCTCTTTTGATAAAAAAACGTGCCCGCCCCACCAGCGAACTCAATACGGACGAGCCTTACAGCGATTCCTACAAAAAATCATTCGGCCCATTCTTCTCCCTGTCGGAAAAGCGAAAAGAACAAGTCCTCGCAGAGTCGCATAATGACGCGTCGGATGAACGAGAATGCGGCTGCAACCGATGCCGCACCATTGTTGAACTTAAATCCTTAGCCTCATCCATCAATGACTGGTTTCCCTGCTGGGAATACTCCGGACTGGGAATTGTTCCTGAGGATCTCGTCACCATGAACATCATCAAGCCCGAGTGGATTTTCGGAACACAATCCTCCGAAAGAGCCTCGGCCCGAACCGTGTGAACGCACCCCTCTCCGTGCCTAGCCCACCGACTCGAGTTCAGGCACATCCAACCACCGCCGCTGCTCCCAACTCCGCAACCCCAACTCCGCCAACTGCACGCCCTTGGCCCCCTCCCGAAGCGTCCATGGAAAGGGCGACCCCGTCGCCACATGCTTCAGGAACTCTTCCCACTGAATTTTGAACGCATTATCGTACACCGTCGAATCCGGCACCTCCTGCCATCCCTTCAGAAAATCAATCGGTTGCTCAATGTCCGGATTCCAAACCGGGCGCGGCGTGGTTCCCAAACTCTGCACCCAACATTTCCGCAACCCCACCACCGCACTCCCATGCGTGCCATCCACCTGCATGGTCAAAAGGTCATCCCGACGAACCCGCACCGTCCACGAACTGTTGAACTGGCAAATCACTCCGTTCTCACACTCAAACGTCGCATAACAAGAATCGTCACTCGTGCAATCATACAGCGCTCCCCGCTCGTCAACCCGCTTCGGGACATGCGTCGCCCCAGTGCAACTCACCGCCTTCACCTTCCCAAACAGGTTGTCGATCACGTATCGCCAGTGACAAAGCATGTCCACGATGATTCCCCCACCGTCCGACTTCCGGTAGTTCCACGACGGACGCTGCGCCGATTGATCCTGGTCCTCACCCGTGAACACCCAGTAACCAAACTCGCCCCGAACACTCAGAATCCGCCCAAAAAAGCCCTGATCCTTTAACGTCCGAAACTTGCGAATCCCATTCAGCCACAACTTGTCCTGAACCACTCCGTTCCGCACCCCCGCATCCTCGCAAAGACGCGCCAAACGCAACGCCTCGGCCGACTCCACCGCCGTCGGCTTCTCACAGTAAATCGCCTTGCCCGCACGAACCGCACGCTCCACAAACCCAGCCCGCTGCAACGTCCCGCTCGCATCAAAAAACACCTCGTCCTCCGGATTCGCCAAGGCGGCATCCAAATCCGTCGTGTAACGAGTCACCCCCGTGCGCTCAGCCAACGCACGTAGCTTGTCCAAGTTGCGCCCAGTCAAAATAGGGTCCGGCATCAACACGAGATCGCCAGACACCCGAACCCCTCCCTGCTCCTGAATCGCCTTAATCGACCGAATCAAATGCTGATTCGTTCCCATCCGCCCCGTCACCCCGTTCATGATGATTCCAATACGTCGTGTGCTCATATGCTTTGATGTGTCTGAAAATGTGCGTCGCCTCAAACGGCAGCCTCCGACTCCGCGATGACCGCGCGATACGACGCGACAATCCGCTTCAAAAACTCGCGCTGATCCGTGCCCCACCAGCGATGAGAAAAAATCTCCACCTCCCGAAACCCGCGAAACCCCGCCATTTCCACCCATTGCGTGATCTGCCCTAGCGGGATACACCCCTCCCCCATCAACCCACGGTCGTTAAGTAAATCCACCGTCGGCGTCCGCCAGTCGCACAAATGAAAGGCATCAAGCCGCCCCGCCCCCGCCGTCACCTCAATCATCTCCCGCAACTCCGGATCCCACCACACATGGTAAACATCCAGCGCAATCCCAAGCCCCTCCGGAGATCCCAGCCGATCGCAAATCTCGTTCGCCTGTCGCAGCGTGTTAATCGCACTCCGATCATCCGCATACATCGGATGCAAGGGCTCAATCAAAAGTCGCACTCCCGCCGCAACCGCATCCGGCAACACCGCTGCAATCCCCTCAGCAATCTGCCCTCGCGACACATCCAATGACTGCCCAGGCACCGCGCCACAGACCAAAACAACCGACGGCGCCCCAATCGCATGCGCCTGCTCAATCGCCAGTCGATTATCATCCAACGCCTTCTCGCGAAGACGAGAATCCGTCCCCGGAAAAAAACCACCCCGACACAGACTCACCACCGCCAATCCCGACTCCCGCAACATGCGAGCTGATTCCGCCAGCGGCCTTCCGTCCAAAGCGTTGCGCCACACCGTGATTCCACCGACCCCCTGGACCGGGTACTCCGTGAGACACTCCTCCAAAGACCAAGGCTTTGTCGTAATGGTATGAACGCAAAGACGCTTCATCCGAGAACCATGCCCCAAAACTTTCCACCGGTAAAATCGAGGTTTCAGTCACAATCCATCTGAAAATCCGATTCAAACCCCCATAGCGCTCAACTCAGTTGATTTGCTCCCTCAAACCGTCACAGATTTCCCCCACCCCACATGCCGCCTCACGCCCCCTTCAACCATCCGCTCACATTCGCCCCGCTGCTCAAACACCGAATCTGGGGCGGAACACGAATTGGATCCTCCCTTGGCCGCCCCCTTCCCCCAAACCAACCCCACATCGGCGAGTCATGGGAAATCTCCGACCGCCCCGACGATCAATCCGTCGTCGATCACGGCCCGCACGCCGAGACTTCGCTGAACCACCTCTGGAGAAACCATCGACTTGAAGTCTTCGGCAAAAAAAACGTAACCAACCCGTCCCAACGATTCCCCCTCCTCTTCAAAATTCTCGACGCCACCGATACGCTCTCCGTCCAAGTTCACCCACCTGAATCCCTCTGCCAAAAACTGCAGGGCGAATCAAAAACAGAGGCATGGTACCTCCTCGACGCGACCCCAAATGCGTGTGTTTACGCAGGGTTCAGCCAAACCGACCTCTCCCCTGAAACCTTTCGCCATCACCTCAACGAACAAACCGCAGCCTCCCTGCTTCACCGGATTCCCGTTCAACGCGGGGACACTCTGTTCATCCCCAGCGGACGCTGTCATGCCATCGGTGCAGGATGCCTCATCGCCGAGATTCAGCAAAACAGCGACACCACTTACCGGCTCTTTGACTGGAATCGAACCGACCCGAGCGGACGTCCCCGCGACCTGCACGTCGATGAGGCCCTCGAATGCATCGATTTTAGCGATGTCACTCCCGACCTGCACCCGCGCGGCACGCCACTCAGCACGTCCTGTTTCAACCTCGACTCCCAACTCCTTCAATCAGACGCCCGCTGGGGAAAGCCCGAGGACACCTTCGCCATCCTCCACGTCCTAACAGGCCACCTCATACACCACGCCCGAACCTTCCCAAAAGGCTCAACCCTTCTCGTGCCCGCAAACCTCGCCGACGACCTCCGCGCAGGAGAATCCGACACCCGCGCCCTCTGCATGACGCTCCCCTAAGAGTGATTGCCACCCGCCCGCAAAAGAACAGCGCGAAACGCGTTAAAAAGACACATGCCGAAACTGGCAGTCCACAACCTCGCCAAAGACAACCACTTCGCGAGTGAACGAAACCATGCCGCTCCCGCTCCATACCGCATCCCTCATCCAATCCCCCCCGTGGTCATCCCGTATTTTCCCTAATCCCCTTGCGGACCGGGCCAGTTGCTCCCTAGAACACACGCTGGTTTTTCGTCCGGCCCGAAGCTGAGCGCCTGCATTTGCCGGAGGAAAAATCCGAGCAAACCTTCCAACACCACTTCACACCACTCGCCATGAACATCCACGAATACCAAGCCAGAGAGCTTTTTGAAAAATACGGAGTCGCAACCTCCCGCGGCAAAGTCGCAC
>JBEEPE010000247.1:0-6133 GCA_041191265.1 Verrucomicrobiota bacterium | reverse complement strand
GGACATGCGCCCGTCCCTTGAGCAACGCACGCACCTTGCCCGCCAGCACCAAGCACTGACTCGCCCGCGGCCCAGCCCCCCACTCCACCTGCTCCTTCACAAACGCCGGTGCATCCGCCTCGCCAGGTCGCGTCATCCGCACTAAATCCACCACAAAGTCCAAGACATGATCCGGCACCGGCACCTCACGGACTAACCGCTGACACTCCAAGATCTGGTCCCCGCTGATGACCTGCTCAATCTTGCCCGAACGCGTCCCCGTCGTCCGCGCCACAATCTCACGCTCCTGCGCACGATCCGGATACCCCACGCGAATATGGAAAAGAAACCGGTCCTTCTGCGCCTCCGGCAAGGGATACGTTCCCTCCTGCTCAATCGGATTCTGCGTCGCCAATACAAAGAACGGCTCATCCAACGTGTAAGTCTTGCCCGCCGCCGTAACCGCATGCTCCTGCATCGCTTCCAGCAACGCCGCCTGCGTCTTGGGCGGTGTCCGATTAATCTCATCCGCCAACAGCATCTGCGAAAAAATGGGGCCCTTCTGAAAAACAAACCGCCTCGCCCCAGTAGCCGGATCCTCTTGGATAATGTCCGTGCCCGTAATGTCCGCCGGCATCAAATCCGGCGTGAACTGTATCCGGCGGAAGGTCAAATGCATCGCCTCCGCCAACGACCGCACCATCGCCGTCTTTGCCAACCCAGGTGCGCCCTCCAACAAACAATGTCCCCCCGCTAAAACCGCGATGAGCAACTGCTCAATCACCTCGGTCTGACCAACAATCACTTTGCCCATCTCCTCCGCCAAACGGCGATGGGTTGAGACAAGAAAAGAGGACGGATCACTCGTCGCTCCGGCGGGGGTGGAACTACTCATATTTTCACTCTGCATAAACAACACGACCCTTTCGAGGATGTTCGGGCTCAGCGGAAAAAATCCGCCGCCGCCACACAACCGCACCCCCAACCGAAACGCTCCTCCCCATACCGCAAACGCAGTGCCGAAGCCCAACCCCATCCGCCCCCTGCCCAGCTAAGGTTGCCAACCATCCCCAAAAGAAAACTTCCTCACTCATCCCTGCCCTCCGAAACCGCCCAATCCACCGACGCATCCAATGCGTGCCACAGTGGGCTATCTGGAACCGTGATCGAATGCGGCTCCAAAAAAAGGCCCACACGGCGATCCGGTGCCGCAATCCCACTCATCGCGCTCCCCTGATTGAACGAAAACCAAACCGCTCGGTCCGCGCGCTGAGCCAACGCCGCATGCACCACTCCCCCATCCAAGTTCGGAACCCCCCACCCCTTAACCGATCCCAGCAACCCCATCCCAGATGTTTTCATCAACCGATTCAGCACGTGATTCCGATCCAACAACATCGCATCAAGACCGTCGTCAGCATACCCCCACCCGGATCCGTCATCCGCCACCATCCGAAGCGGACGGTACCCCTCCGCATCCAAACAAATCACCGGCACTCTCTCTCGATCCAACCCAATCCGCTTCAAAGCAGATTCGCCCGCCCCGTCCGCCATCATCGAAACCACCACCAACGCCCGATCCTCCAAATCGCGCTTCTGCGCTTCGTCGAAATGTCGGACCTCAACTCGAAAACCCAACCCCCACAACCTCGCCACCACCAATCGCTCCGCAATCAGCCCCAACATCTTCACCGCCTTCACCCGTTGCTCCAAATCGCCAGTCCCCACAAAATCGCCTGAAGGCGCAGTTCGCGAGGTCAACAAAAGCACACTCCCAAGGCGACTCTCCCTCGCTCCCACCAACTCACCTCCCTCCACAAAAGCGCGCCGCCCCCCAACCACGGATTCCGTCTCGCCCGAGACCAAGTTCTTCAATCGGACCGACCCCTCGCTCACGCGCAACGCAGTCCTCCCCTCCGAACTCGCCAACGCAAAACGCGTCCCCATCACCGAAGTCTCCGCATGCGGCGTCCGCTGACGCCACGGACGGTTCATCGGTTGCCGATCAGCATCCACTTCCACAAACCCCCGCTCCACCTCCAACACCCGCTCCCTCGGCAAACACCCAACGCTCGTGTGAGGCCCGAGTTCGACCCGCCCCAACCCTTTCACCGACAACTTAACGCCACCTTTCCCCTGAGAATGTACACGGTCGCCCGCCTTTAACACCTCACCCGCACGCGCAACGCGCGCCGCTCTCCCCGAGCGAATCTCGGCCCCCTCCCCGACATGCGTGACGCGCCCCCACCCCCCGCCACTCAGGAGGAGAAACCCGACCACAAACACCGCCGCAATCCCCAGCGCAACCCTTCGCCAATCCCCAACCCCGCGCTCCATCCTCACTCCCTCAGTCAGCGTTCTACGAATCCCAGCATCCGCGTTTTCACCTGTCCCCAGTGCCGCCTTCCCCTCCAACGCAATGTCCAGATTCACGTGATGCAAATACAGCGACCTCAACGCTGCATCCCGCTTCAAATCAGAAATAAACGAGGGACGCTCCGAAGCATCCATCAAATCCATCAGATACCGATGAATCCGCTCATGGGGGTTCTCACTCATGCCATCCCCTCCCGACGAACACGTCGCTGCACACACTCGAAAAGCGCCATCCGAACCCGATGCAACCACTTGTACAGCGACATCGGTGATTGCCCGCGCTGCCGCGCCAACTCCTCCATCTTCACCCCTTTGGAATAAGCCAATAACAGCAAATCCCGGTGCTCCGAACGCAGCCCCTCAAGGCAATGCTCGAACGCCTCGCGTTGATGATTGTGCTCCGCCGCAAGCCGCAAGGCATCGTCCGCCAGCTTCTCCGCCAACTCGTCATCAAACACGTGTCGGTCACGCGCCCGACTCCGCATGTGACGCGCAACAATCTTCCGAGCCACGCCAAATGACCACGCTTTGAAGTTCTCGGCGCTCTCGAACTTCCGCCACAAAACCAAAAGCACATCCTGAATCACCTCAGAGGCCATCTCCCGAGTCGGCACCAACGAGCGAACATAGGCCCGCAAAACGAGTTCGCTCTCCGCATAAAGCCGGAGAAACGTCGCAGTCCGCTCGTCATCGGATGGGTCACTCATGATTCGTCGCCTTTCCTGTCGCCCCGCCTCCCTCCGTTTGCCGCATTTTCTCGACCTCAACCCGCACAAACAACCAATCAACCGAGCCGAAATCGCATCGTGGTCACCCGTAACCCCGCTCACACCGAAAACATCCACCTCCAGCGCGTACGTCGGCACGACACCAAACAGGCATCCGCCCTCAACGCAACTGGTGCACTTTCTGCAACCCTCCCTCACCATGCGGTTCACCCTCCTCAGCCTCACGATCCTCTGCTCGCTCGCCCTTTCCGCCTCCGCGCAAACCGACGTCGAACCTCGAAAAAAACCGCCCCTCATCCAAGTCATCCCCGAGCCAAGAAACAGCCTCTCCTTCCTCATTAACGGAACCAAGGTCCTCGGCCTCGACGGCGGATCCAACATGCGTCGTCCCTTTCTCTATCCAGTCCTAGGCCCGTCAGGTATCCCGCTCACCCGCATGGGACATCCCCATGACCCCATCAGCCACTCGCATCATAACTCCATTTGGATCAGCCATAACGACGTCGCAGGAACCTCCTTCTGGGCCGATAACGGGGGCACCATCGAAACCGTTCACATCGCCCGACTCGAAGATGCGGACGATCATTGCGCGGCTGAACTCAAAGCCCTTTGGAAAGACAAGGCCGGCAACACCGTCCTCACCGAAAATCGGCGCATCACCCTCACCCCCTTGGCGACCTCGGATCCGAGGAGCCTGCCTAACCAAAAAACCATCACGCCCACGAGCCTCTGGCGCATCGACATCGATTCCGAACTCATTGCACCAAAAGACCCCGTCGTCCTCGGCGCAACCGCCTTCGGATTCCTCGGAGTCCGCATGGCAAAAACCATCGGCGTTCACGACGGTGGCGGACGCATCACCAACTCCGAAGGGGGCATCAACGAGAAGGAATGCTTCCGCAAACCCGCTCGGTGGGTTGATTACTCGGGACCCATCACCGCCAACACCGACGAAGGCATCACCCTCATGGATCACCCCAAAAACCTCCACCACCCCGTCGAGTTTCATGTGCGAGGGGACGGTTGGATGGGAGCCGCCACCACGTTCCGCAACCCCCACTCCATCGAACCCAATACGCCGCTCCGACTTCGGCACGGTCTACTCATCCACAGCGGATCAGCCAATCCCGACCTCATCGAAAACGAATGGAAACGCTTCGCCACAACCACCTTCGAAGCCTTCGGCAAAAAGAAGCCCTGAGCCGCATCCATTCGCGGACTTGTGACCCCACGCTCGCTACCGCTATCTAGACCAAAGTCAGTCCCAATCCGAACGCCCCAATCACGGCCTCCAAACCATGTCCCTGCACCCCCTCCTCATCGCCCCATCCATTCTCGCCTGCGATTTTGGCCGCCTCCACGACGAGATTCGTTCAATCGAGGCTGCTGGTGCTGACTGGCTTCACATGGATGTGATGGACGGACACTTCGTCGATAACATCTCGTTCGGCCCCGCTTTTGTGGACGCCGCAGCATCCGTTGCAACCAAGCCTCTCGACACCCACTTAATGGTCTGTCGCCCTGACCACTACCTTCCCCGATTCCTCAAATCGTCGCGGAACATCACGATTCACGTCGAAGCCGAATGCAACGTCGCTAAAACGCTCGGCGACATTCGAGCGGCAGGCCTGTCCGCAGGCCTCTCGCTAAAACCCGGAACCCCCTTGGAAAAAGTCGTCCCGTACCTCGGTCAGATTGATTTGCTCCTCATCATGACGGTCGAACCCGGTTTTGGCGGACAACCCTTCATCCAAGAAATGCTCCCCCGCATCGCTGAGGCGTCCGAACTTCGGCACGCGCATCGCCTCAACTTTCGACTAGAAGTCGACGGCGGCGTCACCACCTCAAACGCGGGGGCATGCGTCACCGCAGGGGCCGACACGCTCGTCGCTGGCACCTCCGTCTTCCGCGCCCCCGACCGCGCCGCCGCAATCCAAACCCTCCAATCCCTCCCGCGCTGAAATCCACGACGCCCGATTGGGTGTCCGAACATTCGGCGGAGCAGAGTGACTGACCTTTGCGAAAATCGCGTCACAGGATTCCCTGTGTGCCCGCCTCAGCGCATCTCGCAACACACCCTGAAACCGTAACTTGGGTGAACCCCATCAATTGATGTCGTGTGCGATCCACGCAACTGAGGCTGTGCATAGCTCGCAATCCGACTCCAACTGCCGCCTCGAATCATTGCCATCTGCACGTTCGATTTCGCCCCCGCCTTCAGAGTGCCAGTCATCTCGAAGGCGTTCCCACCTAAATCAAAGAATCCCAGAGGATTGGCTCGAAAGCTAGCCACTGGTGCAGTGCCCTTGAAACCATCGAGTCCCACCTCGGCTGGGTCATCCTTTCCGTCACTCAAAATCGCAAAGTTCCCGTCCTCTTTCTTCGGCGGATAATACTCGCCCCAAGGGTAAGTCGTCTTCCCAACCGCCGCCTCCCACTCCTCGTTCTTCGGTAACCGCCACCGCTTACCACTCACCTGACTCAACCAGCGGCAAAACTTCGTGGCGTCATTCCAACTGATTTTCACCACGGGATGTTCGTCTGTTTGAGTGAACATACTTGGATCCGGTTGATGCCACTCGGGAAGTCCCTCGGCCCTGAGGTAAAGCTTCCACTCACCAACCGTAAACTCCGTCTTGCTCAATAAGATACCGGTCCCTGGAACTGGCAACAACTTCGCCTCAAGCCGTGCAATCAGATCCCCAATCACACTCGGGTCCCTCCGCTTTGCCTGGTCCGCCCTCGCCATGTCAGCACCTTGCTTCTTCGCCTTCTCCGACAATCGCTCCCCGTGCTTCCGCCAAAACTCATCCCCAAGCGCTTTTGCAT
Organism: Verrucomicrobiota bacterium; assembly: GCA_041191265.1. Taxonomy (GTDB): domain Bacteria; phylum Verrucomicrobiota; class Verrucomicrobiia; order Chthoniobacterales; family Chthoniobacteraceae; genus JBEEPE01. The sequence continues at coordinate 221 of JBEEPE010000247.1, read as the reverse complement.
ACCCGACCGACTCCATCTGCCTCCCTCCATCCCTGAGCGCCTCGAAAAGGTCCCCCCGAGCTTCGTCTTCTCGTCGCGCATTCCGTTTCGCCACCAACCCTTGAGTCACCCTCAAAAACTCCCTCGTGTCCGCACCCAGAGAGCGCGCTTTCTCGAACGCTGCTACCGCATCCTCCCAGCGCTCTCTCACCTGATAAACCTTACCCAGTGTAACGTACCCG
>JBEEPE010000246.1:0-3917 GCA_041191265.1 Verrucomicrobiota bacterium | reverse complement strand
ACTTTGAGCGTGAGCGGGAAATCCCGTGTCTTTACCTGAACCTGTCCAAACGGCTTGCTCGTGGCAGACACTTTTACCGCAGGAAACTCACCCGGCTTAAACGCCGCAGGGAGATTGATTTTGAAGGCAAAGGCGCGGTCCGCAGCCTTGACCGTCACCGCAGGAGCATTCAATCCAGCCGGCAATCCAGACAACGAAACGGTGACGTCACCCTTCGCGTCATCCGTCCGCTCAATCTCCCCCTTAATCTCGAGTACCCCGCCCTTTTTCGGCTCCACGGTCGCCGCAACCTCCGCCGGAAACTTGAGCGCCACCGGATTCACCACGGGAATCTTCGCCACAGGCAAATAGGTGAATGACTCCACCGTCTTTCGGTCACTCTTCAACAACTCTGCTTTGAGCGAGACCATGTGCGGCACCTCGACAAGATCTGGCGGAATCAACAAAACCATCTCCGCCTCGTTTTTCGCCGCCGCAGCAGCCTTGTTGGCTTCCTCCTGCGCCAGAGCTCGCTTCGCCTGAGCGTCTGAAAGCGCTTTGCTCAAAGGTTCGCCAACCTCCCCCTTCTTCGCTGCAGCATCAACGGCGGCTTGAGCCGCCTTCAGTGCTTTGTCAGCCGCAGCAATCGCATCAAACGCTGTCTGCGCCTTCTTGTCCTCCTCAATCAATACGGCCTTTTCCTCGCGTAACATCTTCATCGCCTGCACCGCACCCTTTGCATCGAGCTGTCGAGCCTGACTCGTCAAAAGCGTCAACCGCACAGGGCCGTCGTGTCCAACGGGACGAACGCACTTCACTTTCAACACCGCCTTCCCCGAAAGCGGCATTCGTTTCGCAGAGACGTCATCCGCCCATTCCGCACGGAAGCCCGATTCGTCCGCAGCACTCTCCGCGACCACAAACGCTTCCTCCAACCAAGGCGGCAATCTTCCCCCCGGCACCGCCTCCACCCGAGCGGCCAGCGACTTGCCCTCACGTTCACCGAGGAATGAAACCACGGCAGGAGTCGCCTCTTTCTCGCGTCGGATGGATATCAGGGTCCCCGAAGCCTCCGCAGGGATTTCCGTTCCCTCCAACCGATAGCCTCCGGGCAATCCCGCCGCCTTCACCGCGATTGGCCCGTCGTACCCTTCGCGCAACGCCTCAACACGCACCACGCCGGCACCGCCCCTCGGAATATTCAAAGCGTCCTCCGCCAGACGGAGCCGATAGCCGCCCTCTGACGATTGCGCAGCCTTCGGCATCACCTGCAAACAGTAAACGTGTGCCGGCCCCGCATTCCCAGAAACGTCGCGCACCGCAGCAATCAGTCGAGTCACCCCCTTCGGCACCTTGAACGTCAACCGCGCATCAGGCCCCGTCGCAACATCGTCATTCACCGCAAGCCGCGCCCCCTTCTCATCCGTCAACTCCACCTCCCCGTCCAACGGCGAACCCAACGCATCCGCAAGCAAGCCGACCTCCACCTCCGATTCCGGCTCAACCGGCACCAAATACCGATCCACCTCCCAAGCCGCCCCAATCCGGCCATTCACTGAAACCGGAAGCCCCTCCAACGCCTGAACCTCATCCCCCTTCCGATTTTCAACCGCCTGCTTCAGTGGACTCAACCAAACCAACGCGCCGGACCCCGTGGCACTCAATCCCCGTGGCCAGCCCGTCGGAACCGCACGGCCAGTCGCCGCCGCCTTCACCTCCATCTTGCCCACGGGCCCCTTCAATGAAACCGCTTCGACCTCCGCCGAAACGCCCGCCTGAACCATCGCCGGAAACACCGAATCAACCGGAACCCATTCCCCAATCTTCAACCGAAAGTGCGCAGGGGCCGTCGCCGCATATTGCAGGTCCCGCAACTCGACGCGGTACTCGCCATCCTTCGGAATTCGCACCCCCAAACGCGTGTCTCCTCGCAGCCCACTCATCGGTCCGCTCCATGCCACCAGCACGCCATCCGGACCGAACAACCTCAGCACTGGACGCAACTTGCTGTCCATCCGCTGCGCATCCACCTCCAACAACAACTCCTGCCCCTGCTTCCCCACAAAACGCGACTCCGCCACCTGCGCTCCCGATAAATTTCCATGAACCGACACCGGCATCGTTTCCACCTTTGCCTCCATCGGTTGTTGCAGAAATCCATCCACCGCAAACACCAACCGCGACGACACGCCCCCATCCGTCACCAGCCAAACATTCTCCAAACCCGCGCGCGCGTCGGACGCTAACTCCACCTCAATCGTCACCTTCCCCGCGACCGCCCCCTCCAGCACGCGCTGACGCGCAATCGCGCCCGTGGACACAAACCGAGGATTCGGCAACAGGTCACCCCCCGTCACCGTAATCGCAGTGGCTCCCCCTGTCCGGAACCCCCGAACATTCACCCCCGTCACAACCGGCGGCGCAGCCTCACCCACCACCGGCACCAACATCACCGCCGCAAGCAAACCAAGCCCGCGGAGCTGTTTCCAGCCTCGCATAGCACTTAAGCGAACAGCTCTCGGATTGGCTCCGCCTCAATGAACCGAACCGGTCGCCCGCCCGGTCCAGGCAGCATCGTGGTTTCCAAATCAATGCCCATCGCCTGATAAATCGAGGCGACCACCATCGGCGGCGTCACCGGTCGATCGTGCGGCGCCGCACCAATTTTATCCGTCGAACCAATCACCTTCCCCCCACGAATCGGCCCGCCCGCGAGGAAGTTCGTCCATGCGGACGGATAATGATCGCGTCCACCCTTCGGATTCAGCTTCGGCGTCCGACCAAACTCGCTAATCACCGAAATCACCGTCTCCTCAAGTAAGCCTCGCTGCTCCAAATCCTCCAACAGAGCCGTAAACGCCAAGTCAAACTGCGGACAAAGCACGTGCTCATAATCCGCGTAAGTGTTGTTCAAGCTGCTCCCGTCCGCGTGCATGTCCCAACACGAGATACCGAACACCGTATCGAACTGGTTCACGGTCACAAACCGCGAACCCCGCTCTATCAATCGGCGAGCAAGGAGGCAGCTCTGACCGAACGTGTTACGTCCATAGCGATCTCTCAACTTCGAAGACTCCTCCGACAAATCAAATGCCTTCTTCGATTCTGGATTGGTGAGCAGGTTGAACGCGCGCGCATACGCCGTGTCGCGCTCCAACATGGAACCCGCCTCCACATGACGCTGCAAATGGTCCACCTCACTCAGCAGCTTGCGCCGTGCAGCAATGCGAAACTCCTCCTGCCCAGCAGGCGACTGAAGGTCAGCCACTTTGAACGTGGACAATGCAGGATCGTTCCCCAAGAAAAACGGCTGATGAGCGCTGCCAAGGTAAGCGCTCTCCTGCCCGTGCGGAGTCGATGTCCCCGTGTTCCCAATCGCTGCCGGAAGAATAATCGAGGACGGCAAATCCCCGCGCTGACCAAAAACCCGCGACACCACCGAGCCCATGTGCGGCTGCTTGTTCGCCGCGTTAAAGTCGTGCCCCGTCATCATCCAACGCTGCCCGTTTTCGTGCGAAGCCCCCGTGTTGTAATGAAGACTCCGAATCAAGGCCACCCGATCCATCACGCGGGCCATCCTCGGGAAATGTTCACAAATTTGAGTCCCCGGAACGCTCGTGGAAATCGGTTTGAACTTCCCGCGAATGTCCTCCGGCGCATCCGGTTTCATGTCCCATGTGTCCAGGTGCCCCGGGGAACCCACCATGAAGAGAGTGATACAGTTGCGAATCTTCGCCTTCTTCTCATCCACCGCACCCGCCGCCTGCAGCCGAAACAAGTTCGGCAACGTCATACCCGCCATCGCGGCTGCACCCGCTTGCAAAAAACTGCGCCGATCTACCCCAGAGCAAAGGGGAATATTTGTGCTTCCAACGTGTAACATGGGACCTCCTTTGACTGGGTGTTTAAACCGAAAAATCCAACGGCTTGCAGATGTC
>JBEEPE010000245.1:0-5942 GCA_041191265.1 Verrucomicrobiota bacterium | reverse complement strand
GTTCTGTATGTCGCGAATGTCCTGGGGCAAAAGGTGGCGCGGGTGGACGTGAGTGGGACTGTGCCCGTGAAAGACATTTCGCTGGGGGGTGCGTCCACGTCGCCCAATCTAGCGACAGACGCGAAGCAGCAAACGTTCGACGAGGCGTCGATTTCTAAAAGGGCCGAGGCCACTCTCGACCCAGCCGACCCTGCGGCGCCCTATCCTTATGCGTGCCGGCTGGATGAGCGCAGAAACCGCCTGTATGTCAGCCTTTGGGCGAGAGGTGAGGTTGCTGTGATTGACACGCGAACCGGGCTTGTGACGGACCGGTGGAAGAGCGAAGAGCACCCGAATGAGATGCTGCTGACGCGCGATGGCAAAACACTCTATGTGGCGAATGCGAACCGCAACACCGTCACCGTTTTCGACACCGTGAGTGGTAGCGCATTGGAAACCATTTGGGCGGCTCTTCATCCCAACTCGCCTCCCGGGTCGACTCCGAACGGACTAGCGCTTTCTCCGGATGGGCGAACGTTGTTTGTTGCCAATGCGAATGTGAACGCCCTTGCTGTCATCGATGTTTCAGTCCGAGGCAAGAGTCGGTCCCGAGGGTTCATTCCGACCGGTTGGTATCCGACGTCGGTTCGGGTTACGCCGGACGGGCGCGCCCTTCTGGTTGCGAATGGAAAAGGGATTTCATCATCGGGAAATCCGAAGGGGCCTCAACCGGGAGTGAAGCCTGCGCCTGGGAGTACGGTGGAGTACATTGGCGGACTTTTTAAGGGCACGGTTAGCGTGATTGATTTGCCGAAGGGGGATGATTTGGACAAGGCGCTGGCTCGCTGGACGGCTGACGTTTACCGCTGTGCGCCGCTTCGCGCGGATGCGGGTGTGACGTTAAAGCGTCCGGAGGGCAGCCCGATTCCGGGGGATTTGAAAGGGGGGAGTCCGATCCGCTACTGCATTTTCGTGGTCAAAGAGAACCGAACGTACGATCAGGTGTTTGGGGATGTGAAGAAAGGTCGTGGCGATGCGTCGCTTTGCCTTTTTCCCCAGAAGGTTACGCCGAATCATCATCGTCTTGCTGAGGAGTTTGTTTTGTTCGACAACTTCTATGTGGAGAGCGAGGTGAGTGCGGATGGCCACGAGTGGACGATGGGTGCGTACGCGACGGATTACGTGGAAAAGTTTTGGCCGCTGAGTTACGGCCACAATCGGAGCAAGAAGTACAGCTACCCGTCCGAGGGGAACTTCCCGATTGCGACCCCTGCGGGTGGGTATTTGTGGGATGCGGCGGCGGCGGCGGGGGTGAGCTTTCGTAGCTACGGGGAGTTTGTGAACAACGGACGGAAACCGGGTGATCCGGCGATGCCTCGGTTGAAAGCGTTGGATGGTAAGATTGATCCAGAGTTTCGAGCGTTTGACATGGATTATCCGGATGTCAAACGAGCAGAACGCTTTATTAGTGAGCTGAAGCGATTTGAGTCTGAGGGTGATATGCCCCGTTTGCAGGTGGTTCGACTCGGGAATGATCATACTGCGGGGACGAGTCCGGGCAAAAAGACCCCGTTGGCGTGTGTTGCGGATAATGACCTTGCGCTGGGTCAGGTTGTAGAGGCGGTTAGTCGGTCCAAGTTCTGGGCACAGGTTGCGATTTTTGTCGTGGAGGATGATGCTCAGAACGGGCCGGATCATGTTGATGCGCACCGAACGGTGGCGTTGGTGGCGAGTCCTTACGCGAGACGGGGTGTGGTGGACTCAACGATGTACTCGACGAGTTCGATGCTGCGAACGATGGAACTCATTTTGGGGATGCGTCCGATGTCTCAGTTTGATGCAGCGGCGACGCCGATGTACCACGCATTCACGGGACAAGCGGACATGAAGACTTATGAGGCACTGGTTCCCGACGTGAATCGTGAGGAGACGAATCAGAAGACGGCATGGGGTGCGGAGCGTTCGAGGCGGATGAACTTTGCCAAAGAGGACGCGGCCGATGACCTGCAGTTGAATGAGATTATTTGGCGGAGCGTTCGGGGTGCGGAGTTCCCGATGCCTGCACCGGTTAGGGCCTCGTTTGTTTTTGCGAAGTCTGGGGAGGACGATGACGACGATTAGCCCTCCAGCGGGGCGGTGGAATCAAAGCGCCGCGCCTGGTGCGCGCAGGCGCACGGGTTGGAGCGGGATTACGGGGTGACAGATTGTTGAGGGGTTCTTTGAGTTTGGGTGACTCAAAAGCTCCTTCTGGGAATTATTCAGAGGGGGCAAAGCGTTTGGTTAGGGGTATAAGCGGACGATTTGAATTTGTGAGGATCGCGCCCCTGCGGTCAGCCAGATTTCCCCCTCCTGAATGCTGACTTGCATGTCCATGGTGCGTTCGGAGAAAGATGCGAGTTCGGCTCCGGAGTCCTCGGGAATGTGATCAATGGTGAGATTTTCGATGCGATGAACTCGGTTCTTAAGGTTCTCCCACCAGATGGAGGTGCTGTCGTGGAGGGCGTAGACGTGCATTTGATCGCTGCGGGCAGTGACTCTGAGGATGCGGCGCTCATCGGGTTGGCCGACTTCGATCCATTGAATGAGGCGTCCGGTGTAATCTCGTTGCCAGAGCGCGGGTTCATCAGGGTCCCAGATGTCGCGTGCGAGTTCGAGGGGGCCATGGTCGCCGTCCTCTGGGGCGTTCAGGGCGAAGGCAAGCAGGCGCGCCATCATGCGTTCGTCGGTTTCTGATGGGTGCCGAGCGATGGTGAGCGAAAAATCCGCGTAGCGATTCCGGTCCAAGTCGGCCAGTTCGATGCGGGCCTTATGGATGATGGCCTTCATTGGGGAGGGCGGAGATTAGCGAGGAGTGCCGAGCTTGGTAGCGATTTCGCAGCGCAGGGTTGCAATTTTGCGGCGGGGTAACACCTTTATATCCACGTTTGCGGGTTCGCACGATGGTGCGGGGCGCGGCGTCTTTTTAACCTGAACCGCTTCTTGTGCGATGATTCATCCCACTGCAGTCGTTCATCCTTCGGCCCGGTTGGGTCAGGATGTTCTTGTTGGCCCTTACACCGTAATCGGAGAGGGGGTTGAAGTTGGAGACCGAACGCGTCTGGGATCCCATGTTGTGCTGGAGAAGCACTGCGTTGTTGGGACGGACTGTGTGATTGGCGCTGGATCGGTGATTGGGGGCGATCCTCAGGATTTGCGATTTGACGCTGGTCTTCATTCGTTTGTGAAGATTGGGAACCACTCTACGCTGCGTGAGCACGTGACGGTTCACAGGGCGACGGCCTCTGGGGCATACACCTCGGTTGGGGATCGTTGTTTCTTGATGGCTGGTTGCCATGTGGGGCATGACGGCAAAGTGCGAGATGGGGCGATTCTCGCGAACAACGTTCTGCTTGGCGGACACGTTGAGATTGGCGAGAAGGCGTTTCTCGGTGGGGGGTCGGTGTTTCACCAGTTTGTTCGGGTTGGGAACCTTGTGATTTGCCAGGGTGGCAGCAAATTTAGTCGTGATATTCCCCCGTACCTGATGGCAGCGGACTTGAATGGGGTGATTGGATTAAATGTGTTGGGTTTGCGTCGGGCGGGTTTTGGTACCGAGCAGCGCGCGATTTTGCGGAATGCGTTTGCTTTGCTCTACCGACAAGGGATGAACGTTACGCAGGCGCTCCAGATTGCGGCTCAGAAGCCGTGGCCTCCTGAGGCGGAGCTCTTCTTTGACTTTGCGAGAACCTCAAAAAAAGGGATTTGTTTTAGGCTCGCTGATCGGCGTGGCGGAACGGTGGGTGAGGGTGACCTTTCTTAAAGTTCATGCCTCGAGAAAGCACGGTTTCGAGGAGGGCTCGTGCGGTTGAGATGCTTGAGGCGCTCCGCGATGTTTATCCTGAGGCGCACTGTGAGCTTGCCTACGAAACGCCGCTGCAACTGCTGGTTGCGACCATTTTATCGGCTCAATGTACTGACGCTCGGGTCAACAAGGTCACTCCTGCCTTGTTTCAAAAATGCCGCACGGCGACGGATTTTGCCGAAATTGACCTCAGTGAACTGGAGCAGCTGATTCACTCGACGGGTTTTTACCGAGCGAAAGCGAAGAACATTCAAGGTTGCTGCCGCGGCTTAGTGGAGCGTCATGCGGGCGAAGTTCCGGGGACGTTAGCTGAGTTGACGGCTTTGCCGGGTGTTGGGAGGAAGACGGCGAATGTAGTTCTGGCCGAGATATTTCATCGGTGCGAGGGGGTTGTGGTGGATACGCATGTTTTACGATTGTCGAGGCGGTTCAAATGGGTGAAAGGCGTTCAGGCAGAGACGGTCGAGCGAGAGCTGATGGCCCTTCTCCCTGAGGCGTACTGGTTGGGTATCAGTCACTGGTTAATCTGGCATGGTCGGCGGCGTTGCGAGGCTCGTCGTCCTGATTGCGCTGGCTGTGAGGTGAAGGGAATTTGTCCTGCATCGGAAGCTTAACGTGGCTTGACTCCCCCCCCGCACTCATGGAGCATTCCATCTCTGGTTCTGGTGAGGTGGCTGAGTGGTCGAAAGCAGCGCTTTGCTAAAGCGCCGTACTCCAAAAGGGTACCGAGGGTTCGAATCCCTCCCTCACCGCCAGATTTGAAGTATTGAGGGGTCTACGCCAAAGTTTGGGGAGTGTTGTGTCGATGGTTGGGGTTTGATTCGGGTGGTTGATTCTCGGGGGGGGGCGGAGTGGTGAATCTCAGAAAGCGATGACTGGGAGACTGTATTTTTGAAAGTTTCTGAAACCAAGGCGTGCTTTGGAACGAGCCTTACCTTCCCACAGAAGTCCTCGGGGAAGGCCTTTGTCGCATGTGACTAGGCTCATGGGGGATACTCCCTCATCCACTCCCAACTTTTTTGCGGGCGGGCACGAGATGCTCTATATGACTCACAGGGAGGCGGATGGGTTCGGTGGTTGAGCGTGGAAGCTGATTTTTGCTGTGTTTGCGTGTTGCTTTGGGGGGTGGGGTCGGGAGACAAGATGGTGCCGGCCTTATGACGAACTCGACGGACACACCGGACTATTTGGGCATCGGTTTTTCGCGGATGGATTCCGATTTGCGGACTTTGATGGAGGCTTTCTCTGAGGTTTTGGGAGACATGGGGCGTGGGGATTTGGCGGCGTATTTGCCGTGGCGCGAAGGGAAACAGATTTCGGGTGGGGGCGATATTCCTGAGGGACTGGGGATGGCGCTTTCCGTCGCGTTTCAGATTTTAAACTTGGTGGAGGAGAATACGTCTCGCGAGGTGCGTGCATTGAGGGAGGCGTCTGAGGGGGTGGAGGCGGAACCGGGTTGTTGGGGATCGGTTTTGGGAGCGTTGGCGAGGGAGGGGATGAATCAGTCGGATGTGCTGTCGGCGTTGGGACGAGTGTGTGTCGAGCCTGTATTGACGGCGCATCCAACGGAGGCGAAGCGGTTGTCGGTTTTGGACCAGCATCGATTTCTCTATGAGATGATTGTTCGCATGCCGGAGGGGGAGTTATCGGCGGTTCGGCGTGCGGAGTTGAAGCGGGAGTTGAAGGCGGGGTTGGAGCGTTTGTGGCGCACGGGCGAGATTCTTTTGGAAAAGCCGACGCTGACGGATGAGCGCCGGAATGTTTTGCATTATCTGCGAGAGATTTTTCCTCCGGTGTTACGTCGGTTGGACGAGCGTTTTCTGGCGGCGTGGAGAGGTCGGTTTGGAGAGGAGTCGATGGGCGGAGTGGTGATGCCGCGATTTTCCTTTGGAACGTGGGTTGGGGGTGATCGGGATGGTCATCCTGGGGTGACGGCTGAGGTGACGGCTGAAACGTTGGAACGGTTGCGGGTGAATGCGTTGCTGGTGTTGAAGCGTGAGTTGGAGGGATTGGCCGAGCGATTGTCTTTGTCGGCGTGGATGCAGCGGATTCCGTCGGTGCTTGTTGATGCGACGGAGCGGGTTGAGGGCATACTGGGTGGATCTGCGCCGATGGTTTCGCA
>JBEEPE010000244.1:0-3058 GCA_041191265.1 Verrucomicrobiota bacterium | reverse complement strand
TGTTGGTGTTGTTCATGGTGTCGCCGGTTGAGCGTGGCGGGATGGGATTGGACGCAGGGGAGGCGACGGCGGTGTACGGTTTGTATACGGCGTTGGTTTATCTGGCGGCGTTGCCGGGCGGCTGGGTGGGGGATCGGTTGTTGGGAACGCGGGACGGGGTGTGGTGGGGCGGGGTGGTGATTGCGCTAGGGCATTTGGTGCTTGGGTTTGACCATCCGAAGGGATTTTACGTTGGGCTGGTATTGGTGGCGTTGGGTTCGGGGTTGTTGAAGTCGAACATGAGCACGTTGGTGGGGGCGTTGTATCCGGAGGGCGGGGCGCGTCGGGACGCGGGGTTCACCTTGTTTTACATGGGGGTGAATGTTGGGGCCTTTCTTGGGCCGATGGTATGCAGCGCGTTGGGAGAGAAGTTGGGGTGGCGCTGGGGCTTTTCTGCGGCGGGGATGGGGATGGTGTTTGGATTGATTCAGTTTCGATGGTCGCGCGAGCGGTTGGGGAATGCGGGGGAACTGCCGAGCTCTGTTCGGGCCGATTGGCGGGCGCTGCGCGGGCGATGGGTGGGGTTGGTTTGTGCGGTGATTGCGATGGTGGCTATGGGCGTGGCCCTTTGGACCGGATGGTTGACGGTTGATCCGAAGGTTTTGGCATCACGGACCGCCGGTGTGATTGCCGGAGTGGGTATCGTGTACTTTTTGTGGGCGGCCCTTGAGATTCGGCTGGCTGCCAAGGGTGGGCCGGAGGGTGGGGTGGAGCTGCGTCGGTTGGGTGTGATTGCGGTTTTGTTTGCTGCGTCCGCATTGTTTTGGTCCGGATTTGAACAGGTGGGGTCTTCGTTGAGCCTTTTTGCGGAGCGGTTTACGGATCGGATGGTGTTGGAATGGCAGGTTCCTGCGGGCTGGTTTCAGAGTGTGAATGCGTTGTTTGTCATCCTGCTGGCGCCGTTGATGGCCGGTTTATGGACGGCTTGGGACCGGCGCGGAGGCGCACCGGGGTTGGCGGCGAAAGTGGCGTGGAGTTTGGTTCTTTTGGGCGCTGGATTTCTTGTAGCGGCGTGGGCGGCTCGGCGTGCCGATGCATCGGGAACGGTGGGACCGCTCTGGTTGGTGACGGTTTACTTCATCCACACTGTGGGGGAGTTGTGTTTGAGTCCGGTCGGATTGAGCGCGGTGACGAAGCTCGCGCCGCAGCGGTTGGCGGGTCAGATGATGGGGGTGTGGTTTGTGGGATCAGCGCTGGGGAATGTGTTGGCGGGGATGTTGGCGGGGGAGGTTGCGGGTGAGGGCACGTTGGTGATGTCGGCGCGGTTTATGGAAGTGGTGCGAACGGCGGGGGTTGCTGCGGTGGTGATGCTTGTGTTGATTCGTCCGCTGAACCGTTGGATGGGAGGCGTGCGGTGAGGCGGGGTGATGGCGAGGGGTGTTCGGAGGCGAGCGGAGCGGTTGATTCAGCGGTGAAACGTTTAACCCAAGCATGAAATGAAAAAGGTGCATGTGATTGATTCCCATACGGGAGGAGAACCGACGCGCTTGGTGGTCGCGGGCGGGCCTGTGCTGACATCGCGGAACGTGGTGGCGATGCGAGACGAGTTGGCGCGGGAACACGATGCGTTTCGGGCGGGGGTGATTTTGGAGCCGCGCGGGACGGATGTTTTGGTTGGGGCGCTATTGGTGGAACGTCCGGCCGATGTGGGGGACGACGTTCCGTTCGGCCTGATTTTTTTCAATAACACGGGCTACTTGGGGATGTGTGGGCATGGGTTGATTGGGGTGGCTGAGACGTTGCGCTGGATGGGGCGAATAGGGCTTGGCACAACGCGGTTTGCGACGCCGGTTGGGGTGGTGTCGGCCACGATTTTGGAGGACGGGCAGGTTGAGATTGAGAATGTGGCTAGCTATCGGATTGCGGCCGATGTGGGGGTGGAGATTCCGGGGATGGGGCGAGTGACGGGGGATGTGGCGTGGGGAGGGAACACGTTTTTTCTGATTCACACAGTGCCGCCGGTTTGGGGGATGGGGAACGTGGGGGAGTTGACGCGGCTCGCGCTTCTTGCGCGGGATGCGGTGCATGCTGCGGGGTATCCGGAAGTCGACCATGTGGAGTGGTTTGGGAAGCCGGTGCATCCTGAAAGTTCGAGTGCCAACTTTGTGTTGTGCCCGGGCGGGGCGTTTGATCGTTCGCCGTGTGGGACGGGTACGAGTGCGAAGTTGGCGTGCCTGCATACTGCCGGAAAGTTGAGTGTCGGCGAAGTGTTTTGGCAGGAGGGGATTACGGGTTCAGTGTTTGAAGGGCGTATTGCAGCGGTGACGGCGGAGGGTGTGATTCCGTTGGTACGTGGGCGAGCGTGGGTGACGGCGGAATCGTGGTTGATGTTTGCTGATGACGATCCGCTCGCTGCTGGGTTGCGTTGGAGTTGATATGGGGAGGCGCGTTGTTGTTTTGGGGGCGGGCGTGATTGGGATGGCGGTCGCGCAAGCGTGTGCTGAGGAGGGGCACGCGGTGACGGTTTTGGAACGGTCACCGCGGCGGCGTGATGGTTGTTCGTTTGGGAACGCGGGCATGGTGGTGCCGAGCCACTTCACGCCGCTTGCGACGCTGGGGACATTGCGCCTTGGCCTTAAGTGGATGTGGAACCCCCGTTCGCCGTTGTATTTGCGTCCGCGTTGGGATTGGGACTTTTTCGCGTGGATGCTTCGCTTTGTAGCCTCGGCGAATCCGGTAAAAGTGGCCTTGGCCGAGCCGGTTCTGCGGGATTTCAATCTGTTTAGCCGCGAGGTTTACGAGGAGTTGGCGGGGCGAGGATGGGATTTTGGGTGGGAGCGGCGTGGGCTCTTGATGCTTTGCCGAACGGGGCATGGGCTGCAGGAAGAGGCGCGTGCAGCGTTGCGTGCGAGGCAGTTAGGCTTGGAGGTGGATGTTCTGGGCTCGGGGGATTTGTGTGCGGTGGAGCGTGGAGTCGATTTGCGGGTCGAGGGAGCGGTTCATTATCGCGGGGATCGGCATCTCGTGCCGGAGCGCTTTGTGCGTTGTCTTGAGGAAGATGCTGCGTCGCGAGGAGCGG
>JBEEPE010000243.1:0-7682 GCA_041191265.1 Verrucomicrobiota bacterium | reverse complement strand
TCTCTGGTCTCGCGGATATCGCGTTCGGTGGGCATGAACACGAGGATGTCGCCATCGGAAGATTCGATGAGAGATTCTTCAACGGCTTGAACCGCGTTGATGACGTGACTCGGACCATCTGTGTCGTTTTCGAGAGGGAAGGAGTCAGCGGGGCGGTACCGGATTTCAACGGGGTAAGTGCGTCCAGAGACTTCAATGATGGGCGCATTATTGAATGCTTCGGAGAATGATTTGGTGTCGATGGTGGCGGATGTGATGACGAGTTTGAGGTCGTGCCGCCGTTTGAGGAGTTGGGTGAGGTGTCCGAGGAGGAAGTCGATATTGAGTGAGCGTTCGTGGGCCTCATCGATGATGAGGGTTGAGTAGGTTCGGAGTTCTGGGTCTGACTGGAGCTCTGCGAGGAGGATTCCGTCGGTCATGAATTTGATGAGCGTTTCTGGCACGGTGTCATCGGCGAATCGCATTTTGCATCCGACTTCGCGGCCCCATGCGACGCCGAGTTCTTCGGCGACGCGGCGTGAGATGCTGAGGGCTGCCACGCGACGGGGTTGCGTGCACCCGATTTTTCCGTGTTCTGCGAGTCCTGCTTCCAAGCAGATTTTGGGAAGTTGGGTTGTTTTTCCGGAACCCGTTTCGCCGGCGACGATGACGACTTGAGAGGAGCGGAGTGCCGCGAGGATTTCATCCCGCTTTGCGGATACGGGGAGGTCTTCGGGGTAGCGAATTCGGAACATGGAAAGTGTGAGAGTGTATCCTGAGACATCCGGCGGAGAACAGCGTGGGCTGGATGGGGTGCCTTTGAGGGGTTGCGGATTACTGGCGGTTCATGAGGGGGAGGGAGCCAGCGTGAGGCATGGAATGTTTTCTGCGCGGCGAGTGCGCATGCGTGCGTTTTTCAAGCTCAGGGAAGTCTTAGGGTTGGTGGTCGCGGTTGTTGGGGTGGGTTATGCTCTTGTGGGTGTGGCTGACGCGGGTGGTGCGTTGAGCAATCGGCATGTGGTTCTTATTTCGATTGATGGATTTCCTGCGGCTTCTTGGAGGGATCAGTCTATTCCGTTGCCGAACTTGCGGCGGTTGGCGGAGCGGGGTGCAGTGGCGGACGCGATGGGGGTTTCGAATCCGTCCATCACTTGGATTAACCACACCACGTTGGTGACGGGGGTGACGCCTCGGCGGCATGGGGTATTGGGGAACGGGTTGCATATGCGGAGTGCGACGGGTGGGCCGGTGCGGATTGAGCAGTGGGTGGATCGTTCAAAGATGGTTTTTGCGCCAACCGTTTATGATCAGGCGTTTTATCAAGGGTTGACGGTGGGCGAGGTGGATTGGGTGGCGATCAAGAATGCGGGGACGGTGCATTGGAGTTTTCCGGAGATTCCTGATGCTGAAGGCGCTTTGGAGGGCGAGATGATTCGTGCGGGGAAGCTTACGTCCGAGGAGGTGGGCTGGATGAAGCCGGGAGCGGGTCGGAAATCGCCTTCGTTCATGGATGCGCTCTGGAATCGTGCTGCGTGTTATTTGATTGAGACGCACCGGCCGAACCTGCTGATGCTCCATTATTTGAACACGGACGCTTCACATCATGCTTCGGGGCCGGGGTCTGCAGCGGGGGCGACCGCGTTGGCTTATGCGGACCGATTGGTGGGGGATGTTGTGGAGTCGGTGCGTCGTGCGGGCATTGAGGAGCGGACGACGTTTGTGATCACTACGGATCACGGGTTCAAGCGGGTTGAGAAGGTGATTTATCCGGGGGTTGTGCTTCGGCAGAAGGGTTTGGCGGAGGTGTTTGGTCAGAAGTTTGTGGGTGGAGACGTGTCAACGCTTCCGATGGGCGGGATGTGTTTGGTGTTTGTGAATGAGCCGACGCGAAAGGCGGAGTTTGCGCCGAAGATTCGTGAGATTTTCGGGTCGTTGGAGGGGATTGCAGAGGTGGTTGATGCGGACGATGCGCCGAGGTTTGGGATGCCGACGGCGGCGGAAAATGCGGGGATGGGTGATTTTATTTTGTTTGCGAAGAGTGGGTACGCGTTCCAACCGGGTGCGGCTGGGGACGTGGCGGTGGCGGTGAGCCAGAACTACCGTGGGACGCACGGGTATCGTGCGGATGATCCGGAGTTGGACGGGATTTTTTTGGCGGTGGGATGTGGTGTGAAGTCCGGCGTACGGCTGGGTCGGATTTCGAATCTGGATGTTGCGCCGACGGTGGCGCGGTTGTTGGGGATTCGAATGGAGGGGGTTGAGGGGAAGGTGTTGGAGGGCGCGCTGAAGGAGTGAGTGTGTTTGTTGGGAAAGGCTTTGAAAGGAGCGGTGAATGGCGTTTGTTTCTGGAATGACGAGATCAGATTTGGGCGGTTTTTTGGGTGTGGTTGAGTGGCGGGAGGGACGGGTGCCGGCGGGGGGTAGGGTGACGGATGTCGTGTTTGATTTTGACGGAACGCTGTCGTGGATTCGGCATGGGTGGCCGCGGATGATGTTGGGTCTTTTTCGGAGGTATTATCCGGAGTGCGGGATTGCAGATGACGCTGAGCGAGAGCGGTTTTTCGGTGGGATTGTTTTTGGAATGAACGGACAGCCGACGATTCAGCAAATGACGGCTTATGCTGCGGCGGTCCGCGAGTGTGGTGGGCCGGATTACGATCCGGAGAGGTTGCGGGCGGAGTTTCAGGAGGAGTTGGATGCTGCGATTGCGAGGCGGGTTGAGTTGATTCGCTCGGGGGAGAAGGATCGCGATGCGTATGTGGTGCATGGGGCGAGGCCTCTCTTGGAGTATTTGCAGGGCAGGGGATTGCGGGTTTGGGTGCTGAGTTCGAGTATTCAGCATCGGGTGCGGGAGGAGGCCGAGATTTTGGGGCTTGATGCGTTTTTTGGAGACCGAATCTTTGGGAGCACGGGTGATCCGCGTGGGTTTTCAAAGGCGCGTGTTTTTGAGGAGATTCTTCGCAGGACTGGCGGCACTGGGGAGAGCCTTTTGTCGTTTGGCGACGGCCCGGTTGAGATGAGGGATACGCGTGCGTTGGGAGGAATCGCGGTGGGTGTTTGCACGGATGAGGATGAGAATGGCTCGGGCCGAGTGGAGGCGGGTAAGCGATCGATTTTGTTGGAAGCGGGAGCGCAGGTGATTCTTCCGGATTTTCGGGATGCAGCGCGGGTGTTCCGTTTGATTTGCGGGGGAGCGGACGAATGAGAGACGGATTTCGATTGAGCGAGGTGCGGGTGCGTCCGTTGGCGGAGCGGCGGACGTTGACGCGTGCGGACGCGGTGTTGGCGGGCGGGCAGGGTGATTTGCCGAGGTTATCGGTGGATGAGGTGGTGGCGGCTCGGTTGGCGTTGCAAGTGGAGGCCTCGGCGGCTGCGGTGAGGGGGGCGAGGGGGCGTGGGGCTTCGGTGATGTGGATTTACGGGGCGCATTTTTTGAGGAACGGGGGTGCGGCGGTGATGGGGCGATTATTGCGCGGGGGGTGGGTGACGCATTTAGCGACTAATGGGGCGGGATCGATTCACGATTGGGAGTACGCGTGGCTGGGGGGAAGCACGGAGGGGGTGGAGGAAAATGTGATGCAGGGGACGTTTGGAACGTGGGATGAGACGTCGAGGCATCTTCATGGGGCGGTGATGTTGGGGGCGTTGGAGGGGATGGGGTATGGGGATTCGGTTGCGCGGTTCATTGCGGAGGATGGGTGGGAGGTGCCGCAGGTGGAGTTGCTGGAGGCGGCGGTGAGGCGGGATCCGGCGGATCCGTTGAACGGGGCTCGGTGTGAGGTGATTCAGGCGATGCGCCGTGGTTTTCTCGAACCCGGACGGTGGCAGGTTTCGCATCGGTGGAAGGAGGCGTCGATTTTTGCGCAGGCGTGGCGCGCGGGGGTTCCGGTGACGGTGCATCCGGGGATTGGGTACGACATCATCACGAACCATCCGATGTTTTCGGGTGCGGCGTTGGGGCGGGGTGGAGGGAAAGATTTTGAAGTGTTTTGTGGAGCGGTTTCGGGGTTGGAAGGGGGGGTGGTTTTTTCGGTGGGTTCGGCGGTGATGGGGCCTCAGGTGTTCGAGAAGAGTGTGAGTTGCGTGAACAATGTGCGGTTACAGCGTGGGGCTTCGGTGCTTTCGGGGCACCGCGTGGTGGTGGTGGATGTGCAGGATGGCGGGGGCTGGGATTGGACGGTGGGAGAGCCACCGAAGTCGAATCCCGCGTACTACTTGCGGTTTTGCAAAAGTTACTCCCGCATGGGTGGGGTGATGGATTACTTGCAGGTTGATAACGTGGTGTTTGCGCGGCATTTGCTTGCGGCGCTGGAGGGTGGGGCTTGATGGGCGTGAAGTTTGACTGTGGAGCCTTGAGTGGGCGCTACCGTGGGTTGCGGGTCGCGGTGGTGGGTGACTTTTGTTTAGACCGCTATCTGGAAATCGATGCTACGCGTTCTGAGGTGTCGATTGAGACAGGATTGCCGGTGCGCAATGTGGTGCATGTGAGGGCGCAACCGGGTGCGGCGGGGACGGTTTTGAATAATCTTTCGGCGTTGGGTGTGGGGCGGATTTTACCGGTAGGATTTTGTGGGGACGACGGTGAGGGGTTTGAGTTGCGGCGTGCCTTGGGATCGACGCTGGGGGTGGATTTGGGTGCGGGCACGTTTTTGACGACGCCGGAGCGGAGGACGTTTACGTATTGCAAACCGTTGGTGGTGAGTGCTGATGACGCGCCGGTGGAGTTGGAGCGCCTGGATTCTAAGAACTGGACACAGACGCCCGATTCGGTGTCGTTTGCGATGGTTGGCGCATTGGAATCGATTGCAGACGAGGTTGATGCGGTGGTGGTGATGGATCAGGTGGATTTGGAGGGGACGGGTGTGGTGACGGCGCCGGTTCTTGCGCGGTTAGGGCAAATGGCTGCAGCGGGGAAGGTTGTGGTTGCGGATTCGCGGCGCGGGTTGAGGGGGTACCCGCCGATGTGTTTTAAAATGAATGCGCGTGAGTTTGGCGTTTTTGCGGGGCGAGCGGATTTAGGGGAGGCCGAGGTGGAGGCGTTGGTTCAGCGGGAAGCGCGCGCGCTGGGGCATCCGCTGGTGGTGACACTTGCGGAGCAGGGCATGGTGGGTTCGACGCCGGATGGGGCGTCGGTGCGGGTGCCGTGTTTGCCGGTGCGTGGGCCGATTGATGTGGTGGGCGCGGGGGATTCGGTGACGGCAAATCTTGCGGCGGCGTTGGGTGCGGGCCTTTCGATGGAGGACGCGTTGTGGATGGCGAATGCGGCGGCCTCGTGTGTGGTTCACCAGTTGGGAACGACGGGAGTTGCTCGTTTAGAGGATATTGCGCGATTGTTGGGGTGAAGAGGGTCGGGAGGCGGGTTGGCGTAGGTGACAAAAAACCCCTCTCCGGAGGGAGAGGGGTTGAGCAGCAAGGGCAGGGTGCCCTGTGTGATTAGTAGCGGTAGTGCTCGGGCTTGAACGGACCGCTGCGGTCGACGCCGAGGTAGTTGGCTTGGCGGTCGGTGAGCGTGGTCAGTTTGACGCCGATTTTTTCCAAGTGGAGGCGTGCGACTTCTTCGTCGAGCCGTTTTGGGAGGACGTACACGGCGGGCTTGTAGAGGTCGCGATTTTTCCACAGGTCAAGCTGAGCTAACACCTGATTGGAGAAGCTGTTGGACATGACGAAACTGGGATGTCCTGTGGCGCAGCCGAGGTTCACCAAACGTCCCTCGGCCAGAACGAAAATTTCGTGTCCATCGGGGAATCGGTATTTGTCGACCTGCGGCTTGATGTTGGTGCACTGGACGCCGGGCTCACGGTTGAGGAGGTCCATCTGGATCTCGTTATCGAAGTGGCCGATGTTGCAGATGATGGCTTGGTCTTTCATCCCCTTCATGTGTTCGAGGGTGATCACGTCCACGTTTCCGGTTGTGGTGACGTAGATGTCGCCGCGACCGAGGGTTTCCTCGATGGTGGTGACTTCGTAGCCTTCCATCGCGGCTTGCAACGCGTTGATGGGGTCGATTTCCGTCACGATGACGCGGGCGCCTTGTCCGCGGAGGGATTGGGCGCTGCCTTTGCCGACATCGCCGTATCCGCAGATGACGGCGACCTTACCGGCGATCATGACGTCGACGGCACGGTTGAGTCCGTCTACGAGGGAGTGTCGGCAACCGTAGAGGTTATCGAACTTCGATTTTGTGACGGAATCGTTCACATTGAACGAAGGGACGAGGAGTTTGCCTTGCTCTTGGAGTTTGTAGAGGCGGTGGACGCCTGTGGTGGTTTCTTCGGACACGCCGCGCCATTCCTTCACTACCGAGCTCCAATAGATGGGATTTTCGCGGTGGATGTCTTTGAGGAGATTTTTGATGACGGCTTCTTCGGTGCTTTCCGAGGGTGAGTTGACCCAGTCGCTGCCGTTTTCGAGTTCGTTGCCTTTGTGGATGAGTAGGGTGACGTCGCCACCGTCATCGACGACGAGTTCGGGGCCTTTTCCGCCGGGGTGCGTGACGGCCTGTTGGGTGCACCACCAGTATTCCTCCAAGGTTTCGCCTTTCCACGCGAAGACGGGGATACCGGCGGCTGCGATGGCTGCGGCTGCGTGGTCTTGGGTGGAGAAGATGTTGCAACTGGCCCAGCGCACGGATGCTCCGAGGTCCACGAGGGTCTCGATGAGCACGGCGGTCTGGATGGTCATGTGCAAGGAACCCGTGATGCGTACTCCGGCGAGGGGTTTCGAGGGGGCGTATTTTTCGCGGATTGCCATGAGGCCTGGCATTTCCTTTTCGGCGATGGAGATTTCTTTACGGCCCCAATCGGCGAGGGAGAGGTCGCGGACTTTGAAGTCTGCTGCTACGGGAGTCTCGGTGAGCATGATGTTGTTGGTGTGGTTTTGGTTGTGGTTGGGAGGGGGTTAGCTGACGAGCGAGCGGAGTGCTTCGGCTTTGTCGGTGATTTCCCAGGTGATGTCTGGGTCCTGTTTGCCGAAGTGCCCGTAGTTGGTCGTTTTGGAGTAAATGGGGCGCAACAGGTTGAGCTGTTTGATGATGCTGGCGGGCTGAAAGGAGAAAACTTCCAAAACGGCTTTCTCGATTTTCTCTTCGTCGAGGGTATTCGTGCCGAACGTGTTGACGTTCACAGAGACAGGATCGGGATGACCGATTGCGTAAGCGAACTGGACTTCGCAACGTTCAGCGAGGCCGGCAGCAACCACATTTTTTGCGACGTAGCGTCCCATGTAGGCCGCAGAGCGGTCCACTTTGGATGGGTCTTTCCCGGAGAATGCGCCACCTCCGTGGCGTCCTGCTCCTCCGTAGGTGTCGACGATGATTTTGCGTCCGGTGAGGCCGGTGTCGCCCTCGGGACCGCCGACGACGAATCGTCCGGTCGGGTTGATAAGGAAGCTGGTGCGGTCGGAGAGAAGCTCTGCGGGGAGTTCTTTGCGGATGACTTCGGAGATGAGGAAATCTCGGAGGGTGCTGTGGCTGACTTCGGGGGTGTGCTGGGTGGAGATGACCACGTTGGTGATGCCAACGACGTTGAACCCGTCATATTCCACGGAGACTTGGCTTTTGGCGTCGGGGCGCAACCAGTTCACTTGACCGCTTTTTCGGATGCGTGTGAGGGCTCGGCCGAGGCGGTGCGCGAACATGACGGGAGCGGGCATGAGTTCTGGGGTTTCGGTGCACGCGTAGCCGAACATGATTCCTTGGTCACCGG
>JBEEPE010000242.1:0-4699 GCA_041191265.1 Verrucomicrobiota bacterium | reverse complement strand
AGTTGTCGATCAATCTTCCGAGCGGGGCGGGTTCGGGCTCGGGCGTGGCCAAGACGCCGATCATTGTGGACATTGCACCGGACGGTCAGGTGTTCATGAACAACGAGTTGTACGGGGCGGCAGGGGACCGTGAACTGAAGAAGTTGAAAGAGTTTTTTAAGACGGTGCTTTCGGAGTTTGGCGCCGACGATCCGGTGATTCTGAGACCGAGCCCCGACGCGCGTCAGGAGCGGGTGATTGATGTGTTGAACGCTGCGTCGTCCGCGAAAATCAAAAACCTGACGTTTAGTTAGGATCTTCTGGGGCGGCGGTGTGGCGGGGAGGTTTGCGGGGCTAAGGGCAGGGTGCTGGAATGGTTTTTTCTCACGGACTCCTGATTGTTCCTTCCCTTTGCTTCCTCATTTGTCATGAACCGATTTTCTCTTCTGCTGGCTGGCCTCGTCCTGCTCACCTCTCTGACTTGCGTTAACGCTGCGCCCTCGATTGATTTCGCGCGGGACATTCGGCCGATTCTTTCGAACTACTGTTTTCACTGTCACGGTCCGGACGATAAGGAGCGGAAGGGTGGCAAGGATGGCTCGGGTGGTTTGCGGTTGGACACGGAGGAAGGGGCGCGTGCGGATCTTGGGAATGGGGTTGGGGCGGTCGTTGCGGGCAAGCCGGAGGTTAGTGCGCTTTTGGAGCGGATTCTTTCCAAAGATGCGGACGAGGTGATGCCTCCGCCGAAGACGGGGAAGAAACCGACCGACAAAGAAATCGCGTTATTGCGGGAGTGGATTCGTTCTGGGGCGAAGTACGCGGCGCATTGGGCTTATCAGGCGCCGAAACGTCCGGCGTTGCCGGAGGTGGCGGGTGCGTCGCATCCGGTGGACCGCTTTCTTTTTGCGCGGCTTGCGGCGGAGGGGTTGAAGCCTAATGGCGAGGCGGATCGTTCGGCGTTGGCGCGTCGTGTTGCGCTGGATTTGACGGGGTTGCCCCCGTCGCTGGCGGAGGTGGAGGCGTTTGAGAAAGACAGTTCGCCCAAGGCCTATGAACGGTTTGTGGATTCGATGCTGGCTGCGCCGGCGTACGGAGAGCACTGGGCGCGTCTGTGGCTGGATTTGGCGCGGTACGCGGATTCTGCGGGGTATCCGAGTGACCCAGGGCGCAGCATCTGGGCGTATCGTGATTGGGTGATTCGGGCGTTTAACGACAATCTGCGGTTTGATCGGTTTACCGTGGAGCAGTTGGCAGGGGATCTTTTGCCGAATGCCACGGAGTCACAGGTTATCGCGACGGCGTTTCACCGGAATACGATGACGAATAATGAGGGTGGCACGTCAGACGAGGAGTTTCGCAATGCGGCGGTGGTGGATCGTGTGAACACGACGTGGGCGGTGTGGATGGGCACTTCGATGGCGTGTTCGCAGTGTCACAACCACAAGTACGATCCGTTTTCGCAAGCGGACTATTTCCGGTCGTTTGCGATTTTCAATCAGACAGAGGATGCGGACCGCAACGACGAGTCGCCGTTGCACCGGTTTCTTTTGCCGGAAGATCAGCGCAAGAAGGATGAGTTGGCGGCGCGCGTGGCGGGTTTGGAGGCGAAGTTTGCGAAACCGTCGCCGGAGTGGCTGAAGGGATTTGCGGCATGGCACACGGGGTTGCCGCGCGTTGTGAACTGGCAGGTATCTGCTCCGCAGCGGATTGCGAGTGAGCGGGCCGCAAAACTAGCTGTGAGTCCGGAGGGGCGTGTTCGCGTGGAATCGCTCGACGACACGGGGATGGATTTGCAGACGCTGATTTTTGCGAAAGCGGGGTCGTTTTCTGCGCTTCGACTCTCCTCGGTTCCGGACGCCGCGTTGCCGGGCAAAGGCGCGTCGTTTGCGGCGAACGGATCGTTTTCGGTGGATGCGGTTCGTGCGTTTGTGGTGCCGGAGGCGGGGTTCGGAAAGATGGCGCGCGCGGTTCGGTTGGAACTCACGGGTGCTGCCCGAGCGCTCCGTCTCGAGGGGGTGGAAGTGTTTGTGGGAGACAAGAATGTTTTGGAAGGCAAGGTCACGTCGGCTGTAACGAAGGGTGCTGCGGCGGGCGAGTACGCGGAGTTTGAGCTGGGCGCGGATGTGAAAGTGGACCGGATTCGGGTGCGAGTACCCAAGGACGGCGGATATTTGCTGGGCGGAAGCAAACTCACGTTGCGCGATGCGGCGGGCAAGGTGGTTTGGACGCGAGTGATGTCCGACGTGCGTTCCGACGCATTTACGGCGGAAGTGCACGATGGGCGCGCGGTGAAGGTGCGTCAGGTTATCGCGAGCCTGACTGCGGGCGGGTGGGATGCGGTGACGCTCGCTGGGCTTCCATCGTCGATTCCCAATCTTCGTAACCGAGGCTGGAGTGCTGCTCCGGGGGCGAAGCCGGCTGAAGCGGTGCTGATTTTTGAGAAGCCCGAGGTTGTGAAGGAGGGGGAGAGAGTTGTGGTTGAGGTGGACTCGCGCACGCGGAACAAAGGGCAAATGCTGGCGTCGTATGAAGTTGCCTTGACGGGGGATGCGGGGGTTGAGCCTCGGCTGGGTGCTCCGGCGCCGTTGCGCGCGTTGTTGGAGCGTGAAGCGGCTTCGTTGAAACCGGAGGAAGTGAAGCAGTTGCAGGATCACTATGTGCGTCAGTGGGCGCCGGAAGCGGACGCGGATCGCAAATCGTTGGCTGGGTTGAAGAAAGAGTTTGAAGCGATGAAGCCGGACACGGTTCCGGTGATGAAGGAGCTGGGGGGTGATAAGCGTCGGGTGACGAAGATTCAGTTGCGCGGGAACTTCATGAATCTTGGGGATGAGGTTCAGGCGGGCACCCCTCCCGTGCTTCCTCCGTTGCCGACTGGACGCGGTGCGGACCGGCTTGCGATGGCGGAGTGGATGGTTTCGCGCGACAATCCTTTGACCGCACGGGTGACGGTTAACCGCCTGTGGGAGGCGGTGTTCGGGACGGGGCTTGTTCGGACGACGGAGGAGTTTGGAGCGCAGGGCGAGTTGCCGTCGCATCCGGAGTTGCTGGATTGGTTGGCGACGGAGTTTGTTGAGCAGGGTTGGGACGTGAAGGGTTTCTTGAAGATGTTGTTGATGAGCCAGGCTTATCGGCAGAGCAGCGCTGTTCGGCCGGACGTTTTGGAGAAGGACCCTGAGAATCGGTTGGTCTCGCGTGGTCCGCGGTTTCGTGTGACGGGGGAACAGTTGCGCGATCAAGCGCTGAGTGTCTCGGGGTTGTTGAGTTCGAAGATGTTTGGGAAACCGGTTCGCCCACCGAAGCCATCGGTCGGCATCTCATTGGCGTTTGGTGGCGGCACTGATTGGACGACGAGTGCGGGAGAGGACCGGTATCGGCGTGCGATTTACACGGAGGTGCGGCGCAGCAGTCCGTACCCCGCTTTTTCGACGTTTGATGCCCCGAACCGAGAGGTTTGCACCATCCGCCGGAATCGGACGAATACGCCGCTTCAGGCGTTCGTGACGTTAAACGATCCGGTGTTCGTCGAGGCTGCTCAGGGATTGGCGCGTCGGGTGATTCGTGAGGCGAGCGGAGATGCTGCGCGGATTGATCATGCGTTCCGAGTGGCGTTGTCCCGGCATGCGACGGAGCCGGAGGTGCGACGGGTGGAGGCGTTGTTGCAGCGTGCGCGCGAGGGCTTTCGTGCGGATGCGGAGGCGGCCAAGCGCTTGGCAACGGATCCGATTGGGGCGTTGCCTCAGGGACTGGATGCGGTGGAGGCGGCGGCTTGGACGGGGGTTGCGAATGTTATTTTGAATCTCGACGAGTTTGTCATGCGTCGGTGATTTCCGGTGCCAGAACATCCATCCATGAACGGTTTTATGAATCACGTTGAACATCTTCAGCAAGAGCGGCTTCAGCTCGAAACGCGCAGGCACTTTTTGAAAACAGGCGGCCGGTTGAGTTTGGGCGCAATGGCCTTGGATTTGATGCGGACTGGGGCGGACGGGGCCGCGGTCACGAATGATCCGATGGCGCCGCGCAAACCACATTTCCCGGCGAAGGCGAAGCGCATCATTTATTTGCACATGTCGGGTGGACCACCCCATCTAGACATTTTTGATCACAAGCCGGGCTTGGTGAAGCGAAGTGGCGAGGATGTGCCGGATTCGATTTTGAAGGGGCGCCGTTTTGCTTTCACGAGTGGGGTGCCGAAGCTCATGGGATCGCCTCGGCAGTGGGGTCAGCACGGTTCGGGCGGGATTTGGATGTCGGATGCGGTGCCCAACTTTCATTCGGTTGCGGATGAGGTGACGGTGATTCGGTCGATGAAAACGGATGAGTTCAACCACGCGCCAGCGGAGCTGCTTTTGTTTACGGGTTCGCCGCGGCAGGGGCGTCCGTCGATGGGGTCGTGGGTGACGTACGGGTTGGGTTCTGAGAACGAGAACTTGCCGGGGTTTGTGGTGTTGATTTCGTCGGGGGTGCAACCAAGTGGTGGGCAGGGGTGCTGGGGAAGCGGGTTTGCGCCGTCGGTTTTCCAAGGGGTGCAGTGTCGTTCCAAGGGTGATCCCGTTTTGTATGTGTCGGACCCTGCGGGGATGAATCGTGATTTTCGTCGCGCGACGCTGGATGCGTTGAAGGATTTGAACACGCTTCAGGAGAAGGAGTTGGGGCATCCGGAGACGGTGACGCGGATTCAGCAGTACGAGTTGGCGTTTCGCATGCAGACGTCTGTGCC
>JBEEPE010000241.1:0-24240 GCA_041191265.1 Verrucomicrobiota bacterium | reverse complement strand
CAACCCCTCAATCGCGGCTGACACCACCCGTTCATCGAGCGGACTCTCCATCCGCTGCACCGTCCACTCGTGCTCTCCCAAATGCCGAGAGCGCAGGACCACGCCCGCACGCGCTTCCCGCAGCGTCGCCGTCACAAACAGGCGCTCCCCCTTCTCCACCTCAACATCTCCCGGCTTCACTTCCAGACCCGCCACCGCCTCCACAGGCCCCTCCTCCCTCTTCGCCACCTCGAGCAAGGGATGAGTCATCGCAAACAAAATCACTCCGACCACCGCCGCATGGCTGACCCACATCGAAAAACTTAACCACCGCAACCGTGGAACCGCATTCCGGCCCGCTGAAATCTCCGCGTGCTCCGCCAATACCCAACGAAAAAGTCGCGCCTGAGCCGCCGTCCACTCTCCCTCCTTGCTCTGCTCCAATGCCGCAGCCAAGCCCGACTTCCACCCCGGCTGAATCCGCTCCAAGTGCAGCGCAATCGCTCGCTCAGTTCCGACATACCGCCGACTGACCGAAACCATCATCACGGCAACCAGCGCGCACCCAAACGCGCACACCGCAATCACCACCGGTTCACCAAAGCCCGACTGCCAGATCGCCACGACCGCAGTCGCCGTCGTCAAACTCGCCCAAATGGAAGCAATCGCCGTCACCGCCGCCTCAACACGCCGTTTGGCCGGACGAATCACTGCCTCCACCACCTCGTCACGTAGCGCTTGCGCAGTCGAATCCGGAGACGCCAGCGGCTCGCTCTCGTTTTTCGGTTCGGTGTCCTCGCTCATGGTGATGCAACGGTTGTTCGGGAACGCCTCCCCGCGATGAAACTCTCAAGAAGCAAAATCATCACCACACCCCAAATGACCCGTTTCCAAAGGGATTGCTCCGCCTCAAGACGCTCCGCCACTCGAGCGCCACGCGCCCTCGGTTCATCGCCACCAGCGCCCCCACCGCCCACCGCCTCCAACGGCAATCCCAACGCACGCAACTGTGAATCCGCGAGTGGCTCACGCTGCAACTCCTCCGGCGGAACACTCGCCACCCATCGCGTCCCGTCCTCGCCCTCGTAAACGCCCGGAGCATCCATCTCAAGCGCCTGACCGTCTCCCGCCGGAAATACTCGGCGCGTCCCCACCGCACCCGCCGCCTTTCGCCCAATCACAACCGGCCGCACGTCTCCACCTTCGCCGCGCACCTTCTCCAAAATCCCCGACAGCCACGGCAAAAAGCGTGTCGACAATCCAAACTGCGAATCCTGAGGAGCAAGCCCGCACGACCACACCAACCAACTCCCCTGACCCGAAGGCACCTCCACCAACGCGGGACGCCCGTCATCAAACGATAACACCACCCGCGCGTCCGCGGGAGGAACCAGCCGCCTCACGCGCCAAAATCGCACTCCCGAAAGATCATCAAACCGCGCTTGAACCATTGGCCTCAGCACCCAATGCGAACGATCAATCCCCGCCACTAACACCGTCCGATCCTCCGCAGCACCCATCTCAAAATCGTATCCCGTCAACCCTTTGAGAACATCCACGTCCAGCCCGTCCCCCGCCCATAACACCCCCACGGCCCCCTCCCGAACCCGATCGGCCAGCGCGGGGACCATGGCACGATCCGCGCCTCCCGTCCAAGCCACGAGTGACGCCCCCTCAACACCGTCCGGCAGAATCTCTACTTCTCCATGCGCCCGAATCGCAGTCTCAAAAAAATGCCGCCCGCCCGGGCTTCCCGCATCATCCTTTCCAGCCACCGCAATCCGAACAGCCCTTCGCGCCTTCGCCGCTGCATACGCAACCTCCTCAGCCGCTTTTCCCTCCCCCACCCGGACACGAACCAATCCCGCGCCGTTAATGGGAACAGTGACCACGCGCCGCTGACCATCCTTCAAATCCAGCGTTTCCGGCTTGCCCTCAGTAAACCGTCCCTGCGCATCCGCACCATCCACCATCATCATCACCCGCCCCCCAGAGCGCTTTGCGCGAACTTCAAAGCGCCACTCTTTCACCGGAACACCCTCCTCCGCCGGCAACCAACGCACGCTCGCCGCAGGCTCCTCACTCCCCACACGGTGCAACCGCACCCCAACCCCCGCAGGCCAAGGCAAATCCCGCGCACCCGCAATCCGACTTCCCTGCTGGAAATCACTCACCACCTCCACCTCACCCGACCGCGCACGGAGACCGTCCTCGCCCCCCATGCGAACCGACGCGTAGCGCAAGGCTTCATCCAGACCCGTCCCTCCCCACCCAGGCGCCCATTCCTCCATCATTTTTTCCCACAACGCTTTCCGCACGCCCCCATCCCCTTTTGCCCACTCCTCCGCAGTCAATGCCTCCCGAACGCCGCCATCAAAAAAAGCAACCGACACATCTGCTACCTCAAACAATCCCGCGCCGAGCTTGCGCAAAGCCTCCCGAACCTGCCCTTCACCTGCCCCCCGCAAACTCGCGCTACGATCCACCAACACCACCACCCGCCGAGTCGGCTCCGCCAGCGCCCCTGGATTTGCGTCAAAAAACGGACGCGCAAACGCCAACGAAACCGCACCCAGCGCGAGCGCCCGCAACAAGAACAACAGCACGTCCTGCAACCGTCGCCGTTTCGTCTCCGGCGGTTTCCGTTCCGCCACAAACCGTTGCGTGGGCAACAGCAAAATCCGCGAATCATCACGCCGCCGCAGGTGCGCAATCAGCGGTCCCGCAATCGCCACTGCCCCGAGCAAAAACCATGGGGAAAGCCAGTTCACCGCTCGCCTCCTCTCCGATCAACGCGCCCTTGCGCGGCCTCAATATCGCCCTGCACCAACGTTGAAGGCACGCCACGAAGAATACCCGCCACCCCCGAAACCACCGGCTCGAACGGCGCCTCAACCGTACACCGCAACAACCGCGCTCCACTCGACATCGCCAGCGAATCCAACCGCTTCCGATGCTCGCCAAATCGCAGCAAATACTCGTCCCTCGCCGCACCGCCATCAACCCGAACACCCAACCCCGTCTCAGGGTCTTTCACCCACCACGCACCCTCATACGGAAACTCCAACTCCTCCCGCGACAACACCTCCACCAACACCACCTCATTCCGAGCCAGCACCAGTCGCCGCACCTCCGCCTCCCATTCCTCCGCATCTCCCAAAAAATCAGACACCACCACCACCAGCGAACGCCGACGCACCCACCCGCAGGCCAAACGCAATCCATCAACCGGTCCCGCATCGCCCGTCGGCGCAGCATCCAGTACCGGCCACCACCGCGCACTCCGCCGACTCCCAACCCCCAACGGAACCGCCCCCATCATCCCACCCCCGCAGCGAACCAATCCCACCGCTTCCCCCGCCTCCAACAAAAACATCCCCAATGTCCCAAGAAACGTCCGCGCCCAATCCGCCTTCGCCGCCCCCCCGCCCCCAAACGCCATGGACGCACTCAAGTCCGAGACCAACACGCAATCCAACGACGTTTCATCCTCGTACTGGCGAACATAAGCACGCCCCGAACGCGCCATCCGCTTCCAATCCAACCGTCTCAAATCATCGCCCGGCACATACCCGCGATACTCCGCAAACTCCACGGAACTCCCGCGCCGAACGCTCCGATGCGCTCCCAATCGCATCCCCTCCAGCACCCTGCGCACACGCACCGGTAACGACCGAATCGCCATCAACGTGTCCACATCGAGCCACCGACGCTGCATCGCATCCGCCTCCTCCGCTCGATTGACCGTCCCAGCACCCATCGCTCGCTTAGAAAAGCTCCTCCACCAACCGCGCCACCACATCCGCCGACGTCACCCCGTCCGCATCCGCCTTGTAGTTCACCACCACGCGATGCCGCAACACCGGTAACGCCATCGCCAAAATGTCTTCCCGCGTCACAAACGGACGCCCATCCCACAACGCTCGAACCTTTCCCCCCAATACCAAATACTGCGCCGCCCGCGTTCCCGCACCCCATCCCACCCAGCGATTCACCCAATCCTTTGACCCCTCACGGTTGGGACGACTCGCAGCCGACAATTTCACAGCATCCCGAATAATCCCCTCCGCCACAGGCACATCACGCACCACTTTCTGAAACGCCAGCACATCGTCCGCGTTGAATACCGCCTCCACCTCCGCGCGCTGTGAGGACGTCGTCCTCCGAATCACCTCCACCTCATCCGCCTCCGGCAAGTAATCCATCACCACGTTAAACATGAACCGATCCAACTGCGCCTCCGGCAATACGTACGTGCCTTCCATCTCCAACGGATTCTGCGTCGCCAACACAAAAAACGGACGCGGAAGCTCATACCGTTTCCCCGCCACCGTCACCTGCCGCTCCTGCATCGCCTCCAGCAACGCCGCCTGCGTCTTGGGCGGCGTCCGATTGATTTCGTCCGCCAACAACATCTGCGCAAACACGGGCCCCTCCACAAACTTCATCGACCGCACACCGTCGCTCTCCGACAAAATCTCCATGCCCGTGATGTCCGACGGCATCAAATCCGGCGTGAACTGAATCCGCTGAAAGCGGAGTGAAAAAATGTCCGCCAACGTTTTTACCAACAACGTCTTGGCTAATCCGGGTGCTCCCGTGATCAGACAGTTTCCACCAGCGATCAAGGCCGTCAAAACCTGCTCCACAACCTCCGATTGCCCCACCACCACCTTGCTCAACTGCTCCGAAATTCGGGTCCGCGCCCCCGCTAACTTTTCAAATGTGCCGTCGTCATTCATGGGTTCGAAATCGTGGTCTGCTCAATGGGTCATCGCCCAAAAAATGATGTTAATCCCCAACGGATAAGCCTTCTTCTCCGAGAAGTTGCGAAAGTAATACTCGTTCTCCCCCTCGCGCTCCCAACCGTCTCCATTATCCGTGTTGTGACACGCGATGACACAAATCCGACCGCGGTCATCCTCCCACACGCGAAAGTGCGCGTCGCGCGCGTCATCCCGTTCCCATGTCACCCCCGTGTACTCACTCCTCGTCCCAAGCATCACGTTGGGACACTGCAAATTCAACGTATCCGGAATATCAAAAACACAGTGAAACAGCGGATGCGAACGCGGCAAATCCCGCCACTTCCG
Source organism: Verrucomicrobiota bacterium (assembly GCA_041191265.1). Lineage (GTDB taxonomy): Bacteria > Verrucomicrobiota > Verrucomicrobiia > Chthoniobacterales > Chthoniobacteraceae > JBEEPE01. The sequence goes on along the minus strand of JBEEPE010000241.1, from coordinate 19,168 downwards.
ATCCGGAAACACCCGGCGCATCTCCGACTCAAACCCGTCCCACTCCGCTTCCCCCCAAAAATCGTCCACCATCAAAAATCCGCCATTCATTAGGTGGTTCCGCAACTGAACAACCTCTTTATCAGACAAATGCAAATCACCCGGTTCAACCATGTACACAAACGGATACCGAAAAAGTTCAGGATCCATGATGTCCAAAATGCGGGTGTCCGGGTCCACCTTCAACGACGTCATCTGATGCAACCGCCACGAGAGATTTAAATCCGCATCAGGATAATCAATCGCCCAGCGATAAGGATTTTGACGCCCCGTATACCCCGCAACCGAGTACCGCAAACGCACGAACGTAAACGTATCTTTCTCAAAGCCCTTGCGATGCTTCCACCTCGGGATTTCGTCCGGATCGCGCAACGCCTCGCGCGCCGTCCTCGCGCCGGGCGGAGGAATCCCATCCGCAAAGCCACGGTACACCCAAATGCCCGCCAAAAGCGCCCAAAGCGCCAACATCATCCCCATCAAACTCTTCCGCCAACGCTTCATCGCACTCCCCCTCCACCTTTTGCCGGTTCGGCAGCTGGAACCTTCTTCCTATTCGTAGTTTGCTCTCCTGACGCCGCCGCATTTCGGTCCATCCGGTCCAGAGTATCCAAGGCCCTGCGATCGCGAGGATTGGTCGCTAGCGCGTCCAGTAAATGCTTTCTTGCGCGAACGTTATCGACGCCAGCAAGCAATACACCCATCCGCGAATCCCACCTCGCCTCACGCTCCGGTTCAAGGCGCTTCAGCCGCGCACATTCGCCAACCGCCTCAGTAACCCGGCCCGTTTTTTCCAACCAACCAACCCGCTTCGTCAACAGCCCTGCGTTCAACGGATCGACTCCCAAATATCCCTCACTCACGCGCAACCGTTCCTCCTCATCACCCGACGATTCCACCAACTCCATGAGACGCTCCCAAGCCGTGGGCATCGAATGATCCAACTTCAACGCCTCCTCCAAGGCCTGACGCTCTCCCGCAGTATCCCCCAACTCCCGACGCGCCCGCGCCAGCAACATCCACGGCCCTTTCTCCTCGTCGCGCACCAGCGGCGCTTCCGTCACCACCCGCCGCAACTCCTGCTCCGCAGCCTTCCAATCCTTCGCCCCCATCGCCCTCCGCACTCGCGCCATCACCGAAAAGTAATCCGTCCGCGAGGCCTCGTCCGTCACCGCATCCGCCACATCGCGCCAATCCAACGAGCCCCCCTGCGCCGCTGCCCACCGCTTCGCATACGCGAAAAATGCGCGGTCCATTTCCTCGAACTTCCCGTACCGCTTCTCCAACACCTTCTTCACCGCCCCCCCCTCTCCGAGTTCCGTGAGCACCTCGCGCAATACCGCGCGCCCCTTCGCCTCCGCCATCCAACGCGCCATCAATCCCGCCTGAAAATAGGCAAAATCCATCTCGGTAGGCTCCTCAGAACCAAATGCTTCAGCGATGTCAGCAAATCCATACAGCTGCCCGTGCATCAACCGCGAGCGATGTCGCGGACGATACCGGTGCCCCCACCCAGGATCCATCTCCTGTTCCTCCATCACCGAAATCCCCTCACTCAACCAACGCGGAATCCGGTTCCGACTCAACCCCAGCGTCACCGTGTGCGTGTACTCATGCCAAAGCGTCGCCTGCCAGCTGTGGCCGCGGGCATCCGCAGTCCTTGGCCCTCCCGCCGTAATCACGTCCCCAAAGCACACCGCCAAGTACCCCTCACCCCGAGGAGCCCCAAACGTCCGAACCGCGAAATCTTTGCGAACATCAAACACCTCCACCCGCGTCGGCACCTCAGGCTTCCACTGGTAAAGCACCCCCAATCGCTCGCGCGCACGACCCAACAACGTCAACAACCGATCCCCATAAACCTCCATCTCCAACGGCGACATCCGAACCAACACATCTCCGCTCAAGCGCTCAACGTGCCCCTTCGTCCGGTCGCGCAACTCCAACAGGTTAAACACCGTCACGTCGTACCCGTCCTTTGCGTGCACCTCCTCGAGAAGTTTCCACGCCTCCTCAACACGCCCCAGCTTCAGCAAATCCTCCCCCCGCAACCGCTTCGCCATCAAAAACTCCGCGTCCAGCCCGCACGCCGCCTCTTGGAGCGCTGCCCCCTCCGCAAACAAATACCCTCCGGAAACCAACTCCCCCGCCTTGCTCAACACCCACGGCGTCGCTTCCCGAAAATCCCGTTTCCAATCCGTCCCCGCCGCACGCCGTCCGCCCGCCGACGAAACCAACTCGCTCCCCGATCGCCCCTCCATCACCCCGAACGCAAGCCGCATCGCCCGGGAATACACGTGCCCCTCCGGAATCTGATCCAGCCAAAACCTCGCCGTATCCTTCGTGTCCGAATGCAAATGACCCAACCCCAACAGAAAAATCGCGTCCCACATCTGCGGATTCACCGAGAGCGCCTCCATCCACAGCATCGTCGCCTTGCGCGAATCCGTGTTCCGCAGCGCCTCGCCCAACATCACCTTCAGCCGCACGTTCGACGAAAACTTTTTCAAACCCTCCCTCGCCTTTTTCGAGGCCAAATCATGATCTCCGCGATCCAAGGCAAGCCGGACAATCGCCTCCCACGCCTCTTCACATTCCGCTGACTTCTGCAACGCCGGCAAAAAATACGTGTTCAACACCGTCTTCGCATCCGCCCCCGCCTCCAACCGCATCGCGCCCAACATGACCAAATCCAGCGAGCGGCGCCCCCACCAACTCTGCCGGTCCGACACCCGGCACCCCTCCTCCGCCAGCGTGCGAGCAAGCCGTGTATCACCGCGCGCCAATGCCTCGCGATACCGTAAATACGGTCCAATCAACGTCTCCGGCATCCGCTTCGCCATCCGTTCCGCCCACTTCTCCAACTCCGCACGCTTCCCTAACGCAATCAACGCCTCGCCCGTCAACCAACCCTCCGTCGGCGAACAAAACACCTCCTCCCGCTCCGTGAGCCCCGTCATCTCCTCGTACCGCCCCTCATTCCACGCCTTCCGCCAATCCTCAATCGACACCAAATCTGCCGCCCCTGCAAAAAAACCAAACATCAACCCGCTCACCGCCAATGCCACCCCTCGGAGCCTGACAAAGGCCCCTTCCCCTCCCATCCCTGATCCCTCACGGCTGAACCAAGGCCCCATCATGTGCGCTCCTCGGACTACCGAGCTGAACCGAGGTTCTTCTCCTCGAACTCTTTACACCAACCCTTGATCTCCGTGTCGTTGAAGATTTTTCCAATCACCCGGCGCAACAACCCCTTCAAACTCGCCAACTCCACCTCCCGCAAACTCCGAATCGCCTCCTCCTTGTAACGCTCCAACAAATCTTCGCACCGCTCCAACGCACCGGATTCATGACAAATCCGCTCCACCTCTTCCGCCGTAACCCCCTCGCCCCGCGCCATGAACAGGTTTACCCGCTCCCGAACCGCCCCGTCCGCACGCTCAGCCGCCGACGCAATCACCAAACTCGGACGCCCCGCCTCCAAATCACTCCCGTCCGCTCCGCGGTGATCCTGCAAATCATCCCGAATCTGGTACGCAATCCCAAGCGCCTCGCTGTATTTGCCCAACACCTCATCCACCTCGCGAAACACATCCAACCCCGCCGCAACCGCCCCAATCCGCAACGCCACGGAAAACGCAGGCGCCGTCTTGCTCCGGAAAATATCCAGCACCTCCGCCGAGTTCATCGCCCGCGGCGAGCGACTCAACAAAAGCTCCGCGCCTTGGCCTCGGCACAGCTCCCCCTGGCCCTCCGCCGCAATCCGCAACATTTCCACCCGCACCGCAGGATCGAACGCCGCATTCGCCAGCAACCGGTAACCCTCACCAATCAAGTAGTCTCCAACGTTCAGCGCAACCGGAACGCCGTGCTTCGAGTGCAAGGTCGCCTCGCCGTACCGCTCCGCATCCCCATCCTCAATGTCGTCATGAATCAGCGACGCCTTGTGGAAACACTCCACCGCCACCGCAAGCGACCTCAGGTTCTCTGGCAACGCCAACCCCGCCTCCGGATCCAACTCACCCGCGTCCGCCCTCAACGCCTGAAACGCCGCCACTGTCAAAAATGGACGCCACCGTTTCCCAGCCTGCATCAACCACTCCCGCCCAATCCGCTCCGTCTCGGACCCAACCGGCCCCATCACCCCTTCCAAATGCATCGAGGTAAACCAGAAATCCACTTCCTCCCGCAGTGCCCCCAAATCCAACCGGCGCGTCCGGTCATCACTCGTCAAATGAATGTAATCCCACACCCAGTCCAAATCGACGTTCGTATCAATACAGTCGTCCTGCAACAGAGGCACCGCCACACCCGGCACCGCCGCCGCTTCCATGTACGGAAACGCGCGCTCCAGCACGCTCAAGCAGCTCACCCCCACGATCGCCTCGATTTTCCCCGTCTGAATCAAGGACATCACGATGGCAGACCCCTCCGCCACGAGCACCGCGTACCCCAACCGCTCTGCCTCCAACTGCAAATCTTGAATCGAACACAGCCCGCACTGCTTGCAAAGCAGCCCAAACTCGTCGAACGGCGCAGGACACTTGTTCTCAACCCGCAAACACTTGGGCAACAACAGCAACCGCTTTTCAAACGGCACCGCCGCCAACGTCTCCCGCCACGTCTCGTTGTTCAATAAAACACCAACGTAATCACGATAAATGGAATCCAGCCCCAACTGCGCAATCAACCGGTCCGCCAACTCCTTCAAATGGTCCATCGGCAACGGAGGAACCGGGCGCTCCCGCTCCACAAACGCCCGAACCGCGAGCAAAATCCGGTTCCGCTCCGGGCCCGTCTGCGGAACGTTCTTCTTCGGCGGACGCATCTTCTGAACCGGCACCTGCCGCGGCAACACCATCGCCACCGGCGGCTGCGGAGTCAGGGCTGCTGATAATGGAGCGACCCCGGCGACAACACCGGATTCAGAGGAAGAAGAAACAGTCTGCATGGATGGGACGAACTACGCCGCCGAGATGACCGCATTTGGCGTGCCCAACTTAGCCCCCCCGCACCAAAACCCCCCAAAACCCTCAAATCTACACGCCTCCACTCAGTGCGCTGAACCCGACCCTGCGGTCCGGTACATCGCTGCCACATCCACCACCGAGGTGTAGGACACCAGTAACGACACCCCAAATTTCATCAGGGCAAACACCAGCGGAGATTTACCCTCCGAATACTCCACCAATCCCCCCACCGTCAGCAACCAGCTCGAGGCACTCAAAAGCCCAACCCACAACGTCACGTTCAATCGGTTCGTCGCCTCCGAAAAAGTGAGGCACCCCACAAATGAAAAACCGTGCAACACCACCCCCAAACCCAAAATCAACGGCAACAGCTTCCCCGCCTCCAATCCAACAAAACCCTGTCCCAACACATACGAGACAGCGGCCAAATAACTCACTCCAGAGATCAAATATTTCATATTCAGGGGTTTTACACCTTTTCCTGACACCAGTATCCGTGCCATCCCACAAAGAAGCCGCACTTCCAACGAAGCCACCCCCAAAGACAGTCCGCAACCCAGAGCAAGTACCGGGGTTTGTCAGAGCATGAAATCACCCCTTGCCGTCAATCAAACGTCCGCTCTCCTCCTCCTCTGCCCGTCCCTAGCGATGGCCGCCCCAGAGCCTCCCCCAACCCTGCTCGCAAAACCCGTCAGCGCCACGTTCAGCGACGAAATGACGCTCGACGCAAAAACCGAGATTAAATGGCGTCAGGCCAAAGGAAAATGGACCCGCTCCAACTCGGAAACCGCTGTGGCTGAGTTGGAATCCGACAAGCACGGTGCTGTGGGACGAGTCCCCGTCAAACTGACCAATTTCGTCCTCGCCGTTGATGTTCGCCTCGATGGCGCTAAGTCAGCCACCGTTTCGATTAATGACGAAAAGGAGCACGTCGCCCGCGTCGGATTAAGTCCCACAGGATTCTATGTGCGCAAAGATGACCACGATCACGACGGACCAGACCGCCCAGTGATTTTTTTCAACAGCCCCGAGAAAATCGAATCCGGACAGTGGCACACGGTCGTTCTTGAAATGGTCGGCGACACGATGGTGGCCACGCTCGATGGAAAACTCACCGGCTGGGGCACCGACGCACTGTTCAAAGCGTCAAAAGCCAACCCAGGACTCACCGTCGCTGGCGAATCCGCAGCCTTCAAAAACTTCCGGATTTGGGAGGCGTCTGCCGAACCCAAAGAAGGCTGGTCTGCACAGCGCGAAAAACTTCCGGCACCCAATCTCAAACCGCAGGAAACGCCCGCAGCCAAAAAGAAAGCGGTGACGAAGTAAAGTTCGCCGCCACGGCCAACCGGCCATGCATAAAAAAAGCGGGTTCCTTTCGGAACCCGCTCAAAAGAGGCGAGCTAAATTCGAGCAATGCCCGACTGAAAACAATCCCTAGTCGGCAAGCGCCTCTTCGGGCACGCCATCGAACAGAGGCTGAACGTCCGTAATCGCTTTCGTCGCAGGCGCCGCGAACCGCGTCTTAGCTCGGCTAATCAAAGTCCCAAGCACCAAATCAGCGAACGGAAACACCACGTTAAAGTTTTTGTGCATGTACCGGTGGTGCAACAGGTGATGAGCGTTCAACCGGCGGAAGAGCCAAGTCGCCTCGAGGCGGCGCTCCTTCGGAAGATGCATGCACCAGTGGATGTACTCGTAAACCGAGTAATACAGCCCCATCGAAATCACTCCGCCCACGTAAATTCTCCAGTCGCCAAAGATGAAGGCAACCATCGCCATCGGCGCAGAACCCAAAACCACCAAGACTGGGCCGTTCCACCACGCCATAGGAATCGTCTCACGATCAGTCGGATTAACGAGATGGTAAGTATGATCCGCCTTAAAAATCTGGTGATGAATCTGCGCGTGCGCGCGGAACGGATAAACAAACCAACCCACCGGCCGGTGCATCACATAGCGATGCAACGCCCACTCAAAGAACGACGATACAAAGAAGTATCCAACGATTGAAAAAAACCAAACAAGAGCACTATCCATATTCTAGACTTCTGTCGGACTCAGGAGCACTTCAGGCATTCGAAGAATCCCCTTCGAAAAGCCAGCCCGTATCGGTGACTACCCACTCGGGCAGTCGACAAACCGAGTAGGATTACGCTTACCCGCCGACACTGTCAGAGTGTGAGAAACACCGAATCGACCGTGAATGACAGACAAATCTTCCGGAATCGCGGCGCTCACCCAGAGCTTCAAAACTCAGCCAATAGCCTCTTTCAACCGCAAAAAGCAGAAATGCAGCGCCATCAATGACAACCACACGCCGTTCCGCACGATCCTCCACTCGGAGCCGTCGGTGCGGCATTTTGCCCTGCCCCCTTCGACATAACCCCAAAACCCCCGCTGATGACTCGGCGGATCGGCTCGCTTGTCTCAGGATGACGGGTCAGCGGAGCGTCCTTCATGCTCTGCTGAATCTCATACCGCTTCACCGGTCCAGTTTCGTTCGTGGTCTCGTAGATGTACGTAGCCATATCTCCATCTTGCCGACAGCTCCGTACGTGTCAGCCCCATTTTGGTGACATCATATGCTCCTCAGCCAAACGCTAACGCGTCGCCTCGGATTCACCCCGTGCGCCCCCGCCTGCCGCCCCCTTCGTCTCTCCGTCCGATTTGCCCCCCTTTTCAAGAAGCGCCTCGACCACGTCATCTCGCTCGCCGCCTAAATCCACCGCGGTCATGTAGTGGTATCGGGCCAGTCCATAAGCCGGTTCTTTCCGGTTCAAATACAGGAGAGCCAGATTGAAATGCGCTCCGGAATCCTTCCCGTCCAGTTCCATCGACCGCTTCAGCTCCGCCTCCGCGGCGTCATTCCACCCCCGCCGTGCCAGCGCCATCCCGTACCAGCGGTGACCCCGGGCGCTGCCGGGCTCGATTGCAACCCCCATCGCCAAACTCGCGCACGCACGCAACACCTCGCCCCGCTCCATCTCCGCCAACCCTAACATCATCCACCCCGCCGCATTCTCCGACTCCCGCCGAACCGCCTCACGATAAAACCCAATTGCCGCACCAACATCCCCCTGCCGCTGACGCACCTGCCCAAGATTCAGCAAACACTCCACGTCCCCCGGCTCCAGCAACAGCAGCTCTGCCAGATCGCGCGCCGCATCGTCCCACCGCGCCGCCCCCATGCTCTCCACAACCTTCAGCCGCAACGCCGCACGGCGCCTCCCCAACCCAGCATCCACCCCCCCTCCCTTCTGCTGGTCTGACGCGACGGCAACCCGCTCACCATCGCCCGCCGAACGAGCGCCAGAGAGCGCCACCAACAACATCCCCAAAAGCGCCCAACGAAACCGGTCCGGTCTCCCCATACAACATCATCCTCCCATCGCCACCGAACGCTCCGCCGCAGCACGCACCGCTCGCATCAGTGCTCCGCGCACCGCATTCACCTCCAGCACCTCAAGCCCCGCAATCGTCGTCCCGCCCGGACTCGCCACCGCATCCTTCAACGGACCCGGACTCCCCCCCTCCAAAACCATCCGAGCCGCCCCCATCAACGTCTGCGCTGCCAGCTTCAAAGCCGTCTCGCGCGGCAACCCCATCAGCACCCCGCCATCCGCCAACGCTTCAATCAAAACATACCCGTAAGCCGGACCACTCCCGCTTAACCCCGTCACCGCATCCATCAGCCTCTCCGGCACCTGAACGCATAACCCAGTCGCAGAAAATAGCTGCCGCACCCATTCCCCATCCTCGGCCGTCGCCCCAGCCCCCATCGAAAAAGCGGCTGCCCCAGCCCCCACCATCACCGGAGTGTTCGGCATCACCCGAACCACCCGCACACCCGCTCCACTCCATTCCTCCAGTCGGCCCAACCCCAACCCCGCCGCGATCGAGACCACCAACTTACCAGCGAGCGCGCCCGCACACGAACGCAACACCCCCGCCACATCCGCAGGCTTCACCGCCAACACAATCACGTCCGCAGCAGTCACAAGATCCTTGGTCTCCGAAACCCGCCCGCCTGTCGCTCCCGCCAAGGCTTCCGCCGAAGGACCATGCACATCCGAAAACAACAAATCCCCCCCCACCAAAACCCCTGCGCGAACACCCCCAATCGCCAACGCCGAAGCCATCTTCCCGCACCCAATAAATCCAATCGTCTTCATAAAATCACCTCATCCTAACGCGCTACCGCTTAAAAAAATAGCCCCGACTCGTCGGCGAGGTGCAGCAACGACGCTCCGAAACATCCACCTGCGCCCACTCCCGCGCCCACCCATCCGCCTCAGCCGCCGAAACCGCCCCGTCCACTATCATCAATCGGTACGAAACAGTATGCGGCTTCCCCGCCTCAAGCGAGAATCCCCCAGCCCGCTGAGGCGCAAAACAAAAGTACGGATCCTTGGGATGCATCCGAACAGGCTCCGGATGACGAAAGTTCGTCGGATGCCCCATCACCACAACGCTCCCGCGCGCTCCCCCCCCCTCGCCCACCGCTCCCGTCAACGCCACCCAAACGCGGCCGCCTCCTTCAACACCCGTCCGATCACTCACCCCGCCCGAGGCAAGCACCTGCATTCCTTCAACACCGCTCCACGCGTCCAAGCCCCGAAACGCGAATCCTCCATAATGGTAGCTTGGCAAAACCAAGGCCCCCTGACCCGCCACCCGTTGACCGACGGTAACGTCCACTCGGTTAAAGACGCGCCCACCCGATTCGCCCGAACCAAACCGCACCTCCCACTCCTCCTCCAAAACCAAATCCCAGACTCCGCTCGAATAATCCACCACCCGATGCCCCGCCTTCAAACACCCCGCGCCCCCCTCATTCCAAACCCTCCGAACCTCGCCCCCCTCAACTCCTCCCAATCCCGCCCCCAGATTCCAAAAATCCGTCGCACGCCCACCCCACTCCGCCTTGGTCCACGCAAACCACACCCCATGATGGTGCCGATGATCCGCTGGAAAATCTCCCGTGACCACATGGCCCTCTGGAGTCCGCAAGGGATGCAAGTACCCACCCCGACGCTGCACCGCAGCCACTCCCGTAGGGACCGACAACGGCTCCGCTTGATAACAACCAATCTCGCGCGCCCCCTCGCGGAAAATCACGCGCCCCCCCGCATGCACCGCCCCCACCTCGCCCGCAAAAACGCGGGACACACCCAGCAGCACAAACCCGCAAACCCAACCCATCAAAAACTTGGACGCAGTGTTCATTCGCCCAAGTCTCCCATCAAAAAACATTCCCCGCCTCACCGCGCAGCCTCACGCCCAGCGGGAAGCGGCCTAAAGAAAACCGCCACATGCCCCAGCTCCTGCACCAGCGTGCTCCCCGTCCGCTCCGCCAGCACCGGCGCGATGTCGTGCCGATGCTCCTTCTGACCGTCAAACTTCACCTTCACAAGGTCGGTCCCCGTAAACGCTTGGTCCAACGCCGCAACCAATCCGTCCGACACACCCGCATGCCCCACACGCACCACCGCAGCCAGTCGCTGCGCCCGTGACCGTAACCCACGCTTCTCCGCCCCCGTCATTTCGCCCCCCCTTCCACGCCAATCAGCGGCTTACGGCTGATCACTCCCTTCTCCACCAACTTCCGCACCTTCGGCTCAATCACCACCGCGCAATACGGATTCTTCGAAGCATTCTGGTTGAAGTAGTTCTGATGGTACCCCTCCGCCGCGTAAAACTTCTCCAGCTTCACGATTTCCGTCACAATCGGCTCGAAAATATCCTTCTGCGCCTTCGCCTTAGAAGCCTCCGCCGCCGTCTTTTGCGCCTCGTTCTCAAACAAGATAATCGACCGATACTGCGGACCGCGATCCGCCCCTTGCCGGTTCAATGTCGTCGGATCATGCGCCACCCAAAACACCTCCAACAGGTGCTCCACCTTCACCTTCGCCGGATCAAACTCAATCTGAACCACCTCAGCGTGCCCCGTCTTCTTCTCGCAAACCTGCTCATACGTCGGGTTTGGCACATGCCCACCTGCATACCCGCTCACCACCTTCGTCACCCCCTCAATCCGCTGGTAAACCGCTTCCACACACCAAAAACAGCCCCCTCCCAAGGTCAACCGTTCACGACCGCCCTCACCACCTGAAGCCACCCCATCGGCAGCAATCAACGCGGTCCCGCTAAAACCCACTCCCGCAATCATCCCAAGAATCGTTCTCATCGTTCTCATTCTCATGTCTCCGTTTGCTGACGTTTCTCTGTCCTTTCAGTCACGTTCTTCGAACCAAGTAGCGACCTGCACTCCGTCAAATCGCTCAACCCAGCCCAGCTAACCGCAACTCCCGCACCGAATCACCACGCAATCGCGCGAATCCGGCGCCCAACCTCCTCCACGTTCGCACGCGAGTTAAATGCACTAATCCGGAAATACCCTTCCCCCGCAGAACCAAATCCGCTCCCCGGCGTAATCACCACCGCAGCCTCCGCCAACATCCGGTCAAACATCTCCCACGAAGTCATCCCAGCCGGCGTCTTAACCCACAAATACGGCGCGTTCACCCCACCCCAAACCGACAACCCAGCTCCCTGAGCCGCCTCGCGCAACACCGCAGCATTCCCCATGTAATGCGTGATCAAATCCGCCACCTGCGCCCGCCCGCTCTCCGAGTACAACGCTTCCGCACCCCGCTGAACAATGTAGGGCACCCCGTTGAACTTCGTGCTCATGCGCCGGTTCCACAACCCATGCAACGGATGCAACTCGCCCGCACCCGTGCGCGCCTTCAACGACTTCGGTACCACCGTGTAAGCGCACCGCGTCCCCGTAAAGCCACCGTTTTTCGAAAACGAACGGAACTCAATCGCACACTCCCGCGCCCCAGGAATCTCATAAATCGAATGCGGAATCGACGGATCCGAAATGTACGCCTCGTAGGCCGCATCAAACAAAAGAATCGCCCCGTGCCGCAGCGCATACGCCACCCAAGCCTCTAACTGCGCCCGCGTCGCCACCGACCCCGTCGGGTTGTTCGGGAAACACAAGTACACCAAATCCACCGCCTCCGTCGGTACGTCCGCCACAAACCCATTCGCCTCGGTGCAAGGCAAATAAACCAACCCTTCATACCCGCCCCCCTCCAACGCATCCCCCGTGTGCCCCGCCATCACATTCGTATCCACGTAAACCGGATAAACCGGATCCATCACCGCAATCCGATTGCGATTCCCCAAGATGTCCAAAATATTGCCGCAATCGCACTTACTCCCGTCCGATACGAAAATCTCGTCATCCGCCACCTCAATCCCCTTCGCCCGAAAATCATTTGCCGCAATCGCCGACCGCAAAAACTCGTACCCCTGCTCAGGCCCATATCCACGAAACGTCTCGCGCTTGCCCAACTCATCCACCGCCGCATGCATCGCCGTACGCACCGCATCCGGCAACGGCTCCGTCACATCGCCAATCCCACAACGAATCAGGCGCTTCGCCGCCTCAGGGTTGCCATCGCAAAACGCCTTCACCCGCCGCGCAATCTCCGGAAAGAGGTAGCCCGCCTTCAGCTTCAAATAGTTGTCGTTCAAGTATGCCATGTCCGTAGTCGATTTGAGCCCATCACGTTGCCAGTAACCCTCCCCTCACGCCATCGCGAAATCCTCGCAAAATCCCACACAACACGCCCCCGCCCTCGCCCATCCTCCTCGCCAAAATACCCCCCCAGCCGTAGCCTCCTCCCATGCTCACGATCGTTATCGGTCACAAAAATCCGGACATGGACTCCATCTGCGCAGCCCTCGCCTACGCCGAGTTCAAGCGCCTCTCCGGAGTGCCCGACGTCGTCGCCGGCCGAACCGGAAACACCAACGAACGCATCGATTTCGTCCTCCGCCTCTTCAACGTCGAAGCCCCCACCTTATTCACCGACGTGAGCCCCAAGGTCCGCGACGTCATGCAGGCAAAAGTCCTCTCCGTTCGCGCCGACTCTCCCGTCTACGACGCCATCCAACTCATCGACAATAAAGGCCTCCGAGGACTCCCCGTCACCGATGCCGAACACCGCTGCCTCGGCCTCCTCAGCGCCTTCAAAATCACCAGCCACCTTTTCCCCTCCCGCGATGAAGCCGCCTCCGCGCGCATCGTCACCGCCTCGCTCGCGGACATCGTCACGACCTTCGGCGGCTCGCTCGTCACCGGCTCCCTCAGCTCAGAACCCGTCGAACAACTCCTCATGGTCGGGGCCATGGCCCAAGACTCCTTCGTTCCACGCCTCCAACGCTACAAAGACAAACTCGTCGTTCTCTTCGTCGGCGACCGCCCGCACATTCAGGAAATCGCCATCCGCGAACGTGTTCACGCCATCGTCGTAACCGGAGGCCATTCCATCAGCGAAGAAATCCGCGCAGCCGCACGGACCGCGAACGTCACCATGATCAGTTCGCCCCACGACACCGCGACCTCCGTGCTCCTCGCCCGTGGCGCCGTCCGCGTCGAACAAATGGTCCTCCGCGACTTCACCAGCTTTCACATCGACACCCCGCTCGACGAAGCCCGCGAAATCGCTGCCGAAAGCGCAGGCTTCGTGTTCCCCGTCCTCGACGACAACGGCATCCTCGCCGGCATCCTCTCGAAGTCCGACTTCATCAAACCCATCCAGCGTCAACTCATCCTCGTCGACCACAACGAGTTGACTCAGGCCGTCAAAGGCGCTGACCGCGTCCCCATCGTCGAAGTCATCGACCACCACAAGCTCGGCGGTTTCTCCAGTCACACCCCGATCCACTTCTTCAACACCACCGTGGGTTCCACCAGCACCATCGTGGCCCAATGCTTCCAAAACGCGGGCATCCCCATCCCAAAACCCATCGCAGGGCTCCTCATGGCGGGGCTCATCTCAGACACGCTCAACCTCACCTCGCCCACCGCCACGCCCACCGACCGAACCGTCCTCTCCACGCTAGCCGGAATCACCGGGCTCGATCCCGCACAACTCGCGGCCGATATCTTCTCCGTCGGCTCCCCGCTACTCACCATGTCGGCGGACCAAGCCATTAACGCCGACTCCAAAGTCTACGAAGAGAACGGGGAACGCTTCGCCGTCGCCCAAATCGAAGAGCTGTCCTTCGCCCACTTCGCAGGAAAACGAGAAAGCCTCCTCGAAGCCTTGGAAGCCCGACGCCTCCAACAAAACCTTCTTTTCGCTTCACTCCTCGTCACCGACATCAACGAGCAAACATCCCTCCTCCTCGTCCGAGGCGAATCTCGCTTCCTCAAAACCGTGGACTATCCAGAAACTGCTCCCTTCATCTGGGAGCTCGCGGGAGTTGTTTCCCGAAAAAAACAGCTCCTCCCCTACCTGCTCCGTTGCGTGAATCGCATGCAATAACGTCGCTCCCACGGGAATCTCATGCCGTCCGCCGCGTCCATCAGCGACCCCGTCACCCCAGCGCCCCCGCCGCGCAAGCCACTCCGTGCGCGCCTACGTTTAGCAATCCTCCTCCTCGTCGCCGTCCCCGCCGCACCACTCGCCGCCACAAACGTCTGGATCCTCCTCGGCGCCGTCGGACGTACCACCTGCAAAGCGAACGAAATCCCAGCCAACTCCACCCTCCTCGTCCTCGGCACCTCCCCAAAACAACGCAACCACCAACCCAACCCCTTCTTCGAAGGCAGAATGGATGCCGCAGCAACGCTCTATCACGCGGGCAAAGCCGGTCGCATCATCCTCAGCGGTGATCGACGACGCCCCGAGTACAATGAACCCCTCGCGATGCGAGAGGCCCTCTTGAAACGAGGCGTGCCAGCAAACACCATGGAAGCCGATAACGAGGGCACCCGGACTTTGCTCTCCCTCCGCAACGCGCGGGAAACCTTCCATCTCAAAGAAATCATCACCGTCACCGACGATTTCCACCAACCGCGCTGCCTTTTCCTCGCACGCCATTTCGGAATCAGAGCCCGCGGATTTACCGGCACACCCGTCCCCCTACGCCTCTCAATCAAAACGCGCCTTCGAGAAATCCCCTCCCGACTCAAAGCCTTCTCGGAAACCGTCTACCCCCCTCCAGAAGCAAAATCATAACCTGCTATCTATAGGACCCATACGCCCCATACGCCCCATCAGGCCCAGACCCACTACGCATCGAGATCCACGTCCCCAGCCTCGCGCTCGCGCATCTCTCGCTCGTACTGCTCGATCGCATCCGTCCGATCTTCCACCTCATCCAACACCCGCTGCGCCACCAGCATCGGACACTTGCAGCGCAACGCGAGCGCCAGCGCATCACTCGGACGCGCATCCACCTCCACCACCTTCTCCGTTCCCAAAACCTCGTTCTGGCCCCGGAAAACCACCCGCGCATAAAACGTCTCCCCGCGCACATCGTGAATCACCACGCTCCGGAGCGAGACACCGAACCCCAAAAGCGTATGGTGGAAAAGATCATGGGTGAGCGGTCGAGGGTGTTTTCGCTCTTCCATAAAATCCCCCAAGACACGCCCCATGTGATCGTCCACATAGATCACGAACACCTTCTCCGGCGCCTCCAAAAACATCGCGTGCCCTGAGTTGATACCCACCACCGCGCGAATGCGAATCGGGACGTTTTGCTTCATAGGATTCCATCCTAAGGCAACCAACGCCTATCTCAACGCTCATCCCTTCCGCAAAAGCGCAAGAAACTCCACATTCCCGTCGCCCCCCGTAATGGGCGAAACCATCTCCCCCTCCCAACCCACGCCCGAAATCCCCGCCACAAACGTCCGCACCCGTTCGACCGCGCTGGCATGAAGCGCCGGATCTCGCACGACCCCGCCGCGCGCCACATCCTCCCGACGCAACTCAAACTGCGGCTTGATCAGCGGAATCACCAACCCGCCCGCCCGCACCCGCTCAAACGCCGGTCCAAGAATGAGCGTCAGTGAAATGAACGACACATCAATCACCACGAGATCCACCAACTCAGGCACGTCCTCGGCACTCAAATGCCGCGCGTTCAGATGCTCCTTCACCACCACTCTCGGATGCGAACGAATCCGCCAATCCAACTGCGAATGCCCCACATCCACCGCGTAAACACGCACCGCTCCCCGCTGAAGCAAACAATCCGTAAACCCGCCCGTCGAAGCCCCAATATCTAAACAGGTCCACCCCTCAGGATTCACCCCAAACCCATCCAACGCCCCCTCCAGCTTAAAACCGCCACGCCCAACGTATTTCGCCGGAGCCCTCACCTCCACCACCACGTCCTCCGCAAAACTTGTCCCGCACTTTAACGCAACCTGTCCCGCGACCGTCACATCCCCCGCCATCACCGCACGCTGCGCACGTTCGCGACTCTCAAACAAGCCTCGGCGCACCAACAAAACATCCAACCGCTCCTTGCGTACTCGAATCGCCATCACCCAAAACGCCTAAAAGTCCAGTTTCGGCACCGGTTTCACACCGCCCGCCTCTTTCACCGCACCCTCTCCCGCCACCGGATTCACGCGAACCGCCTTCGGCACAACCACCGGCGCAGTCTTCACCGGGGCCTCCCCACCGGGCGCCCCCTCCGGAGCCTGCGTCGTGTTCCGCACCGGCGCATTCAGCCCCGAATCCTTCCAAGCGCGAATCGCCAACGCCATCTCCACCGCTTGATACGCCCGAAACGGATCCTCCCCCTCCACCGTGACCCCCAACAACTTCACCGCCTCCACCCCAGTCGTATCCCCAACCCCCACCGCCGTCGCACGCACCACGCCCGTTTCCCCTCCGCGCCCGCGCGCCGCACGCGCCCGCGCTCCCCCGTGAAACTCACACGGATCCCGAGGTTTCTGCCCAGGCGCCAACCACTCCTCCACCACCGTCATCCGCTTCTCCTCCGCATCGCCCACCACCACCGTCTCGTGACACAACGGCGTCGGCATCATCCCCGACTTCGAACACACCCCGTGACGCTCCCAACCACCCGGATCCTGAATCGCTCTCGGTGGAAACACCTCCGCCGCCGCATTCATCATCGAAACCCACACCGGCAAAACCACCGACCGACTGAAGACATTCTCCCCAATCGAGCGACGTTGCCGGTCGAACCCCGACCAAACAACGCAGGTCACCTCGCTGTTGTACCCCGCAAACCATAGGTCCGTTGAATCGTACGCCGTTCCCGATTTTCCCCCCGCCTCCATCGGCTTCAATCCAAGCGAAGCCGTCGCATCCACCCCCGTTCCCTTCGTCAAAACATCCCGCAACGAGCGGTGCACCTGATACGAAACCCCACCCGAAAGAACCGGTTGCCGAGATTGCACAAACTTGTAGAGCTGACGCCCCTTCCGATCCTCAATCCGATCCACCAAAAACGGCGCGTCAGGCCGCTCGCCTCCGTTCGGAAATACCGTGTAAGCCAACGCCATCTCCATCGCCGTCACCTCGCTCGCCCCCAAAAAGGTCGATGAATAGTTCCGCAGAGAACTGCGCACCCCAAACTCCGCCGCCTTCGCCCGAACCCGCTCCAACGCCTGATTCAAATCTTCCCCAATCCCCATCCCAAACCGAACCGCAGCCGCATTTTTCCCCTTCACCAACACCGAATGCGCGCTCAACCCGCCCTCCCACCCGTTGTCCATCCGCTCCACCCCCCACTCACCCAACAACCCCATCGTCCCCCCAATCATCACCTGCCGATTGTCCATCGGCGCATCCTGCACCACCCAGTTCGGATTCAACCCATGCGAGTACCCCGTCGCAAACACCAGCGGTGTAAACACCCCCGCCGCCTGTCGTTTCGACGAAAGCACCCGGTTAAACTCGCTGTGCGCCGCATCACGCCCCCCCGCAATCGCCCGAATCGCCCCCGTCCGATTGTCCAACATCACAAACGTCCCCTGCAAATAATCAGGTTCCACCGGTTTCTTTCCCTCCTCATCCGTACGCTGACGCGACTTCTTAAACGCCGCCTCAAACGCCGAATACGTCGGATGCGCGTAACCCGCCCGACTCTCCATCACCGTCAACTGCTCCGCCATCGCCTTCTCCGCAGCCCGCTGCAACCGCAAATCCAGCGTCGTATGAATCCGGTACCCATCACTCAACGCACTCTCCGTCCCAAACAACTTGCGCATCTGCGCCGCCACCATGTCCGCAGCATAACTGTCGCGCCGCGCCGTCTTCCGATTCTTCACCACCACATCCCGCTCACGCGCTCCCACATACTCCGCCTCACCAATCATCCCCAACTCGCGCATCCTCAACAAAACGTAATTCCGCTCCTGCGTACTCCGCTGCCGGTCAGACCACGGCGAAAAGCGGCCCGGACTCCGAATCAACCCCGCCATCATCGCGGCCTCCTCCAAACTCAACTCGCGCGCCGTCTTCCCAAAATACGCCTGCGACGCCGATTCCGCCCCCCAAAGCCCGCTCCCAAACAAAATCCGGTTCAAATACAACTCGAGAATCTCGTCCTTGTTAAACCGACGCTCAATCTCCCACGCCACAAACATCTCCAACAGCTTCCGCCGAATCGTCCGCTCCTCCGGTGGCAACTCCTCACGAAACGTGTTCCGAGCCAACTGCTGCGTAATCGTGCTCGCCCCCTCCTTCTTCGCCCCAGACACAAAATTCTTTTGCGCCGCCCGCATCACCCCTCGCAAATCCACCCCGCGATGCTGGTAAAACCGCGCGTCCTCCTTCGCCACCACTGCCTTCAATAAAAACGGCGACAACTCCTTCAACGGAACCACCTCTCGGTTGAAAATAAACAGCCGCGCCACCTCATCCCCGTTCCGATCAAAAATCACGCTGGCCGATTCCATCTCCCGCAACCGGTCATAATCCAACGCCCGCGCCTTCCCCTCCCACTCAATCTTGTACCACCAAACCACCCCTCCCGCCGCTAACAACACCAAGAAAAACAGCAGCGCCACCCAACGCAGAAAACGCAGGAACCCCCCGCCCTTACGCCGGTTCCCAGAGCCAATCGTGTTACCCCCCTTCTGCATCACGCCCATCTCACGCGCCATCGCCCCGAATTTCCAACCCTATTTCAGTCGGCCCTGAATAAATCAGCAAAGCATTGAGGGGCAATGTTATAGCGTGGCGTGTTGGCATGCCTTTTGCTCGGGATTGGGGGCGAAATCCCCAAAAATCTGGGAAACAGCATGCTGCCAAAGGCCCCTCAAACCGCTCAAGGTGACCTCTTCAAATCCGAGCTCATCGCCATCA
>JBEEPE010000240.1:0-4408 GCA_041191265.1 Verrucomicrobiota bacterium | reverse complement strand
ACTCGATTGATCCGGAACGTGTTGGCGTTATCGGAGCTTCGGCTGGGGGGCATCTGTCCGCACTTGTGGGGGTTACAGGCGGAAAGAGAGCATTTGAGCCGATTGGCGGGAATGCGGAATTCTCCGATCGCATCAGTGCGGTGTGTGACTATTTCGGCCCCACGAATTTTTACTCCGTCGTACAGCAGGCGGCCGACGATAAGAACATCGCGAACATTTTTCGCTTCAACACACCGAGCGATCCGTACTCGTCCTTGATTGGAACAAAGCTGGATGACCAAGCGAAGAGCGCCGCGGTGAGTCCGATTCATTATGTGAGCGCGGATTGTCCGCCGGTGTTGATTCTCCACGGCACGCACGACGCGCTTGTGCCGTATGCTCAAAGCGAGGAGTTTGCTACCGCGCTCAAGCAGAAGGGGGTTGCGGTGTGGCTTCAAAAGTTTTCGGGGTCGGGGCACGGAGGGCCGGCGTTTGGCAAACCTGCGGTCAATGAAATGATTCGGACGTTCTTCGACAAGCACCTGAAGGATCCGGCGACACCCTTTGCGTTGGTGCCTGAGGCAGATCTCGCGGTTGAACCTCCAGCGCCCAAGTAAGCGCTGACTAGCTCGTTTTCAGGCATTTCAACCATCGGTGATTTATGAAGGTCCCATCGCATCTGTTGGTCATCGCGTTCGGCGCACTGAGTCTCTTCTCGGCTAGCGCAGAGGATTGGGGAGTTTACAAAATCGTACCGGTTAGCGCGCCGAAGATGACGCTCGAAGCCCGCGAAGCTGGAACGACGGAGGGCACGACTGTCACCATCAACGAGGCCGCCAATGCATTACATCAACAGTGGACCGTTGTGCCTGCGCAGGATGGGCTGTTTACGATTAAACCCGCGCACGAACCGTCATTGGTTCTCGCAGTGGCGCAGGGGCTTGCGAAGCAGGGCGCGAACATCGTGCTCGAAAAGGGTACGGGTACCCCGTCCCAGTTGTGGACTCTGACCAAGCGCGATAACGGCGCGTACTCCCTTACGCCCAAGCATGCGCCGGGAATGGGAATGGACTTGTTCGGCGGGAAGAAGGAATCCGGTGCTCGTGTGGATTTATGGACGTTGCAACCGAACGACCCGCATTTGCAATGGTTCATTATACCGCTCGCGGGCAGTATTTTGCATCAGGAACCGGCGAAGGAGGGGGCATCCTATGAGCCGCCTGCCATCAAAAGCGAAGACGTGCCAAAGGGTTCGGTTAAGCAGTTTACGTTTCAACAGAGCGCCATTTTTCCGGGCACCACCCGCGAAGTGACCGTCTTCATCCCCGCCCAGTACGATGCTTCGAAACGAGCGTGTGTCTACGTGAAGACAGACGGATACAACCCGCGCGAGAAGGAGCTGATGGAGGTGATGATTGCCACCAAAGAAATGCCTGTGACCGTGGGGGTTTTCGTGCGGCCGGGGGAAGTGCCGGCGCCCATGAAAGGCACCACGGGACGTCGTAACCGAGACTTTGAGTACGACGGAATCAACGATAACAACGTGCGGTTTCTCGTTGAAGAACTGCTTCCGTTCGTGGGGAAGGAGCTTCAGCTCAACTTATCTACTGATGGCAATGATCGGTGCATGTCCGGAGGTAGTAGTGGGGGCATTGCGGCGTTCACGGCGGCATGGAATCGGCCTGAGGCGTTTAGCCGCGTTTACGCGGCCAGTGGAAGCTGGGTGGCGTTTCGTGGTGGGCACGAATTTCCGACGATGGTTCGTAAGTTTGAGGCGAAGCCTATTCGTGCCTTCCTCACAACGGCGACGCGCGACATGGAAAACTGTGCGGGCGACTGGTACACGCTCGATCAGGAGATGGACAAGGCACTCAAGTTTGCGGGCTACGATTATCAGTTTCGCACGGTCGAAGGGCGGCATGTGGCGGGGTACGGAGAATACTGGCGCGAGGCGATGGCCTATCTTTGGAAAGGCTGGCCAGAGCGCGTCCACGCGGGGTCAAGCGCGCCGAGGGCGCAAGAGATCTTGGTGCCCGGCGAGGAGTGGCAACTGGTGGCGAGCGGATTCAAAAGCACGCGCGGCCCAGCTTGTAATGCGAAGGGCGAGGTGTTCTTTGCTGACACATCCGCCAACAAAATTCATCGCATCACTCTGGATGGCAGTGTGAAAGAGTTTTCCACTGACACTGGGAATGCGCACTGCGTGAGTATTGGACCGGACGGTGCGCTCTACTCTGTTTCGGAAAGGTCGGGCAATGTGTTGAGTTACGACGAGTCGGGCAAAAGCCGCGTGGTGGTGGAAGGCCTTCCAGCGCATTCGGTGTTAGCGATGCCGAATGGGTGCCTTTACGTCACCGCGAACGATGACAAGAAGCCGAACAGCGGAGGGTCTGTGTGGCTTGTGAAAGACGGCCAAAAGCGGCGGGTGGATGCAGGCATCAAGTTCGCAACGGGGATGGCTTACCGTCCCGATCAGTGGCTTCTGTCCGTGGCAGAGGGTCACTCAAAATGGGTGTACAGTTATGAGATTGCCGCGGACGGTTCGCTCAAAAACAAGGAGCGCTATTTCCATCTGCACGTGAATGATTGGGACGACGATGCTGGAACCGAGTCCGTGTGTTATTCGCTGGAAGGCAGGCAGTTCATCGCAACACGAAGCGGCATTCAAATCAGTGCGGACGATGGCCCGACGCAGGTGATCTTGCCCGTGCCAGACCGTTCGCGAGTCACCGGAGTCGCCATTGGAGGCAACGAACAGGACACGCTGTTTGCGTTCTGTATGGACAAGGTTTGGCGGCGCAAAATCCGGCAGCACGCCATGGGGGCGTTCACACCGTGGACAAAGGTGATGCCAACCAAGCTGTGATCTACCTGACTCAGCTTTCTTTGGCGTGCGGTCGGGGTGCGGATGTCTGGCGTGGTAAGTAGCCACCCAGCATTGGCTTTTTAGTACTCGAAGGTTAGGCGGCGACACTGAGCGCGTGGGCCAGAACACGAAAATCCTAGACGTCGCTGAGGATGCCGCTGCTCGTTCCGAAGGTGTCGGTCGGGATGCCGAGGTTTTGCAGGACTCGCAAGTACAGGTTGCAGAGCGGTGTGTTGTCCGTTCGATTTTTCAGCACGTGTCCTTGATGATTGAATCCGCCTCCCGCGAGGAGGATGGGTAAGTTCTCGCACGTGTGAGCGGAGGCGTTGCCTAGGTTACTGGCGCTGAGGATGGTGGTATTGTCGAACAACGTCTTGTCGTTCTCACGGACTTGTTGCATCCCCGTGAAAAAATGGCCGAGAACCTTGAGTTCGGCTTCTTCAATCAGGGCTAATTGTTCGATCTTCGTTTCGTCCTTTCCGTGGTGCGAGGCGTCGTGGTGGGCGAGGGTGATTCCTTCGAGGTTGGGGCGTCCTGCTTCTCCCACAGCGAACAGTATGATGCGCGTGGAATCCGTTTGCAGCGCGAGGCGAATGACATCGAACCAGAGGGTGAGGCGCTGAGTGAGGAGTGCCGCAGAGGGATCGGCTTTGGGTGCGGTGTAATCGACGTGCGGTTTTGGTTTATTGAGCCATGCCTCGTTTCGGATGAGCCCCTGTTCTGCATCCCGCACGGAACTGAACATGAGGTCCATGCGTTCGCGGTCTTCGTTTCCGAGGGTGCGGCCCAGCTCTTTGGCTTGGTTGCTCACTTGGTCGAGGATGCTGCGTCCCGTTTTGAGTCGGTGCATCTCGTTCGCCACTTCGTCGGGACTTCCATCGGTGAAGAGTTGTCGGAAGACCGCGAGCGCGCTTCTCTCGGGCGGAACCGGCACGCCCTTCCCGTTCCACGAAAAGTCACGGGTTTGAAGGCCCATGACCAAGTTTCTGTAGCGGGTGTCGCCACCCATTTTGGCTGCGGCGAACTGATCCAGCGAGATGCTGTTGCGCATCCATTTAGCGGGTTCTTTGATGCGGTCCCATTCGACACCGGTGAAAAGGCCGGGTTCGCTGGTGTGATGGCTGTAACGCGGGTGGGATACGCCGGAGAACAGGGTGAACTTTCCTCGATGCGCTTCGAGGTGTTGCAGGTACCGAGTGCTCTCGTATCTGGGGCCAGCGGTTTCGGGAAACAAGAACGGGGCGTGGAGGCCGAGATTACGCCCAATCAGCAGCAGGCGTTTTGGCGCGGCGTTGTCCGTCGCGTTTGCGCAGCGAGGGAGCATGGCTTCGAGAGCGGGGAGCGCGAGGCTAACGGCGCCAGCGCGAAGGATGTGGCGGCGGGAGATGGGTTTTCGGAGGTTGATCTGGGGGAAGTTCATTTTTGAAGGAAGGGACGGGATTGAATGATGGCGTGAAGGAGGGTTCGCAGGCCGAAGTTGTCTTTGCTTGCTTCGGTGACGATTGCGGAGATGTCCTCGCGATCTGCGAACTGGATGGGCGCGCCGGTGGCGTAGGTGAGGAG
>JBEEPE010000239.1:0-2997 GCA_041191265.1 Verrucomicrobiota bacterium | reverse complement strand
AGACGGCGCAGGCGATTTTCGTTCAGTTCAAGAACGTTTTGGAGACGTCGCGGGTGAAGGTGCCGTTTGGCATTTGTCAGATTGGTAAGGCGTTCCGCAATGAGGTTACGCCGCGCAACTTCACGTTCCGGTCGCGCGAGTTTGAGCAGATGGAGTTAGAGTTTTTCATCAAGCCAGACGAGGTGGTTGAAAAGAGCGTCGGGGCGGTGGCGAAACTGGAAGAAGCCTCATTGGAGGAGCCTGCGGCAAACTGGGGATGGGAGGTTTGGCACAAGTACTGGGTTGAAGCGCGCATGCGGTGGTACGAGGGGATTGGGTTGAAGCGCAGTTCGTTGGAAGAGTACTGGCAGAAGAAGGATGAGCTGGCCCATTACGCGCGGGCTACGGTGGACATTCTGTATCGCTTCCCGTTTGGGACGCAGGAGTTGGAGGGGATTGCGGCGCGTGGCGATTTCGACCTCACGCAGCATCAGCAGCATTCAGGAAAATCGCAGGAATACTTTGATCAGGAGGCGAATACGAAGTACGTGCCGCATGTGATCGAACCTTCGGCGGGCGTTGACCGATTGATTCTTGCGCTGATTTGTGAGGCGTTTGAGGAGGAGCAGGTCACGGATGAGAAGGGACAGACGGAGACGCGTACGGTGCTGCGGTTCCATCCGCGTGTCGCTCCAATCAAGGTCGGGATTTTCCCGTTGCTGAAGAACAAGCCGGAGTTGGTGAAGAAGGCGCTGGAGGTGAGGGATCTGCTTCGGCCTCACATGAATGTTTACTACGACGATTCTGGGGCGATTGGGCGGCGTTACCGGCGGCAGGATGAGGCTGGGACACCGTTCTGCGTGACGATTGATTTCGATACGGTGGGCGAAAATGGTCCGGAGAAGGCGGATACGGTGACGTTGCGGCATCGCGATTCCATGCAGCAAGAGCGTGTCACGATTGACGGACTATTGGCCCGGCTGATGGGGGCGATTCTGTAACGGTTGGTCGTTGGTTGAGTGAAACCGCGCGGGGTGATCGTTTATGGAACTATGGACGACGCCCCAGATGCTTCCGTGGGTGACGCTGCTTTCGTTGCTTCCGGGGTTGTGTGTCGGTTCATTCCTTAATGTTTGTATTTATCGGTGGCCGAGGGAGATGTCGGTCAACCAGCCGCGCCGCTCGTTTTGTCCGGGGTGTCAGCGGTCGCTGAGTTGGCTGGAAAATGTGCCGGTCGGTTCGTGGCTGTTGCAGAGGGGGCGTTGTCGCGGGTGCGGGATGAGGATTCCGTTGCGGTACCCGGTGGTGGAGTTGGCTACCGCGCTGATTTTTGCGTCGGTGACGGCGCAGTTTTGGTTGGTGGATGTGAGGCTGGTTTTGCCGTTTTGGATTTTTTCGTCACTGCTTTTGGTTGGGGCGGTGGTGGATGTGGAGTTTTACATTTTGCCGGATCAAACCACGCTTGGTCTCGCGGTGATGGGTCTGCTGTGTTCGGCGTTTGTGCCAACGATTCACGGGATGGTGGGCGGGATGAGCGGGTTAGGGGCTTCACTGCTTGGGGCTGTGACGGGATTCGGGATGCTCTGGGTGGTGGCGGAGTTGGGGAAACGGTTTTTGGGTACGGTGCGCCACGCGTTTGCGGAGCCGGTGCGCCTTGAATGGAGGCGGACGGGGGATTTGGCCGAGATTCAGTTCGACGGAGAGACGTCCTCTTGGAACGAGTTGTTTTATCGGAAGAGCGATCGGGTGCGGCTGGGATTCACGAAGATGCGGTTGGTGCGTTCGGACGGGTCAGCGTTCGAGATGGGTGCGGGTGAGGCGGAGGCGGCGCTCGAGCGTTGGGACGCTGGCGGGGCGGTGCATGACTTGAACGCGGTGGATGTTATCGAGTTGGAGGTGACGCAGCTGAGTTTACCGCGTGAGGCGATGGGGTTTGGCGATGTGAAGTTGATGGCGGGTGTCGGAGCATTTCTCGGGTGGAAGGGGGCGGTGGTAACGGTGTTTGGCGGTGCGTGTGTGGGCTCGTTGTGGGCGGTTGTTGCGTCAGTGCTGGGGCGGCGCGAGTGGGCGGCTCGGATTCCGTTTGGACCATTTTTATCGGTGGCTGCGCTGGGCTGGGTCTTTTTCGGCAGGCATCTCGAACCGTTTCTTGGGAGGTTCCGTTTGGTTTGGGAAGCCGTGACTCAGCAGGCGCGGTAGTGAGCCTGACCGTTAGAAAATGTTTTTATCTGACATGCTGCTCTTTTGGAGAGGGATGCGCGGATACGCCAATTGCCGGGTTTGGATGGTCTGGTAAGCTAAGGCCGTGAGTCCGACCGTTTTTCGGTACCGCCAGTACCGGTTCTTCTTTTTCTCTCGAGAAGAACCGCGCATGCACGTTCATATTACGAGCTCAGACGGCGAGGCGAAGTTTTGGATCGAGCCCACGATTGAGATCGCTCTGAACCGTGGTTTTGGTGAAAGCGAACTTAACGAGTTGACCCGTATCGTCTACGAACATGAGCAAGAAATCCGAATCCACTGGAATCGTCACTTTGGGTGTTGAGGTGTTGAACATCTCGCCCAAGGGATTGTGGCTAATTTTGGATGGGCGCGAGCATCACCTTGCCTTTGAGGATTTTCCGTGGTTTCAATCGGCGACCATCGCACAAATTGGGCATGTGGAACGCATCAGCCCTGAGCACTTGTACTGGCCTGATTTGGACGTTGATTTACACGTTGAGAGCATTGAGTTCCCGGAGCGCTTTCCGTTGAAAGCGCGTTAGAGAGAGCTTGGCTACTCGACGGTCACGCTTTTCGCGAGGTTCCTGGGTTTGTCCACGTCGCAACCTCGGGTGACGGCGGTGTGGTAGGCGAGGAGTTGGAGCGGGATGGAAGTGAGAATGGGAGAGAGGTAGTCAGGGCAATCCGGAATGAGGATGGCGTCGTCGCACACGTCAGCGAGGCGACTTCCCTCAGTGCCAATGCCGATAACGGGTCCTTTCCGCGCTTTCACCTCCTCGATGTTGCTGAGGTTCT
>JBEEPE010000238.1:0-10514 GCA_041191265.1 Verrucomicrobiota bacterium | reverse complement strand
GATCGTCCATTCCGCGGGGGCAAGTATTTCATGCACGGATTGGGGCATACGCTGGGGTTGGATGTGCATGATGTGGGGGCGATGACGACGCCGTTTGCGGAAGGGTGGGTTTTGACGGTGGAGCCGGGCATCTACCTACCGGAGGAGGGATTTGGGATTCGGTTGGAGAATGATGTTGTGGTGACGGAAGCGGGGCCGGTTGATTTGACGGCATCGATTCCTGTGGAGGCGGACGAAGTCGAGGCGTTGATGGCACGAAACGGGCGTGCGGTGAAAAGGCCCTGATGCGAAAAGGGCATCCGGTGTGCGAGGGGGTCGGGACGAGGGTTCCGTCTTTTTGCGCTAATCCGGTCTGCCAAACGGAATCTTTCTAGAACACACGTATGAATAAAATCACCATCCCGCTCCTTGGGGGAGCGATTCTGGCGACATCCCTAGCGGCGTGGTCGCTTCAAGCACTGGGTCAGGCGACGGCGTCACCGGCGGTTCAATCGCCGAAACCGTTATCACCTGCGGAGACGCTGGCGACGGTGAAACTTCCGAAGGGTTACCGGATGGAGTGCGTTTTGGCGGAGCCTGATATCAAGGAGCCGGTTGCTGCGGCGTTTGACGGCGATGGGCGGATGTTTGTGGCGGAGATGCGCACGTACATGCAGGACATTGATGGGACGGACGAGCACAAGCCGGTGAGCCGAGTTTCGTTGCACTGGTCTAGCGGGAAGGACGGCAAGTTGGACAAGCATACGGTGTTTATCGACAAGCTGTTGCTTCCTCGGATGATTCTTCCGTTGGGCAAAGGAGAGTTGCTGGTGAACGAGACGGATACGCAGGATATTCATCTCTACACGGATACGGACGGGGATGGAGTGGCGGACAAGAAGGTGTTGTGGTTTGAGGGTGGGCCGCGTGGGGGCAACATGGAGCACCAGCAGAGCGGTTTGATTTGGTCGATGGATAACTGGTTGTATTGCACCTACAACGCGTGGCGGTTGCGGTGGACGCCGGGGCATGGGGCGCCTTTGAAAGAGCCGACGCCGGGGAATGGCGGGCAGTGGGGGTTGACGCAGGATGACTTTGGGAAGCCGTGGTTTGTGAATGCGGGGGGGGAGCGCGGGCCGCTCAACTTCCAGACGCACATTTTGTATGGTGGCTACAACTTGGAGAAGCAGTTTGAGGAAGGTTACAAGCAGGTATGGCCGGCGGTTGGGTTAGCGGACGTTCAGGGCGGGGCAAATCGGTTCCGGCCTGAGGACAAGACGCTGAATCATTTCACGGCGACGTGCGGTGCGGAGGTTTTTCGTGGCGACCGGTTGCCGGCGGACCTTCGAGGGGACTTGCTCTTCTCGGAGCCGGTGGGCCGTCTGATTCGTCGGACGAAGGCGGAGGTGAAGGATGCGTTGACCTACTTGCGGAATGCCTACGACAAGTCGGAGTTCATTTTGTCGACGGACCCGTATTTCCGGGTGGTGAACATGAACACGGCACCGGATGGCACGCTGTACCTTGTGGACATGTATCGCGGGATCATTCAGGAGGGGAACTGGGTTCGCGAGGGCAGTTACTTGCGTGGGGTGGTGAAAGAGCATGGATTGGATAAGGTGGCTGGGCACGGGCGGATTTGGCGGTTGGTGCATGACGACTTCAAGCCAGGGCCGCAGCCAACGATGCACAGCGACAGTCCTGCGGATTTAGTGCGTCACTTGGAGCATCCGAATGGCTGGTGGCGGGATACTGCGCAGAAGCTGTTGGTGTTGAAGCAGGATCGTTCGGTGGTTCCTGCGTTGAAGGGGATGGTTTCGTCTTCGAAAGACATCAAGTCGCGGATGCACGCGTTATGGACGTTGGAGGGGCTTGGTGCAGCGGACGCCGCGACGGTGCGTGCGGCGATGAAGGATGGTGCGGCGGAGATGCGGAGCGCGGCGATTCGGGTTTCGGAGACGTTGTACAAAGCGGGGGATGTGTCGTTTGCGGACGATTACGCGAACCTTGCGAAGGATGCGGATGCGAAGGTGGTGTTGCAGTCGGTGTTAACGGCGAAGTTGCTGGGGACGCCGCAGGCGAAGGATTTGTTGCAAGCGTGTGCGTTTGGAAAAATTGGAACTCCGGGGACGAAGGAAATTGCGATGCAGACGATGGCGCCGAAGCGTTCTTGGGGGCGCGAGTTCTCGGGTGCGCAGAAGGCGCTTCTCGACAAGGGGGATGCGATTTATCGCGAGCTGTGTTTCGCGTGTCACAATCCTGACGGGAAAGGTGCGCCGATTGATGGCAAGCCGGGTGTGACGTTGGCGCCGCCGCTGGCAAACTCGCGGACGGTGAATGGTTCAAAGGAAGCGTTCATCGCGGTGTTGCTGAAGGGATTGGCGGGTCCGATTAACGGAAAAACCTACGAAGCGCAGATGCTTGCGATGGAGTCGAATAACGACGAATGGATTGCCTCCATTGCGTCCTATGTTCGGAACAGCTTTGGCAATAAGTCGTCCACAGTGACGACGGCGGATGTGGCGAAGGTTCGCAAGGAGGTGGCAGAGCGGACGGCTCCTTGGACGGTGGATGATTTGAAAGTGTTTGGTCCTCCGACGGTGTCACGGAATGGGTGGAAGTTGGATGCGAGTCACAATCCGGAGGGGATGGCGAGGGCGGTGGATGGGCAGATTGAGACTCGGTACGACACGCGGAAGGCGCAGGTTCCGGGAATGTGGATTTCGGTGACGTTGCCGAAAGAGGAGATGGTTTCGGGGTTGAAGCTTGATGCGACGGGTTCAGCGAACGATTACCCTCGTGGGTTTGAGGTGTATTTGTCGGCGGATGGGACGACGTGGGGGCAGCCGGTGGCGAAGGGGGAAGGGAAGTCTGCGTTGTTGGAAGTGAAGTTTCCTGCGGCGAAGGTGAAAGCGGTTCGGGTGGTTCAGACCGGCGAGGCGAAGGGGAACTTTTGGTCGATCCACGAGCTCGAGTTGTTGAGCACTGAGCCAGCCAAGACGGCGGGCAAGTGATGAGTTGAGAGGTGGGCTGGGACAGTGCCCCGGAGTCTCCGGAGAGCCGCATTCTCGAGAAGGGAATGCGGCTTCACCATTTTCTCGGGTTGATCGGGGGCAAGTCGGCTCAGATTCCCTCGTAAAGGGCCTCTATAAGGGCCATGGCGCGGCGGTTGGGGAGGACGCCGGCTTCCATTTGATTCATCACGTAGGAGAAGCCGATGCCTCGTTCAGGATCGGCGAAGGCGATGCTGCCGCCAGCGCCTGGGTGGCCGAAGGCCTGAGTGGAGGGACCGAACGTTTGGCGGAGTTTGTCACCGCTTTCGTTCAGAGGGTCGCGCATGAATCCGAGGGTGAAGGCCGTGGGCATGAGCAAGACGCGATCGTGTCCACTGACTTGGGGGGTAGGGTCCGCGAGGATTCGCAATGCCCAGAGAGGCAATCCGGTTCGTGCGGTAGAGCCGTTGCGAACGTCGGTTGCGAGCAGGCCGTAAAAGGTTGCGAGGGATTCGGCTGTTCCGATGCCGCCGAAGGCGGGCAGTTCGGCTGAACGCGCCTCTGGGGTGTTCATGGAGAGGGCAGAGTGGAGGCCGCGCGGTGTTGCGAAGGAGAGCGAGGTCAGCGTGCCTGGCGTCATGAACGCTCGGAAAAAAGGGTCTTCTTTGCTCATGGCGGTACGAGGCGCGAGCATTGAAGCCGCGCGGGAGTGAAGTTCGGCGGGCAGGCCGATGTAGAACTCGAGTCCGAGGGGACGTGCAAAATGTTCGGCCCAGTACTGGCCCAGCGTCATTTTACCAGTGATCCGGCGAGTCACTTCATCGAGGAGATATCCGAAGGTGCGGGGGTGATACCCGTGAGAGTGGTCTGACCACCACGGCTTTGATTTGGCGAGTGCGCGAACGACGGATGAGTGGTCGAAAACGTCTGGAGGCACTGGGAGCCCGGGAAGTCCGGTGCGGTGTGTTAACAGGTCTTCCAGGGTGAACTCCTTTTTGCCTTCGGCACCGAACTCAGGCCAGAGGCTGGAGATTTTTTTTGAAAGATCGATTTGTTGACGTCCGAGAAGGTGAAGAAACGCGGCGACGGCAGGGCCCTTGGTTGCGGACCAGACAAGGGCGAGGGTGTCAGACGTCCAGAGGGGCGATTTGAGGTCGGACCCACATCGTCCGATGTTGAAGCTGGCGCAACGATCTTGGTACCAAATGCTGAAGCCTGCGCCGACTTCACCGCGGGAGAGGAGATTTTCTTCGAGGACTTTGGCAAGACGGAATCGAGTGGCTTCGAGGGAGAACTTGGGAGTCGCGTTTTGCACAGGTTCGGCGGGAGTTTTTCGGCAATGTTTCGGCAATGTTTTGGCGATGGATTGGAGGTTCCGGAGGGTGGAACGTTCCAGTGGCTACCCGACATGGATTCGAACCATGACTAGGGGAGTCAAAGTCCCCTGTGCTACCGTTACACCATCGGGTAAAACTGACCTCGCTGACCTTTCCGTTTCACACCATGCTTTCGCGACGCGAGTTGCGGAGGGGGAGTGATTCAGAGGTCAATCCGACCGCGCCACCGCGGACGAATCTGGTCCGGAGACCGGAGGTGAGAGACAACCATTTCCGGTTGCTCAGTGCAAACTCAAACCTGCTTCTGAGGCGGGCTACGCTAAAAAAACCCGTCATTAGACCAGCATGAGCGTCGGGCTCTCGAGGAGGCGTTTCACTTCTGCGAGGTACTGGGCTGCGACAGCGCCATCGACGACGCGGTGATCAGCGCTTACACCGACAGCCATGCGTTGCCCTGCGACGATGGTGTTGCTGGGACCGACGACCGGTTTCTTGAGGATTGCGCCGACACTGACGATGACGGACTGGGGCGGGTTGATGATGGCATCGAAGAACTCGATTCCGTAGGCGCCGAGGTTGGAGACGGTGATGGTTCCTCCTTGGTACTCGTCTGGCTTAAGTTTTTTGCCGCGCGCGCGGGTTGCGAGGTCTTTGACGGCCTCGCTGATTTCTTTGATGGAGCGTTTTTGGGCGTCGCGAACGACGGGAGTGACGAGGCCGTCGTCCACGGCGACGGCGACGGAGAGATTCACTGAGCCGTACTGGATGATGGAGTCGCCCGCGAAGGAGGCGTTGACAGCGGGTACCTTCACTGCGGCAGCGACGACGGCTTTCAAGACGAAGTCGTTGACGGTAAGTTTTGGACCTCCGGCGGCCTCGGAAGCGGCATTAAGCTCGGTGCGGAATTGCATGAGCGGGCCTGCATCGACTTCCACGTGCAGGTAGAAGTGGGGTATCTGCGTTTTGCTCGCGAGCAAACGGTCGGCGATGACGCGCCGCATTCCGCTGAGTTCGATGACGGTGTCGTTGGGTCCAGCGGGTGTTGGAGGAATGGAGGGCACGGAAACCGCGGCAGAGGGCGCGGACACGGCTGGGCCAGGGCGCGCGGAGAGAACGTCCTTCGCCACGATGCGACCGCTGGGACCGGTTCCGCTGACGTTTGCGAGGGCAACGCCACGCTCGGCGGCGATTTTGCGAGCGAGCGGAGAGCTTCGGATACGTCCGCCGGCGGGAGTGGATCCGGCGGAGGCTGGCGATGTTGTTGTTTGAGCGGGGGTTGCAGGTGCGGGCGTTGCTGCGTTCGCTGGGGCAGGGGCAGCGACGGGGCTACATTTGGTTGCAGCGGCGATGTCAGCCTCAGACGGTGCCGTTTCGCCCTTCTTGAGGAGCACGGCGATTTTTGCACCGATGGCCACCTTTTCGCCGGCCTGCATCAGATGTTTGTGAAGCGTCCCATCATCAAAGCTTTCCATTTCCATGGTTGCCTTGTCGGTTTCCACTTCAGCGAGGATGTCACCGGTTTTCACGGCGTCTCCCACCTGTTTGCGCCAGCGAACAAGTTTTCCCTCGGTCATGGTGTCCGCGAGCTTCGGCATCTCAATGTACACTGGCATAAGAAAAAAACGGGTTAATCGGATTTGACGGTCTAGCGGAATACGGAGGAGCTTGGAAAGCAATTCGCATTCGAAACGGGTGGTGCGACTGTGCTTCGGGGGCGGCGGGATTTTGAAGAGAGGATGAGCGTCGGAGGAACGGGCGACTGGGTAGGGGTGCGTGGGAGTTGAAGCGTGAAAGTTGGGTTGGCGCCCTTTTCGAAGTTCAACAACGCGGGTATCTGCATATCACGACATCGCGATGGCGATGCGCGACAAACCTTGAACAGATTCCTGCCATGCCACTTAACTGGAACGCCTACGACGAATACTTCACCGACCGCGAGCGCGCGCCGATTTCGGAACACACCAAGCGAGACCTTGAGGTTGAGGCAGCCGCGCTTTTAGAGCTCAGTCCGGAGCAAAGGGAAACGAGTTGGGGCATTTGCACCCTGCCGGGCTGTTACGGGATGGTCATCCAGCTGCGTCCCGACCTCCGGCATCGCTGGAATCCCGACATGGACCGTGCGGTTGGACTCAAGATTTTTCACGCTGACAGCTTCGGGAAGCAGGCCAAAAAGTTGGTGCCTTTTCACACGGACGAGAGGTGCTCATACCCCGGCCTGCCTAACCCTCAGGTTCAGGCAGTTTACGACGGGGGGCGCTTTGTTCGGGCGCTTCCTAGGGAGCAGGAGTTGCGCTGGTACTTGATTCAGGAGTGGGTGGAAGGGGACACGTGGGACGAGGTCATACAGCTTCCCACATTTGGCCCAGACGACGCGGCGACTATCCTGCGGAGCCTTTTTGAGGGCATCATTTTCCCACTTTGGAGTGTCGGCGTTATTTGGTGGGACATCCGCGCGAACAACTACTGCGTGCGTTCTACGCCATCGGGTCTGGAAGTTGTGATGATCGATACAGATTCCCTTCAAGCTTACAGTGACGAGATTCGCAACCGGCCCAACGTCCATAACCTTCGCAACGTGAAAAAAGCGACGGGGGTTAAGCGACTGAAGACGATGATTACTGGGCTAGTTGATGCGGTGACGAAAAATCTCAAACTCGGCAGAGAGTCGAAGTTGGCAAAAAGCAGCACTGAAGACCGAGTGAGGGATTTTTTGGATGTTCTTGGTCAGCCCGGCGCCTTGAAGCGCCAAGCGGCCCAGGATGCGCTCAATCGCATGATTGACTGCTTCAAGACGCAAACTTGGATTCGGTGAGGCCGCGAGATGAAGGCTGTTGGGTCGGGGATTAGGTGTGGTCTGTATTGAGGCGGCGCGCTGGACAGGGGGGTGTTTGCGGCGTGAGAGTTCAGGGATGTTTCGTGCTTTGCTGTTTGTTTTAGCGGTGGTCGTCACGGGGTGTGTTTCGTTGTTTGGGGGATCGATTGACCCAGGGATTGGGGCCTCGATTGCCTTGGTGGGGGGCGGGCAGGGGGAGCGCCTTTTGCGGCAACCGGAAATCGAGGTGGAGCTCCAGCGTCGATTCGCGGGGCGCAACCTGCAGATTCGCAACTTGTGTAATGATGGGGATACGGCTGGGTATCGCGATCACTCCGGAAGGAGCACTCCGTTCGCGTATCCGGGAGCAGAAAAGTTTTACGCACTTTCCAAGGCGAAGGATACGTGGGGATCTGGTCATGCTGGATCTGGATTTGCCGAGACACCGGATCAGTGGTTGACGGCGTTGCGGGCGGACGTGGTGCTAGCGTGGTTTGGCTTCGGCGAATCGTTTCGGGGTGTTGCGGGCGTGGCGGATTTTCGCGCGGAACTAGAGGGTTGGCTGGGGCATACTGCGACTCAGCGTTACAACGGAAAATCGGCGCCGATGGTGGTGTTGCTGTCGCCTCAGGCGCTGGAGGAAGCGAGTGCGCCGCAGGGGCGCGAAGCGGCGCGCGCAGTGAATGCAAACTTGGCATTGTACGCGGATGCTATTCGAGAGGTTGCTGCGTCAAAGGGACTGCTGTTCGTCGACGTATTTGCCTTCACGCGGCAGATGTTCGAAGCCGCGCCCGCGCCCTTGACGCGGGATGGACTCAGTGTGGGTGACGAGGCTCAGCAGCGGATTGCAGCCTTCATCGTGAAGTCGGCTTTTGCGGAGGGGACCACCGAACGCGGAGATCTGGCCGCGGTGAGGGGGGCGGTGCTCGAGAAAAACTGGTATTGGGAAAAGCTGTTCAAGGTGCCGAATGGCGTTCACGTGTTTGGCCGCAGAAACAAACCGTTTGGCCCCGACAACTATCCGGCGGAGCTCGCGAAGTTGAGGGAGCTTGTCACGATTCGAGACCAAGCGATTTGGGCGACAACACGTGGTGAGACGTTTGATGTCGCTGCGGCGGATGCGAAGACGGCGCCCTTGCCGGAGGTGAAGACGAACTACAGTCCGGCGAATAAGAAGAACGGTTCGCCGGATTATTTGAAAGGGGAGGACGCGGTGAAGTCATTGACCGTGCCTGAGGGATACCGGATCGCGTTATTTGCTTCGGAGGAACGGTTTCCTGATCTTGCGAAGCCGAGCAAAATCAGTTTCGACACGAAGGGTCGGCTTTGGGTTGCGACGATGCCGAGTTATCCGCAGTGGCGTGCCGGTGATCCGAAGCCGGACGATAAAATTTTGATTCTTGAGGACACGGATGGTGATGGGTTGGCGGATAAACAGACGGTTTTTGCGCGGGGCCTGCACCTTCCTCTTTCGTTCGAGTTCGCGCCGGAAGGCGTTTACATCCCGCAAAGCAATCATTTGGTGCTGCTGCGAGACACGGACGGAGACGGCGTGGCGGATGTGAGTGAGGTGGTGTTGAGCGGCTTTGACGATCACGACACCCATCATTCCATTCACGCGTTTCGAGCGGACCCCTCGGGGGCGTTTTACATGGGGGAGGGTACGTTTTTGCACAGTCATGTGGAGACGGCCCGCGGGGTCGTGCGGAGCACGAATGGCGGATTCTTTCGGTACGCGCCCCAAACACGGCAACTGGAGCGCACGGCGCGTCTCAGCATTCCGAACCCGTGGGGCATTTCGTTTGACGCTTACGGGCAGGACTTCTTTGCGGATACGTCCGACCCGAACCTTCGCTGGCTTTCCCCTGCTACGTTTGCTGTGCCGTACGGCGAGTTTGCTCCATTGCCGAAAAACTTGGTGCCGAAAGCCCAAATGGTTCGTCCAACGGCAGGGCTGGAGTTTGTGAGCAGTCGGCATTTTCCCGAGGAAGTTCAGGGCGATATCCTGATTAATAACACCATCGGGTTCTTGGGCACGAAACAGCACGCGGTGGCGGAAGACGGCACGGGCTTTCAGCTCACGTTTCGTCAGAACCTGCTTCAGTCGACGGATGGCAACTTTCGTCCGGTCTCGATGGAGTTTGCGCCTGACGGTTCGCTCTATGTTGCGGACTGGCACAACGCCCTGATTGGGCACATGCAGCACAGTGCGCGGGACCCGTTGCGGGATCACACGCACGGGCGGATTTATCGAATCACGTACCCGGGGCGTCCGCTGCTTCAGCCTGCGCCGGTTTCTGGGGCCTCGATTGAGGCCCTGTTGGCAAACCTGACGTTGCCGGAAGATCGGGTTCGTTCGCGCACGCGTCTTGAGTTGCGTGGACGCGATGCTGACCAGGTGATGGCGGGGCTACGGAAGTGGGTGGGCGGATTGGCGGAGTCGGACCCGTTGGTGGAGCGGCATCGGTTGGAAGCGCTCTGGGTGAGCTGGGGTCTGGGTCGGGTCGACGTGCCACTGTTGAGGCGTTTATTGGCCGCAAATGATTATCGTGTGCGGGCTGCGGCGGTGCGCGTGTTGCGGTACAACACGGCATTGCTTGAGGATCATGTCGACCTATTGCGGAAGGCGGCGGGAGACATTCAGGGGCGGGTTCGATTGGAGGCAGTGAATGCGGCTTCGTGGCTGGAGCAAAAAGTCGCGTTAGCGGTTTTGGCGGAGGCGCGGAAGCATCCGGTGGACGAGTGGCTGGCTCCGGTTTTTGGGGCGGTGGAGGCTTATCAAACGGGGAAAACGTTGAACACGGGCGAGGTGGCAAAAGTGACGACGACGTTGAAGGGGGAGGAGAAGCGGCTGTTTGAGTTGGGTGCCGAGGTGTACCGCCGCGAGGCCCATTGCATCACGTGTCATCAGGCGGATGGGCAGGGGTTGCCAGCCGCTCAGTTCCCGTCGATTTCAAAATCCGAGTGGGTGACGGGCAGTCCTCAGCGTCTGATTCGCTTGGTGCTTCACGGAT
This sequence comes from Verrucomicrobiota bacterium, assembly GCA_041191265.1. GTDB lineage: Bacteria > Verrucomicrobiota > Verrucomicrobiia > Chthoniobacterales > Chthoniobacteraceae > JBEEPE01. The sequence continues at coordinate 379 of JBEEPE010000238.1, read as the reverse complement.
TGATGGGGCCGATTGAAGTGAACGGCACCAAGTATCCGGGTCAGGTTCCAATGACGGCGTTTAAGGGGCTGCGGGACGATGAGATTGCGGGGGTGCTGACCTATGTTCGCAACAGCTTTGGCAACACGGCTTCGCCGCTTACGCCGTCGCAGGTGGTTGCGGAGCGGGAGGCGACGAAAGTGACGACGACGTTGAAGGGGGAGGATAAGCGGCTGTTTGAGTTGGGGGCCGAGGTGTACCGCCGCGAGGCCCATTGCATCACTTGTCATCAGGGGGATGGACAGGGGTTGCCAGCTGCTCAGTTCCCATCGATTTCAAAATCCGAGTGGGTGACGGGCAGTCCTCAGCGTTTGATTCGGTTGGTGCTTCACGGATTGAT
>JBEEPE010000237.1:0-4227 GCA_041191265.1 Verrucomicrobiota bacterium | reverse complement strand
GTGCGCGAGGCGTTGATTGGGGGATTTGCGGCGAGCCGAGTATTGGAGCTGCATGGGGAGCGGATGATTCGGCGGGATTTTGCTCCGGGGGGCCGGGCTGCGCTGCAACTGAAAGATGTTCGGCTGATTGCGGAGTTGGCGCGGGAGGTCGGGCTGGAATCGGCGACGCTCGACAACAGTTTGCGGCAGTGGGTGTGTTTCGTTGAGGAGCTGGGTTGGGGTGATTTGGATCACTCGGGGCTCTTCAAACTGTACGAGAGGTCGTCGGTGTCAAACCCCTGAGGCTTAAGCGGTCAATCGTGGGGGGGGAGTGGCGTTAAAACGTCCACTCCATGGGTTTGCGCCCTTTAATAAAGAAGGTGTGTGAGGCGCCGATGCCTTTGAGTTCGAGGGGGCCGTTGTCTTCGAGATCGAACTCTTCTTTGAGTAGTTCGGCAGTGGCGGTGGAGCAGAGAACTTTTCCTGGGCTGCCGGCTGTTTCGATTCGGGAGGCGGTGTTGACGGTGTCGCCCCAGAGGTCGTACGTGAACTTGCGCATTCCGATGACGCCGGCGACAACGGGGCCGGAGTTGAGGCCGATACGGACTTGGAGGTCGGTTTGGTTGACCTCGTTGATTTTGACCACGCTTTCGATCATCGAGAGCGCGAGTTCTGCGGCGGCTTGGGCGTGGCGTTCGCGGTGCTCGGGTGCACCAGAGACGACCATGTAGCTGTCACCGATGGTTTTGATTTTCTCTAGGCCGCTGCGTTCGACGAGCATGTCGAATGCGCTGAAAATGGCATTCAGCATTTTGACGAGCCGGCTTGCCTCCATCGTGCGCGATAGTTGGGTGAAGCCGACGAGGTCTGCGAAGAGAACGGTGACGCTGGGATGCGCGTCGGCGATGAGTTTTTCCCCGCCTTTGAGACGGTGCACGATGGAGCGTGGGAGGATGTTGTGAAGGAGTTTGTCGGTCTTCTCCTTTTCGGCGACGACCATGTCGTGTTCCTCGCGGATGCGGGAGAGATGTTCTTTTTCGAGGTCGCGTAGGCGTTTGCGTTCGATGGAGGTAGCGACGCGTGCGCGGAGGAGGACGGGATCGAACGGTTTAGGGAGGTAATCCTCGGCGCCCATTTCGATGCAGCGGACGGCATCGCCGGTGTGCTGACTACCGGAGATGACGATGACGGGGGGGGCGGATTGCGGATGTTTTCGGATTTCGTCGAGTACTTGGAGTCCGTTGACCTCTGGCATTTCGACGTCGAGCAGCATGAGGTCGTAGTCTGCTTTTCCGAGGCGTTCGAGTGCTTCTCGACCATTTTCCGCCTCGGTCATGGTTTGGAATCCGAGCTGTTTGAGGGAACGAATGATCCCAACACGCATCATTTTGCTATCGTCGACCACAAGGATTTTCGCGTCGTGAACGGCCTCGGCGGCGGACCCCCGCGAGGGAGAGTTCCGTTTGCGGTGCATGAAATCGAGCGGGTCGTCGCTGTGGTCTCCGAGTGCATCCTCCGTTTGGGGCGGTGGTTGGAGGGCAGGTTCCGCGGGTGAGGGTTGGGGAGCGGACCTGCCGTGGATGGGTTTGATGGTGGCGACGAGCCGAGCGGTCGGAAGAGTGACCGCGGTGTTTGGAGTCAATCCGTCGACCCGCGCAGCGATTTCGCGTGCGAAGTCGCGGAGGATGCCGCTACCACGGAGGGTTATTGCGAGGAGTTCGTCTGAGAACGTGACGGTGTGGGACTTAACGGCGTCGAGTAGGAACTCGAGTTCGCGGGCAAGGTCACTGATGGGGGTGAGGCCGAGGTAGATGGCACCCCCTTTAACAGTATGAAAGTACCGAAATGCCCGCTCCATGATGTCCTCGGTTCCGTTAGCAGGGCCGCCTTGGAGTTCGGCTTCCAGTTCGAGGAGCAGGCGAGTGGTTTCTTTGGCAAACTCGGCGAGGAGCTCATTGTCGTCAGAGAGAGTGATGTGCAGGGCGGGGTCAGCGGGGTCTGGCCCGAGGTCGAGTCCGCTGGTGGATGGAGTCGGCGTCACGTCACACGACTCGCCTTGGTGGAGCATGGCTTCGAGTTCGGGAATGAGTGATTCGAGGCATTTTGCTTTTTCGGTGGCCGAGAGGCTGTCGAAAGATGTCAGGGCCGTCTCGATGCGCGCGAGAAAACCGGGTTCTGTGCACGTTGCAGAGAGGACTGCACATTCTTCAAGGAGCAGTTTACAGCGCAGATCTTCGAGCGGTTTGCCCGAGGAGACATCGGAGAAGCTAAGGGAGATGCGCTGGAGAAGATGTCCGATGGTTGCGCGTGCGGTGGTTTGTTGATTGGAGGTCATCGCCGGGGTGGCTGGGTTCTCGAGACGTGGGGGAGAATGGTACATGGCCACGCGCCCAATGCGCGAGCGGAGAGAAACGCTCTTGTGAAACTCTCTCGCTGCCCGTGACCCTGCTGAGCGGATGCACTCGCTCACGGGAGCGAACACTTGCCGCGGAACGGTGCTCCTTACCGTTGGTAGGGGTGTTTTTTGACAAAGCCCTCGGGGAACTCGTCCCAGGTCTGTCCGTCGAGCTCGCGAGTTGGTGATTTGTGACTGGTTCCGACTTGCTTGAGGAAGAATGGGAGATTGTTGTGCTTTGCGAAATCTCTCACCTTTCGAGCCCAGTCGAGATCCATCGGACGCGCATTTCCTCCGGTTTCGGAGCCGAGCACGACCCACGAGACGTTTTCGAATCCCGTCAAGTCGATGGGGCCCAGCATGGGTTCGATCATGACGAAGCGGTGACCGTTGATGCGTTGCAGGTGAGGAAGCCGCTCGTTGGCGAGTTTTTGATTTTCGATCGACACTCCGCAAGCCAAGTAGTCTGGAACGGTTTCACCATATCGGGCCGTGATAAAGGTGGCCATTCGCTCTGCGCGTTTCGACCAGAGAACGTAGCGGGTTGCGTCGAGAGGTTCACCCTTGCTTGCTCGCTTTTTGTTCTTTTCCTCGCGATCGAGTGCCACCTCGTCGACCACGTCCAGTATGCGCGAGATATCCTTATCTGCGACTTTATCCCAAAAAACGTCACCGTGCTGGATGACTCCGACAATCCCCTTTTTTGGACGAAGTTTTTTGGTGCTGAGGCGGTCCTCGATGACGAGGGGCGCGCCCTCTTTTAGGGTTTGGGGTAGGTTACCGAGGCGGATTTGCCATGGCATGATTCCGTCGAGCCACCAGCAGTCTTTGCATCCGGGGGAATAACGTTGGCAACCCACGAGAGGGTTCCAGTCGGTGGTTAGAATGTCTCCAGCGTTGTTTTCTGCCATAATTTTAGGTCTTTGGAGTGGGAGTTGCCGCAGAGGTGCGGTGGAGTCAAATAAAGCACGAAACCACCGTGGCTAAAATCCCTCGTTTAGGGGGATTGGCAGAGGGGTATGGTCTACGAAACTTTGCGCTGACCGCTTCGACGCCCCGCTGCGTAGGCGGTGAAGACGGCCAGAATGCGGTCGCGTACATCGCGGAATGTCGCGAAGATTTCCTCCTCTGAGCCCGTGGCATGGGCGGGATCAGTGAACGGCCAGTGGTGGCGGTTGATTTGTCCAGGAAAAATGGGGCACGCTTGGTCGGCGTTTCCGCAAACGGTGATGACGGTTTCAACCGGTTGGTCGAGGAAGCGGTTCATGTGTTTGCTTTCGTGGGAGGAGATGTCGATACCGATTTCAGCGAGGGCACGGATTGCGAGCGGGTGGACGTAGCCTGCGGGGTTGGATCCAGCGCTGGCGACTTCGAGAAAATCTCCGGCTAGGTGGCGAAGGATGCCTTCTGCGATGTGGCTCCGGCAGGAGTTTCCGGTGCACAGGATGAGGACGAGTGGTTTCATGGGGTGTTGTTTTCGGAATCAGTATTCGAGGAGAGCAAGTTGTGCAGAAGGATGCCGAGGATGGCGCCGATGACTTGGACTGGGATGAATGACCCGGCGCTGCTGGGGGAGATTCCGGCGAAGGTGTCAGTGAAAATGCGTCCGACGGTCACCGCGGGGTTTGCGAAGGAGGTGGAAGCCGTGAACCAGTAAGCGGCGGCAATGTAGAGAGCGACGTGGGCAGCGACGTTGGTTGGTGTGCTTTTTCGGATGACGAAGAGGAGACCGGTTGTCGCAACGACTTCGGATAGGAGTGCCCCTGGCGACGTTCGAAGTTTGGTGGAAATTTGGAGGATGGGGAGGTCGAACATGGCGTTGGCGATGAGTGTACCGACGATGGCGCCGAGGG
>JBEEPE010000236.1:0-3732 GCA_041191265.1 Verrucomicrobiota bacterium | reverse complement strand
CGTTGACGGTGGTGAACGCGGATGGCTGGCGTGGGCGGCGCAGGTTGCGGCAGATGAAGTTTGCGCGGGGGATGTTGCGTGTGGTTGAGAAAGTGCCGGATTTTGCGGGGCTCCGGGATTTGGTGGCGAAGCACAAGGTGGTGTTCCAGTTGGACGCAAACCGGGGGTGGGGGCGTGTGGGGGCGGCTGCCTTTTTGGCGGGCGTTCCGTGTCTAGGGGGGCAGGGGATGTTGGAGCAGATTTTGTATCCGGACGACTGGTCGAAGGATTTGACGGCGGACCAGATGTGGTACCGGATGTCGCATATTTTGGATCATCCGCATGAGCGGGAGGAGATGATGTCGAAAGCGGGGAACGCTGCACGGCGTCACTTGGCGATGGACGTGGTGGGGGACAAGGTGGAGGGGTTCCTGCACTCGGTGTATTGAGGGTGGGGCGGGCTAATGTTCCGCGGGCTATCCGGTAGTTTTGATTGAGTTGGCATCGATAAATCTCCCCTTGGAAATATGAGACGAACTGTAATTTCGGGTTCCGTTTTGGCGGTTCCTTTTCTTCTGACGATTGGGTCGGCGAATGTGATTCGGAAACCGGCGGGAACTGGAGAGGTGCGGTTCAATCGCGATGTGCGTCCGATTCTCTCGGATTTGTGCTTTAACTGTCATGGGTTTGACGAGAAAGCGCGGAAGGGTGAGCGGCGTCTCGATACGAAAGACGGGGCGTTTGCGGAGCACGAGGGGGTTCGCGCGATTGTGCCCGGGGATTTGACGAAGAGTGAGCTGGTGAAACGGATTCGCTCAGTGGATCCAGACGACCAGATGCCCCCGCCGAAGGAGGTGAAACGGCTGAGTCCGGAGCAGCGTCAGGTTTTGGAGCGTTGGATTGAGCAGGGGGCGCCGTATGAGGATCACTGGGCGTATGTCGTTCCGGCGAAGGTGGAGGTGGAGAAGGGTCGAAATCCGGTGGACACCTTGATTTCTCGATCGCATCAGGAGCATGGGGTCAAAGCGGCTCCGGAGGCTGACAGGAGGACGTTGCATCGGCGGTTATCGTTTGATTTGTTGGGGCTTCCGCCGCAACCGGAGGAGGTGGATGCGTTTGTGGCGGACAAGTCGCCGGAGGCCTACGGGCGTTTGGTGGACCGATTGCTGGCGAATCCGGCGTTTGGGGAGCGGATGGCGGTGCCGTGGTTGGATGTGGTGCGGTTTGCGGACACGATTGGTTATCATTCGGATACTCCGAGGAACGTGTGGCCTTATCGAGATTACGTGATTGATGCGTTCAATCGGAATCTGCCGTTTGACCGGTTTGTCAGGGAGCAGGTGGCGGGGGATTTGTTGGAGGGGAGTGGGGTCTCGCAAAAGGTGGCTTCGGGATTCAACCGGTTGAACTTGTCGACTGAGGAGGGGGGAGCGCAGGCGAAGGATTACGAGGTGCGGATGATGACGGATCGGGTGCGGGCGATTGGCACCGTGTTTTTGGGGCAGACGATTGGGTGCGCGCAGTGTCACGACCACAAGTATGACCCTATTTCGACGCGGGATTTTTATCGGATGGGGGCGTTTTTTGCGGACATCAAGGAGTCGGCGATTGGGCGTCGTGAGGACGGGATGTTGGTTCCTTCGGCGGAGCAGGAGGCGAGGTTGAAAGATTTTGATCAACGGATTGCGTTGGCGCAGGGGGACATTGACCGGAAGGGGGAGGATCGGGAGGGCCTTCGGCGCGCGTGGGAGTTGACGTTGAAAAACGGGCCGACGGATGTTGCGTGGGCGGTTTTGAAGCCGAGCAAGGTGCAGTCGGAGAAGGGGATGAAGTTCACATTGGAGGCGGATGGAACGGTGGTTGCGGGGAAGGATGGGGCTGCACAAGGGGCGCCGACAAAGCCGTTGCCGGTGTCAGACGCGTACGTGGTGACTGTGGTGCTGCCGGAGGGTGGGCCGTGGAATGGGTTGCGGTTGGAGGCTTTGGCGGACGAGGGATTGCCGGCGAAGGGGCCGGGCCTTGGAAAAGATGGCAATTTTTTGCTGACGGATTTGTCCGTGAAGGACGGGGCGGAGGTGGTGGTTTTGGCGGAGGCGTCGGCCACGTTTGAGCAGAAGGGATATCCAGCGAAGAACGCGATTACTGGCCGTGCGAATGACGCGAAAAAGGCGTGGGGAATCGGTGGCGGAACTGGCAAGGATCAATCTCTCTATGTGGAGTTTGGGCGTCCGGTGGCGGGTGGTCGGACGTTGGTGGTGACGTTGCGGCAGATTGGGGGAGAGACGCAGATGGTGGGGCGTTTTCGGTTGGGTGCCACGCATGCGCCGACGCCGGTTCGGGCGCCGAGCGTTTTGAATCCTGCGAATATTTTGGCGATCATTGTGAAGGAGGAGTCGAAGCGTTCGCCTCAGGAGGCAGCATTGCTTGAGAAACATTTTCGAGCGGTGGCGCCAGTGTTGGCTCCGCAGCGCGTGGCGCATGCGAAACTGGTTTCGGAGCGGACGGAGTTTGAGAAGACGGTGCCTCGTACGTTGGTATCTGTGTCGGACAAACCCCGGACGGTAAAGATTTTGCATCGCGGTGACTGGCAGGATGACAAGGGGGAAGAGGTGACGCCTGGGTTGCCGGGTTATCTTTCGAAAAAAGAGGGTGGGGACCGTCGGTTGACGCGGTTGGATTTGGCGGAGTGGTTGGTGTCGAAGGAGAACCCCCTGACGGCGCGGGTGTTTGTGAACCGTGTTTGGAAGCAGTTTTTTGGCACGGGTTTGAGCAAGGTTTTGGACGATTTTGGTGCGCAGGGTGAAGCGCCGTTGCATGGGGAGTTGTTGGATTGGTTGGCGGCGGAGTTTCGGGATGGGGGATGGAATGTGAAGGGATTGGTTCGACTCATCGTGACGAGTGACGCGTATCGGCGCAGTTCTGTGGCGTCTGCTGCGGAGATCGCTGCGGATCCCTTGAACCGGGAGTTGGGTCGTCAGGGTCGGTGGCGGCACGACGCGGAGTTTGTGCGGGATAACGCATTACAAGTTGCCGGTTTGTTGGTGAACCGGGTGGGTGGACCTTCGGTTAAGCCTTACCAACCGGACGGTTATTGGGAGAACTTGAACTTCCCTGTGAGAACGTGGCAGGCGGACACGGGTGAGTCGCAGTATCGCAGGGGCCTTTACACGTGGTGGCAGCGTTCATTTTTGCATCCGAGCATGCTGGCATTCGATGCGCCGTCGCGGGAGGAGTGTGTTGCGGAGCGCAACCGTTCGAACATTCCGCAGCAGGCGTTGGTATTGTTGAATGATCCGACGTTTGTGGAGTCGGCGCGTGCGCTTGCCGCTTCGTCTGTCGGCAAGGGGGCAAATCATGAGGCCCGTTTGGACTGGATGTTCCGCAAGGTGTTACAGCGTGTGGCTTCTCCAGTGGAGCGGAAGACGCTTTTGGAGTTAGTGGGGCGTCATCAGGCGGGTTTTGCTGCTGATCGTGCTGCGGCGAAGGATGTTTTGACGGTGGGATTGGCGGCGCGTCCTGAAGGGGATGAAGCGGATATTGCGGCTTGGACGAGTGTTGCGCGGGTGTTGTTGAACCTGCACGAAACGGTGTCGCGGTTTTGATCGAACGTAGCTCGAACGGATATTACCTATGTTGAATCACTCTTTTTTGAATCGGGGCTTGGATCAGATGCTGGCTCAGGATTTGACGCGTCGAACGTTTGTTGGGCGTGCGGGAACGGGGCTGGGTGCAGCTGCGCTTGCGGGACTACTC
>JBEEPE010000235.1:0-22940 GCA_041191265.1 Verrucomicrobiota bacterium | reverse complement strand
TAGTCAGGTAGTCAAGTGGGCGCCGGTGATTGAAAAGTTTCCGCGCCCCGATTCTGTGGTAGTTACCGAGAAGTCAAATTTATGCTCAGACCGTTCGATTTCAGTTCAGCAATGGGGGTTGGTTCAGAGTTCCCGTCGGTTCCGCACTCTAGCACGTATGTTCCCTATGTGGTGGAGCAGACGGGGCGAGGTGAGCGCTCCTACGACATTTACTCGAGATTGTTGAAAGACCGGATTGTGTTCCTTGGCAGCGATGTGAACGACACGGTGGCCAACTCGATTATTGCTCAGATGTTGTTCCTCCAGATGGAAGATCCCAAAAAAGATATCCATTTTTACATCAACTCTCCTGGAGGCTCTGTAACGGCGGGGTTAGCGATTTACGACACCATGCAGTTCATGAGCTGTGATGTGAACACCTACTGCATCGGAATGGCTGGCAGCATGGGAGCCGTTCTGTTGGCAGCAGGCACAAAGGGTAAACGTCATGCGTTGCCAAACTCCGATATCATGATTCATCAGGTGTCCGGGGGAGCACGAGGGACTGCAAGCGACGTAGAGCGGACTGTAGAGTTCATGTACCGATTGAAGCGTCGCTTGGTAAGGATTTTAGCGCATCACACGGGCAAGTCGGACGACGCGATCCTTCACGATTCGGATCGCGATTACTACATGACTGCCCAAGAAGCCAAGGACTACGGTCTGGTGGACGAAGTGGTTAAACTCCGCAAGGACGTCCCTGCAGGGAGCATTTCAGCGGAAAAACCCAAGACGGGGGAGGGAGATTCCGAGCCCAAGAACGAGCCAAAGGCCCAGTAACAGACCGGGCATCTTTTCGGTTAAAACTTCTTTCACACCGCTAACCATTTTCGGTTCAAAACAGCCGTCACTATGTTTCTGCAGGAGCTTAAAACCTCTTCCTTAACCTGAACGGCAACCAAACACGTATGGCCAGAACATCTAATCTCACCATGTGCAGTTTTTGCGGAAAGAGTCATTCCGAAGTCCGGAAGTTGATTGCGGGCCCAGGCGTTTACATCTGCGACAGCTGCATTACGGTTTGCAAAGGTATTCTGGATAAGGAGTTAAGCGAGGATACGCGGAAGCGTTCTCTCGATTTGAGAGTGCCTAAACCGCAAGAGATTCGCAAACTCCTCGATTTGCATGTGATTGGTCAGGATCGGGCCAAAAAGGTTTTGTCTGTGGCGGTACATAACCACTACAAGCGGATTCTGAGTAACGCGGCCCTGTCCAAGGCTGGGACAGGAGCCCTCTCCTTTGGAGTGTCTGATGCGGGTTCAGCGGGTGGGGATGTCTCTTTGGACGAGGTGGAAATTGACAAAAGCAACATCCTGTTGATTGGGCCTACGGGGTCTGGAAAAACGCTTTTGGCGCGCACGCTCGCCAAAGCGCTGGATGTTCCATTTTGCATTGCAGACGCGACGACGCTGACAGAGGCGGGTTACGTCGGTGAAGATGTGGAGAACATTATTCTTCGTCTGCTGCAGGCTGCGGAGTACGATGTTAAAAGGGCTGAAATAGGAATCATTTACATCGACGAAATTGATAAAATTGGCCGCAAAACAGAGAACGTTTCAATCACTCGCGACGTGAGTGGTGAGGGGGTTCAGCAGGCGCTGTTGAAGATTTTGGAGGGGACAGTATGTAACGTGCCGCCGCAGGGTGGCCGCAAGCACCCGCATCAAGAATACATCCAGGTCAGTACCGATAAGATTTTGTTTATTTGCGGGGGCGCTTTTGTGGGTTTGGATAAAATCATCGAAAAGCGGCGTGGCAGAAATGTGATGGGATTTGGCGCTCCCGAGGCTGAGGTAGTTAAAGACGGGGCTGACGTGCCTCAGAGCGAAATCTTGCGTCACACCGAGCCAGAAGACTTGCTGAGCTTTGGGATGATCCCTGAGTTTGTTGGCCGTTTGCCTGTGGTCGCAGCACTCGATCCCCTGACGGAGGACGACATGGTATGCATTCTCTCAGATACCAAGAATGCGATGGTGAAGCAGTACACCAAGCTGCTTGCGATGGAGGGGGTTAATCTGAACATTACGAAAGATGCACTCAGAGCCATGGCGGAGCATGCGGCAAAAAAGGGCACAGGCGCCCGCGCTCTTCGCTCGATGCTCGAGAGAATCATGCTGGACGTGATGTACGATGTGCCTAGTCGCGAGGATGTTGCCGAGGTGACTATCAATCGTGCCGTTGTTGAAGGGAAACGACAACCGACCCTTCGTCGGAAACAGGACAAAGACGCCGCGTAGACAGGCACGTCTCAAAATCAAGCCTGAGGTCTTTTTTTGTTCTCTCGGGTACTCGTTCGGGTTGTGTGTTCACCCAGAGGCCAAGGTTTGTGCGGATGCAAAAAAGATTCGCTCAAACTGTGTCAGGGTACTGTTGCGCTGAGCCCATCCCTTTGGGATGTCACAGTCCGGGTGGATGACGAATGACGTACCCGCTAGTTGCAGTTCTTGATTTTGTGGTCCATCGAATGCCCTCCGGGTGCCCGGTATTTGCGGTATCGAACCTGAGCCCAGCCACTACGAGGAAGACGTGCCCGTCGCGAGCCCATACACTGATCCAGCGGCCTGGACCGGACTTACCGTAGCGCTTAAAATCTTTTGAGGTGATGGGGGAATGGAGCAGTCCGCAGGACCGCAGCACGTGTGAGGCGCTCCCGGAGCAGTCAAAGCCTTGGGTAGCGGCATGGGAGTGTCCGCCGCCCCACTGATAAGGACTGCCCGCAATCTGGTTACCCGCGCGAACGGCCATATGGACCGCGGCGGGTGCTTTTGTCGGGGGCGCTGCGTGCAGTCCATGCAGTGTCGCAGTCTTTCCGGGAATGTACTTGTACTCGTACCGCTTCGTCGTGCTGCACGCAGCCAAAAGAAAGGTCGCGATAATGGTCACCAAGCACAACAGGCGGGGCGGGCGATAGGAAATTCGCCGAGTTTCAATCTTGTCGGGTGTCCCCTGAGTCGAGAGGCGATTTTCACTCATGGTTTCCTTGGTGGAGAAGGCTTCTGATCTTCCGCAATCGGAGGGGTGTCATCTGGGGGAGTTTCTAACCACGCGTTTTGGATTTGCGCGAAAGCAATCTGCTTTCCGCGTTCATATACAACACCAACCGATTTTTCATTCACTTCAACCAAGTCGCTGTAACCGGATTGGTTCTCCTCGAGGGTTTTCTTCACTCCCCACGAAAGACCGCCGTCGGTGCTTACATGAACCGTAAGGTTTTTGCGCTCTGCACGTGCACCCGGCATCTCCACTCCAAACTCCGTAGTGCGGAGCCAGCGCGGATTCACGAAAACGAGGCGTCCGTCGGACAACGTCAGAAGGCTTCCTTGGCAGATGGGCTCGGCAAGATCGTTGTCGAAGCGTGCTTGGCTCCACCCTCGGATTCCATCTGGGCTTGTGGTGGTGATTCGCCGACCGACGCGGGATTCTGATCGAGCGTTCAAGGCGATGGATCCGTTGGCCAGTTGGGTGATTGCTGCCTCCGCGGGGTTTTGGACTTTCCCTTCGTTCGGAATCGCAATGCCTCCGTGTTTCCAAGTTCGTCCATTGTCGTCGCTAAAGATGGTCGAAACGACGGACGGACGGAGCGCTCCCGTGTTGCCGTAAGCGAGCCAGACGGGCACGAGAAGTCTTCCCTCAGCGGTGCAGATCCCGTGGCTGGGACCGCAAGCAATCGAAGACCAAGGAATCTCGGGGCGGAATCGGTCGAAGACGCTGGTGATTTCGCGCGGCGCAGAGAAGGAGACTCCGTCATCGGGACTTTCCGTGATAAAGCATCGCGAATAGTTCAGACAGTAAAGGAGCTGAATCCGACCGTCTGCGGTGATAACCGCCGTTGGGCCGTGGGCGGTTTGTTCGCTTTCTCCACCTCGACGTTTCGTTGGATTCCCCTCGTGTCGCCTTCCTAAATGCGCCACTTGTCTGGGAGCTTCCCACGTCACCCCACCATCGAGAGATCGCCGCGAATGAATTTCGATCTCACCCCAGTCGGCCGCACTATTACGCCGCGCCTCGCAATACACGAAAAGGACGCCGGACGGCGTCTTGACAACTCCGGGGACGCGATAGGAGTGAATGCCATTTAAACCAGCGTGGAAAAGCGCGGTCTGGCGAACAAGCGGCGCAGGTTTCGCTTGTGTCGGAGTGGAGTTAGACCCGCCTGTCGATGCAGTCGGCTTTTTGGCGGCAGGGGCACCATGCACGTCCAGTGCGGAGATCCCCGTAACGAGGAGAAGAGCGAACATCCTTGAGCGCCCTTTCCTGATGCAGCACCAGGCGATTGGGGCCCAGCGGGGCTTTTTCGAACCGACGTTCATCATCATTTATCTACGGGACAAACGGGTGCTCTTTGAGCAACTCGTCCGCCATGTAGAAGTTTGCTCGACTTTTTGTCTCTGCCCTGACTTTCCGAACGGTGTCGGGGTCGACCAACTCGAGATCATTTCCCCAAGACTGCCGGACAAACGTCAGGACTGCGGCTAGCTCCATATCGTTGAGAAGTCCGCCAAACCCAGTCATCGGTGGAACCCCTTTTGAAGGGTCAAACCTCTGTCCATTCACTTCGATAGGCCCCCATAAGCCTTTCAAAGCGAGCTTGATGAGCCGCTCATCATCCTTGAGCCATGCACTACCGACAAGCGAGGGGTAGACATTGGCGATGCCCTGTCCATTTGGCTGGTGGCACGTCGCGCAGTGGGCATCCCTTAGAAATACCTCCTTACCAATGTTGTACATTCGATTGTCTTCCCCAGTGAGCTTTCGAGTGGGTCCGACCTTGCCGATCTGATTGGCAGCGGTCTCCGGTTTGGGAAATGTCAGCGTGTTTGCTCGGAGAGCGGAAAGAACCGCTTGGTGTTCGGGCTGAAGTTCCGTTGCCGAAAGCGCATCCAAGTCGTCCTTGAGCGTCAGCGATGCAATCTGTTTGGTCACGGGCCCCATCCAACGGTCGAGTGGCTTGCGAAGCGCCTCGAGAAGGATTTTGGCGCCGTCCGCGTTATCCAGCCATGATGCGGCGATGATTGCCTCGAGGCGGACGCGCGGGTGATCGTCGGACGCCGCGCGAAGGAGTAACTCCGCGTGCTGAGGAATGCGGTAGTACCCGAGCCGAACAACACCGGCTGCTGCGGCCCTCGCCTCCGGCGCCCTCGCCCCGAGGCAGCGATTGAGAAGATCCGCATCTGGCTCGTTTTGCGCCCACGTTGCCCACAAGGCCTCACAGAGGTGGTGCTCGTACGCGGCATCGGAGGAGTCGAGCGCATTTACCCAGGAGCGAATCGCGTCGAGCACTTCGTGCTTGGCTCGACCCCTCAGTTCCCGTCGCGTCCGATAGCGCGTCCGGTATTCCGGAAGTTTGAGATTCTCGAGAAGCTGAGGAATCGTTGCGCCGGCAATCTTCGCGGGTTGGACCAGCGGCCGAGCAGGGTACGTAATCCGATAAATCCGGCCGTGGTCATGGTCGCGTTGGGGGTCACGCGCATTGTGTTGCATGTGACCGATTAGTGGATTGTGCCAGTCGATGAAATACAGCGACCCGTCAGGAGCGAACTCCAGGTCGACCGGGCGAAAATTCGGGTCATTGGAAGCGAGCAAATCGCCCGCAAGCTTTCCCGTAAACCCTGACCCATCTTGCGTGACGGAAGAAAAGTTGATCCCGAGAAATCCGATGGAGTTGCAGGTCATGAAGTGGCCTTGCACCTCATCCGGAAAATGTCGGGAGGACACGAACTCGGACCCGGAGGTGGGGCGGGAGCGTTTCGGCACAAATGTCTGAAACTTCTCGATTTCAACGCCGTAGGGCATCTTGGCCGCAATCGGGAGTCCGTACCAGTTGTCGCCACTGGACGCGTCGGAAATGAAGCACTGTTCCCAGTGATCAAATGCGATTCCCCACGGGTTGTTGATGTCGGTTTGCGAATGCCTTTCGAGCCGGAAGGATGCGGGGTTGAAACGCCAGACACCGCCATCGTTGCATCGGCGCGGTCCATAGGGGGTCTCAACTTGACTATGCAAGAACCGCCCCTCCAAGAGGTAAAATGCGCCAGAGGCGTCGGCACTGTATGCTGAAATCGCGTGATGCGTGTCGTGCGAATCAAAACCGTGAAGGAGGATTTCCATCCGATCCGCGCGATCGTCCCCATTCTCGTCAACGAGCAGACACAGGTTTGGCTCCTGCGAAACATACACCCCCTCCGGAGCCAACTCGAAGCCAATGGGAAGATGAAGATGGTCGGCAAATACCTTCATGGTATCGGCACGCCCGTCATGATCGGTGTCCTCAAAGATGAGGATTTTGTCATCGGGTCGCGAGTCTCCAGGACGAAAGTGCGGGTAGGTCGGAGTCACCGCAACCCAAAGCCGTCCCTTGGCGTCGAACGACATCTGCACAGGATTGCGGAGTTCGGGGAAGTCTTTCTCGGAGGCAAAAAGCTGCGCTTTGTACCCGTTCATCATCATGAATTGGTCCATGGCTTTCTCGCCCTCCACAAACTCGACCTTGCGTGAAAAGTTGGTCGGCACTGGCGGGAGCGAGCGCGTCGCAGAGTCGTCCACCATCACGTCGTGCCGCGTTCCAGACGCCACCTCGTGGATGAGATGGTCCCGAAGGCTCGTCATCTCTCGGGATTTCAAAATCTCGTCCTGATAGTTTTGCGGTCCGTACGGGTTGTACCGCTGCCCATGGGTGTGGACGCCATTCACAATATGAAAGTCGTTCATCCAAAAATAGTTCTTTTCGAGAACTGCCTCTTTCACTTTCTCCGGTTGCGCGGCAAGCGACCGCGTAGAGTTTGGGAACATGGCGTCCGCGAGCCATTGTGAGACCTGTTGATAGCCGCTGTCAGTCAGTGAAAAACCATTCATTGTAAATGGCTTACGGTCATGCTGCGTCAGATGGTTTAGCGAGGGCGAAAAAAGATCAACTGCGGTGAGGTTATACTTTTTCGCCACCCGAAGAATCGCCTCAGCGTACCGCCGAAGTGATGCGTTTTCGGCCTGCCCCGTTGGAAGATCGCGCTTGGAGGATAGGTCCTCGAACGCGGTGGGCGTCACGAGAACAAGACGGGGCGCGGCTGCGCCGTTGTAGGCTTTTGAGAGGGTGTGTTTTGTGAACGCTTCGAGTTCAGCTTCGAATCGGGGCAGTGCTCTCTCTCCGCCGAAGGATTCGTTGTATCCGAAAAAGGCAACGATGGTGTCTGCGCGCAAGTGGGTAAGCCACTGGTCAGGAGTCGGAAAAAAACCTTTCCCGAAGTGCGAGTTGAGATCTGGGTTGAACTCGGCAGCGCCGGGGAATGCCCATTGGGAGGCACGCGCTGGGTGCGGTCGAAATCCCGGGGTATCACCGGAGCGGCCCATGTTTCGAACAATGAGACGCTTGGTTGGAAACCGAAGATGGAGCTCCGTCTCGAGGCGTCCGATGAAGAGATCTCGCTCCGCGAGCCCGTTGCCAATGAACGCAATGCGCTCACCGTCATCCGGTATCTTCGCAACTTGCGCGCGGGAAGACGCCGCAATGGCAGGTTCGTCCACGGGTGCGTGCGAGGCGTTGGGGGCCGTCGCGCTCTGGAGCACTAACGGGAGAAGCAGGTAGGCGGAGAGAGCCGTCGGTATCAAGCGGGGGATGGACATAGTTGCGAGTTGGTTAAAGAGGGGATGATCGGCGCGCAACGCGTTTCCGCGTGGTTTCCCGAGGCTTCTGCTGAAGCGTTCGAAGCGCAGAATCGAGAGCTTGGGCAAGGTGTTGCTGCATGGCGGTGGCGGCGCGGACCGAGTCGCGTTCACGACACGCATGCAAAATTTTCAGATGCTCTTGAATCGAGCGTTCTTGGAGGTTGGTGCCCGTGGTATCCACCGCTTCGCGGATGGTTTGAATCAGGGTGTTGTATCGACTGATGTCGCCAGCGAGACGGGGATTACCCGAGGCGAGGGCGAGGGTGGAGTGAAGCTCACGGTCTTTCTGCCAGCCTGCATCGGGACGACGCTGAAGCGAGAGGGACTGAAAATCTCCCAAGAGCCTCTCAATGGTCTCCTGCGGAATGCGTGACGCAGCAAGGCGAGCAGCTTCGACCTCTAGAAGCGCGCGAACAGCATAAACATCGCGGAGTTCGTCCGGTCCGAAGGGAAGCAGAATGGCGCCGCAGTTCCGTTTAAGTTGCGTGATGCCCATGGCAGTGAGCTCGAGCATGGCCTCACGCACAGGCGTCCGACTGACGTTGAACATCTCAGCAGCAGCGAGCTCGGTGAGACGTTCGCCACCGACGAGGCGTCCGGCGAGCAATCCGTGAATGATGCCACGGATAACAGCGGTTTTGCCGGCGGGAGATGGGGAGGGTGAAGGCGGTGGCACGCGGCTAGTAAACTGGCTTCTCAGGTTGCCGTCATCCCCTCCGATTGTATACAATGACGCGTGAAGGATTTGGTCTGACGCCGAGGGCGACGGATCCACTCGCTTCGGCCCATAGGGATGGTTTTGCGGACACGAAAGTGCCGAGAGTTGTGATCTCAAGCCGTGGCGAATGTTCGGTGTGATTTATTCTTGTTACTATGAGCGATCAGCGAACTGGCATTCGTGAGGCCTTTGTGGCTTTGGTGAGCGTGTTTTCGGTTTTGGGCGCGCCAACATTGGCCGCGGATGGTTCCGGGGCAAATCTGCCAGAATCGTTTTTTACGGAACGTGTTGCCCCGATTCTTGAGGAGCACTGTGTGGAGTGTCACGGCACTGAAAAACAGAAAAACGGGCTTCGACTCGACCGTGTTGAGGGTGTGGTTCGCGGGGGTGATTCTGGGGAACCTCTCCTGAAAGCCGGTGACCCCGAGGGGAGTTACCTGATCCGAAGGGTGCTTTCTAACGACCCAAAAGATCGGATGCCTCCGAAAGGCGACCGAGTTTCGGAAGGAGAGATTGAGATTCTTCGTCGTTGGATCGCTGCGGGCGGACGGATGCCCGGCGCCGAGCGAATCGCCTCGGAGCAACGTATCAAGACGGATCACTGGTCGTTTCAGCCGGTGAGACGGGTTGAAAACGGGAAACAGGGCGCTGCGGTGATTGATGCCCTCATTGAGCAAAGGTTGGCGGAAAAGGGATTGGCTCGTTCGCCACGCGCTGATCGGCGGACGTTCATTCGCCGACTCTTCTTGGTGATTCATGGCCTTCCCCCAACCGCAGAGGAGGTTGAGGCGTTCGTTGCGGATCCGTCAGAAAATGCGCATGAGCGTCTGGTAGACCGCGTTTTGGCGAGTCCGCGCTTCGGGGAACGATGGGCGCGTCACTGGATGGATGTGGTGCGGTACGCAGACACCGATGGTTTCGAACGCAACGTGGAGCGGAAGACGGCATACCCTTACCGCGATTATTTGGTGGAATCATTTAACCAAGACAAACCGTACGATGTCTTTATTCGTGAACAGATTGCGGGGGACATGCTTGGTTGTGATGCCGCAACGGGGTTCCTCGTCGCTGGGCCCTTCGACAGCGTCAAAAGCCAAGACAAGAATCTTGTCGAGATGCAGCGCCAAGAGGAGTTGGCTGACATGGTGAACACGACGGGGACCGCCGTGATGGGACTAACACTTGGATGCGCGCGGTGCCATAACCACAAGTTCGATCCGATTCCCCAGAAAGATTACTACGCGATTCAGGCGGTGTTTGCCGGAGTGTTGCACGGGGAGCGTCCGCTCCGAGAAAAAATGACTCCGGAGCGAGAGGCTGACATTGCTGCCGCACGGCGTGAGTCAGCATCGAAGACTGCGCGATTGAATGAACTCCGGACGAAGGCTCAGGGGATTGCCTCATCAAAGGTTCAAAAGGGTTCAGGCTCTCCTGGGCGTGAGGGCCGAGCCTCGGTTACGGCGAAATGGAATGAGGACCGATTTGACGCGGTGGAAACGTCCGCGGTGCGGTTCACGGTTCATCGTTCCAATGGTGGTGCGCCATGCCTGGATGAGCTGGAGGTTTTCACGTCGGAGGGCCGCAATGCGGCGTTGATCTCCGAGGGCGGGAAGGCCAGCGCATCGGGAACGATTCCAGGGTATGCGATCCATCGGATTGAGCACCTGAATGATGGGAAGTACGGCAATGCCCATAGTTGGATTTGTGATGGGCCCACTGGATGGGTTCGGGTCGATTTTCCAAAGCTGGAGCGCATCGATCGGATCGTATGGAGTCGCGCTCGGGACGGTGGCTTTGGGGACCGGGTTCCGCTCGAGTATGTTGTGGAGGTGCTTGGTAAGGACGCCCAGTGGAGGAAAGTCTCCGATCACACCGGACGCGCGCCGTTTCAGGGCGATAAGGGAGTGACGTTGGGTAAAGGGGATGCTGCTTTAGCCTCTCTTTCTCAGGACGATTTGCAGGAAGCGAACCGGTTGAAAAAAGAGATTGAGGGACTGACGGCCCGACTCGCAGAGATGGAGGGAAACGCGCGGGTTGGACGCTTCACTGCAGCGCCAGCACGCACCCGTCGGCTGTATCGAGGGGAGCCTGGGCAGCCTCGCGAGGAGGTCGCTCCTGGAGGACTTTCTGTTCTCAGCGCTCCGGTGCTTGGGATGGATGAACCCGATGCCCAGCGTCGATTGAAGTTTGCAGAATGGATGACTTCCAAAGACAACCCCCTGACAGCGAGAGTCATGGTAAACCGTGTTTGGCACTATGTTTTCGGCACGGGTATCGTGGACACTCCGAGTGATTTTGGCGCGAACGGGGGACGTCCCACCCACCCAGAGTTACTCGACTGGATGGCGGACGAGTTTGTTCGTTCGGGTTGGTCCGTGAAGCATGTGCTTCGCCTTGTGTTAAATACGGAGACCTTCCGGCAGGATTCAGCGCCGGTTGAAGCGGCGCTCGCGAAAGATGCCGATGGTCGGTTCTTGTGGCGCTTCACGCCCCGCCGTCTCGAAGCGGAGGCGATTCGCGACAGTATTCTTGCGACGGCGGGCTCGATTGATTTGTCCATGGGTGGGCCCGGTTTTCCGCTTTTGGACGTTGTGCTGGAGAATGTGCGGCACTACTTCCCGAAGGAGTCGTTCTCCGAAAAAGAGTTTCGGCGAATGGTGTACATGTTTCGGGTCAGGGCCGCGCAGGACGGTGTTTTTGGGGCGTTCGACTGTCCGGACGGTGGCTCGGTGATGGCGCGTCGAAGTCGATCGAACACCCCACTGCAGGCCTTGAATCTCTTTAACAGCAACTTTGTGATGCAGCAGGCGGAGTTGCTTGCAGAACGGTTGAAGGGGTTGCCGACGCCTCAATCACAGGTGCAATCTGCCTTCGGAAGGTTCTTTGCGAGGGAGCCCGACTCGTTTGAGTTAGAGGCATCGGTAGCGATGGTGAAAAAGGAGGGTTTGGTGGCTTTCACTCGAGCCCTGTTCAACACAAGTGAGTTTCTTTTCGTTTTTTGACCTATGATCAAACATCCACTCCTCGACCGACGCGAGTTTCTGGCCCATACGGTGTCCGGACTTGGGGGCATAGCACTGATGGATTTACTAGCCCGGAACGGGCACTCGGCTGGACCAGGTCCAATCCGCCCCCACATTTCACCAGCCAACCCGAATGCTCCGAGGCAGTCTCATTTTCCTGCGAAGGCGAAGCGGGTTCTGATGATCTTCTGTTCCGGCGCGGTGAGCCAGATTGATACGTTTGATTACAAGCCGGAGTTGGTGAAGCGGCATGGGGAACCGATGCCGGGCGCGGAGGGATTAATCACGTTTCAGGGGCAACAAGGTAACTTGAACCGGAGTCCGTGGGAGTTTCGTCCCTACGGAAAAAGCGGGAAGATGGTGTCCGATTTGGTGCCTCATCTGGGCGCGCTTGCCGACGAGATGTGTTTCATCCACTCGCTCACGGGGAAGACGAATACGCATGGTCCTGGCGAAAACTTCATGGGGACGGGATTTACGCTCGACGGTTTTCCGAGCATGGGCGCATGGGCTACCTATGCGCTTGGCAGTGAAAATGATACACTTCCGGCTTACGTCGCCATTCCGGACCCGAGAGGAGCCCCTCAATCGGCCGGAAATTTTTGGGGTCCAGGATTCCTCCCTGCGGCGTTTCAGGGAACCGACTTCAACGCGACCAGCCCGCTGAGAAATCTTGCGCGCCCGACTTCCGTATCGGAAACGACCGATGTTTCTACACGCGAGTTTATTGCTGGATTGAACCGTCACCACCTCAAGCGCTTTCCTGGGGATAGCGAGCTCGCTGCACGGATTTCGAGTTATGAGCTGGCGGCCAGGATGCAGTTATCGGTTCCGGAGGTGGGTCAGGTATCGGGTGAGCCGGAGCACGTGCTTCGGATGTACGGAGCGGACCAAGGGGGCGACCCCGTGCGCGATTTGAAAGCGGCGTATGCGCGCAACTGCATCCTTGCCCGGCGCTTGATTGAGAAGGGCGTTCGATTTGTCCAGATTTTCAATGGCGCCTATCAAACGGGCGGTGAGGGGGTGAGTAACTGGGACGGACACAAGGTGTTGGAGCAACAGTATGTGAAGCATGGTCAAGTGATGGATCAGCCCACGGCGGCGTTGTTGACGGACCTCAAGCAGCGAGGACTCCTCGCGGATACCCTGGTGGTTTGGTGCACGGAGTTTGGCCGAATGCCCACCTTTCAGAAGGGAGCGAGTGGGAGGGATCACAATCCCGCGGGCTTTACCGCGTGGCTAGCTGGGGCAGGGGTGAAGGCGGGATTCAGTTACGGGGCAACGGACGAGTTTGGCTACAAAGCGGTGGAGAATGTGGCGAGTGTGCATGATTTTCATGCGACCATTCTTCACCTGCTCGGATTGCATCACGAACGTTTGTCGTTTTACCACAATGGGATAGAGCGTCGTCTAACGGACGTTCACGGAAAAGTGATTCGCGAGATGCTTGCGTAACCCATTTTTGTTTAAGGGCTAATACCTCGGAGTAATACCACGAGGGTGGTAACCGTTCCCATACTGAGCATGGTGCTCCAAAAGACGGTGTCCGTGGCATACTCGGTGTCGGCCCCAAACTCGTGGGCAATCATGGCCGTGTTCACCGCTGTCGGAAAACTGGTGCTCAGAATCATCGAGAGCAGGACTGGGCCTTCGAACTGAAAGGCGTGAGCCAAACCCCACCCGATGAGTGGTCCGGCGACGAGTCGGAGCGCTAGTGCCCAGCCGATTTTTGAAAGGGCAAAACTAGCCTTTGTCTTGGAGAGCTGTATGCCAAGCGTCATCAGCGCAATGGCGACGAGTCCATCATGGAAGTAACGCATGGGCACCCAAAGCCAGCGCATAGATCCGGCGAGGTCTGGCTGAACCGGGCCGTGCAAGGCGCGGAGGAGTAGAGCGGACAGGACGGCCCAGAGGCTGAGTTGACGGAGAACTGGCAGAAATGCACGCCAACCTGAGGTTTTCGTGGAGGACACGAGAAAGATTCCGAGGGTGAAGTTTGCGACGTTTTGGACAAGAACCACAAAAACTTGGAGTGCCTCGGCCTCGCCGGGAAATGCGAGGTGCATGAGGGGCAGTCCATAGTTTGCGCTGTTATAGAAACCGGCGGCCATCTGAAGAGACCGGATTCGTTCGAGGGAGTAGCCGCGCCACTTGCCGATGATGCCTGCGAGGAGGAAGAGAACGAGAATGACAGAGACAGTGTACCCAACGGTCTTCCACGCCATGACACCGCCGACCTCCTTGGTGGCGAGTTCATAAAAGATGAAGGCGGGAACGAAGCAGTTGATATTGAGTTTGACGACCGTTGAGAGATCCAGATTCCAGCGTCGGTCCAAGAGCCAGCCCGCTCCGAACATCAGAAGAATCGGAAGAAGGACTTGGGTGAAAACATCAAAAATGAGCACCGCGAAAACGTGCTATGGCGAGCGGAGGTTGTCAGTTTGATTCATGACTGCGTGGGACTGGATTGGCGCATCGCACAAAACTTTTTTTGGGTGATCCGTCGGTTGGGAATCTTTCCAGCTCATGCGAAGTTCATGACATTCCGATTGTTCTTCCTGTTTGCGTTTACCGTTTATGTGGAATCGGTTTACGCCGTAGAAAAACCATTACCCCGCAGCACGCCCGAGGCGCAGGGCGTTTCGTCGTCGGCGATTTGTGCGTTTGTGGAGGCGGCAAATACAAGCATTAAGACGCTCCACAGCTTTATGATGGTGCGGCACGGCAAGGTGATTGCGGAAGGTTGGTGGAAGCCGGAATCTGCGGAGAAGCCCCATGTGCTGTGGTCGTTGAGTAAAAGTTTCGCCGCAACAGCGGTGGGGTTGGCGGTGGCGGATGGGAAACTCGGGTTGGACGACCCTGTGCTCAAGTTTTTCCCCGAATGCGCGCCACCCGAACCGTCCGAGCATTTGAAAGCGATGCGGGTTAGGCACCTTCTCTCGATGAGCGGCGGACATGAAACGGAACCCAAGTTCAGCATCGAAAAAGGGCCTTCCGTGAGAGAGTTTCTCGCTCATCCAGTTACACATGCGCCGGGCACGTGGTTTCGTTACAATACGCCGAGTACTTACATGTGCTCGGCGATTGTGAGCAAAGTGACCGGGCTCACTGTGTTGGAGTTTCTCAAGCCACGCCTATTTGAGCCATTAGGGATTGAATCTCCGCGATGGGATGTGAGTGCCGAGGGGTACAGTCTGGGAGGGTACGGACTGTACGCGCGAACAGAAGACATCGCAAAGTTTGGTCAGTTGTACCTGCAGCGAGGCAGATGGGAGGGCAAGCAGCTGATTCCTGAGAGTTGGGTGGATGCGGCGACCAGTAAGCAGGTGGACAACGACCGTGCGCCAAGCGGGAAGAATCCAGAGTGGCGTCAGGGATACGGTTTTCAGTTCTGGCGATGCCGGAATAATGCATACCGAGGCGATGGTCGTGACGGTCAGATTTGTTTGGTGATGCCGGATCAGGATGTGGTCATCGCCATCACAGCGCAGACGAGCCAGATGCAGGGGGAGCTGGATTTAGTGTGGGAGAAGCTCTTGCCGGCCCTCGGGTCTGGCTCGCTTCCGGAAAACCAAACAGACCAAAAACGATTAACGGACTTGATGACAGCGCTGCGTTTGCCGCCGCCAGCGGCAAAGTGAACTCCTCTCGGTGTACATCGCAGGAGGCACTCAACTCTCGACCGTCTGGTCTGGGATGCTTAAATTATGGGTTCTTTAAATCCACTCCCTGACATGAACACACCTATTCGCGTTGCAGTGACCGGCGCCGCCGGACAAATCGGGTACTCCCTTCTCTTCAGAATTGCCTCAGGCGCAATGTTTGGACCACACCAACCCGTGGAACTGAGCTTGATCGAGATTCCCGCTGCACTCGGTGCGCTCGAGGGGGTTGTGATGGAGCTTGATGACTGTGCTTTTCCTTTGCTCAAAAAAGTGGTGGCAACCGCCGACCTAGCGGAGGGGTTTCGCGGAGTAAACTGGGCTCTTTTGGTGGGGTCAGTACCTCGCAAGCAGGGAATGGAGCGCAAGGACTTGCTAGGAATTAACGGCAAAATTTTCATTTCCCAGGGGCAAGCAATTCAAGCGAATGCTGCGCCGGACATCAGAACTCTCGTTGTGGGCAATCCATGCAACACCAACTGCTTAATTGCGATGAACAACGCGCGCGACATTCCTGCGAATCGTTGGTTTGCAATGACGAAGCTCGACGAAAACCGCGCGAAATCGCAACTCGCATCGAAGGCGGGTGTCGAGGTGTCTGCAGTGAGCAACCTCGCGATTTGGGGCAACCATTCTGCGACCCAGTATCCTGACTTCTACAACGCGCGCATCTCTGGGAGGCCTGCGCCGGAAGTGATTTTAGACCACGCGTGGCTGGAAACGGATTTCATCTCCACCGTTCAGCAACGGGGCGCGGCAATCATCAAAGCGCGGGGCGCATCGTCAGCGGCCTCTGCGGCCAATGCGGTGGTGGACACTGTTCGTTGCCTGACGAACCCGACTCCCGATGGCGACTGGTTCAGCGTCGCTGTTTGCTCTCCAGGGGACTACGACGTTGCCTCAGGCCTCATTTCATCGTTCCCGATTCGCACCGACGGAAATGCGTGGGAAATCGTTAAGGGAGTCTCGGTTAATCAGTTTTCCAGAGAGAAAATAGACCAAACGGTGGAAGAGCTGTCTCAGGAGCGTGAGTTGGTCAAAGAACTGATTCCGGCCTAACTGGGTGTTTCCATTGGGTACGTTGCCGACTGGAAACGTACCCAGAAGCCGCGCCAAATCCCCATGCCCAAGGTTTTCATCAAGACGTACGGTTGCCAGATGAACGAGCGCGACTCGGATCAAGTCGCTAAGGACCTCATGGACCGTGGTTACGTCATGACCGAGAAAGAGGCGGATGCAGATGTTGTCCTTTTAAACACCTGCAGTGTGAGGGACATGGCGGAGCAAAAGGCGTTGGGCAAGATGGGCATGCTGGGAAGACTTCGTGCGAATAAGCCGGAAATGGTCTTTGGTTTTCTAGGCTGCATGGCTCAGAGCCGCGGTGAAGAACTGGTGAAGGAGATGGGGCACGTGGACCTCGTTGTTGGCACACAGAAGTTCCACCGCGTAGCTGAATACGTTGACCAACTCGTTGCCCGAAAGCGTTCGTTGAAGGAGCGGTTGATGGACGATGTCCGCTTTTCTATCGTCGATACTGACGAGGAGGAGGGTTCGCAAGGGACCATTCGCGACCATGTGTTGGAGCCAAAACAGTGCACTGCTTTTGTTTCCATTATGCAGGGGTGCAACATGCACTGCGCTTTCTGCATTGTTCCGAGCACTCGCGGATCGGAACGCTCCCGCCCAATATCGGAGATTGTATCCGAAGTTGAAAAACTGGTTTCCGAGGGCATCCGCGAGGTCACGCTTCTCGGACAAATCGTGAACCTCTACGGTCGGCATGAGTTCACGCGTAGCGAGGACGGTCGTAGCCCTTTCGTGCAGCTTTTGGAAGCCGTTCATGCAGTGGAAGGGTTGGATCGTCTGCGGTTTACCTCGCCCCATCCCATCGGTTTCCGTTCAGATTTGGTGGATGCATTCTCCAGACTCCCGAAGCTGATGCCCCATGTTCACCTTCCGATGCAGTCCGGTTCCGATCGCATCTTAAAGCTTATGCGCCGAGCCTATACCGTCGAAAAGTATGTGGCTCTGACTGAGCGGTTAAAGGCGGCGCGTCCGGGCCTTTCTCTGACAACGGATATCATCGTCGGCTTCCCTGGTGAGACCGACGACGAGTATCTCGAGACGCGCGCACTTGTGGAGCGCATCGGCTTCGATAACGCATTTATATTCAGATACTCTCCCCGCAAGGACACGCCCGCTGCTGAGATGGAAAATCAGTTGCCGGACTCCGTAAAGGAGGAGCGAAACCAAGATTTGTTGAGGGTGATTGATGGGTTGGCGAGAGCGAAGGGCGAGGCCATGGTAGGTTCTCGGGTGGACGTGCTGTGTGAGGGACCGAGCAAAACAAACGAGTCTCGGTTGAGCGGGAGAAGCCCCGACAACAAGATTGTCATTTTTGAGGGAGGAGAGCGTCTCATCGGACAAATCTTTCCTGTTCAAATCGAGCGTTCTTCTGGATTTAGCGTGTACGGCACTCCGGCCATTCACGTGTGATGGCCGAGAAAAAAGCTTAAAATCAAAGTGTTATGGCAAACCGTATCGATGAGCGTTTCAATGCACTGCGCGGAGCAGGGAAAGCGGGGTTGGTAACTTATATCGGGGCCGGTGATCCCCACCTTCAAGCGACGGTGGACATCGCGGTGGAGTTTGACCGTATTGGGGTGGACGTTCTCGAGCTAGGGTTACCGTTCTCGGATCCGTTAGCCGACGGGATTGTGAATCAGCTCGCAGCGGCACGCGCGTTGGCATCGGGAGCGACGACAGCGGGGGTGCTCGAGGCGGTGCGCCAGATTCGTCAGAGAGCGCAGATTCCGATTGTCCTCTACACTTACATGAACCCGATATATCGGTACGGTTTCGCCAAGTTTGTAGAGGATGCAGAGGCCGCAGGCGTGGACGGATTGTTGATTCTGGATTTGCCGCCCGACGAGGATGAGAACAATCCAGATCTTCAAGTGACCAGCGGGATGCGTCGGATTCGCCTGATTGCGCCGACCACGCCGGAGCCTCGGATTTCCCGTTTGGTGAAAAACGCAAGTGGATTCATTTATTACGTTTCTCGTGAGGGTGTTACAGGGGAGCGCTCAGACATAGCTGACACAATGCCGGATCGCGTTTCGATGATTCGTGAGAAAACTGCTCTGCCGATTGCCGTAGGTTTCGGTATTTCAACACCGGCGCAAGTCGCTCAGGTCGCGAGTTGTGCGGATGCGGTGGTCGTTGGCAGCGCAATCGTCCGCAGGATTGCGGAGCAGGGATCCGACCCCAATCTCGCGCAGCGTATCGGCGAGTTTGTGAGCCCGCTCGTGGCAGCAGCCCACCGCGAGGGTTGATTGTCGGAATGCTGTCATGAAACCCGAATCCTCTAGCAAAAAAGTGAGCGGCATTCTTGTGCCGCTGTTTGCGTTGCGCGGGACCCGGGACTTTGGGGTGGGAGACACTGCCGCGATGAGAAATCTGATTGATTGGAGCGCATCGCACAATGTGGGCCTCATCCAGTTACTTCCCATCAACGAGACGGGATCAGACCACTCTCCCTACAACGCGATTTCCTCAGTTGCTCTGGAACCACTAACCATTGCGCTCGATGAGAGCGAAGTTCCGGGGCTAACCGAATCGGATATTGCCGAAGAGCAGCGTCATTTTGGGTGGCCCTTCAGGAAGGGTAATCGCGTGGCTTACGACCTCGTGAAGCCTTTTAAGCGGGCGGTGCTGCGCCGTGCTTTCACCCGCTTCAAAACACGCACGCCGGACGATGGAGCACGGGCGGAGTTTAAACAGTGGATGTCGAGTGAGTCGGACTGGCTTACGGCTTATGTGCGCTTTCGGGCGATCATGGATACGTCAAAAGGGGATGAACGATGGTCGCTCTGGCCAGCAGAGTTTCGAACGAATGAAGCTTTTGACGCATACTTTGAAGAACTCACGGATGAAGCGAAGCGGGGATGGGTCGCTGAGTGGGAGTTTTTGAGCTGGGTTCAATGGGTCGCCTACCGGCAGTGGGCGAGCGTTCGGGCTTATGCAGAACGGAAGGGGGTGTCTCTGATGGGCGATATCCCATTTGGGGTCAACTATTTCAGCGCGGATGTATTCGAGTGTCCGTCGCGGTTTGATCTCACCTGGAGTGGGGGAGCCCCCCCTGAACCGGCGTTTCAAGACGACTTATTCGTGCAGCGATGGGGCCAAAACTGGGGCGTTCCTTTGTACGATGAAGGGTTTCAAGAGCGTGAGGATTTTGTGTGGTGGCGGAGGCGGGTTCGCAAGAACCGCGAGATTTTTCACTCCTTCCGAATGGATCACATTTTGGGCATCTACCGGATTTACGGATTTCCGTGGCGCCCAGAAATGAACGCGCACTTCGCATCGGTTCCTGTCGAAGCCGTTGAGTCAGAGTGTGGTGGACGGTTACCACGGTTTCATCCACGTCCGGACAACACGGACTCTGAGAAGCGTATGAATCGGGAACATGGGGAGCGATTTCTCAGGATTCTGCTGGAGGAGTCGGGAGAGGGTGGTTTGGTTGGCGAGGACCTAGGAACGGTCCCAGATTACGTTCGGCCCAGTCTTTTGTTACACGAGGTTCCGGGTTTTCGAATCCCGTATTGGGAACTTGAGTGGGACACTCGATTGACGCCGATGGATGCTTACGACGAGTGCGCCATCGCCACTTATGCGACCCACGACCATGACCCATTACGGGTACTGTGGGATCGCTGGATGACGACCATTGCCAGGGGAGAGAGTGGGACTCGCGCGGACGCTGAAGCGCGCGATAGAGCATGGTGGGAAGTTCGTCGACTCGCGGATTGGGCTGGCTTTGAAGTGCCTTGTATCAAACCGTTTGAGGATGTGCATTTGCTCCTCGTTAAGGCGCTCCTTCGATTGCCATGCCGAGTCGTTATTTTCATGGTCACCGATCTTTTTGGCACTTCACAGAGGTTTAACGTCCCAGGTGCTGTTGCTGACTCAAACTGGAGCGCTCGCATTGAAACACCTGTTTCAGAATGGGATAAGGACCCCTATCTTAACGTATTTCTCGAAGAGGTTCATGATGACCTCGCCCGATTGAATGCACTATCGCACTGTTGTTAAACGGCTTGAGTTAAATCAGATTATGAGCACGGAACTTGACATTCAATACACTGCGCGGCTCGCGAGGATGGAACTCTCAACAGCAGAGGCGGAAACATTCCAACGCCAGCTACAAGGAATCCTGGGATACGTTGAAAAGTTAAAAGAGGTGAACGTGGAAGGCGTTGCCCCAATGCATCATACAGCTCATGTATTCAATGTTCTGCGATCTGATGCGGAGCAAAACGCACTGACACAGAGAGAGGCACTCCAAAATGCTCCCCGCCAAGCCAGTAACCTCTTCATTGTAACAAAAGTTATCGAGTGACCGCTCTCATGGACCTTACCTCCCTATCAATCACCCAGTTGCTGGACGGATACCGTTCAGGTTCCTTCACCCCCGTGGATTTCGCAGATGCCATGGAGGCCAGAATCCAATCGGTTGAACCTAGGGTGAGGGGATTTCTTTCGTACGACGTCGACTCGCTGCGCGAGGCGGCTAGGAAGGCCGACATCAATCTGCCTCTCGGAGGAATCCCTGTTGCCATCAAAGACGTCATTAACGTGAAAGGGGACCCATGCCACTGCGCGTCCCGAATGCTGGAAGGATACGTTGCACCCTATGATGCAACGGTGATTCGAAAATTGCGCGAAGCGGGGGCAATTCCATTCGGCCGCACAAACATGGACGAGTTTGCCATGGGCTCTTCGACGGAAAACTCTGCCTTCCAAACCACAGGAAATCCGTGGGCCACCGATCGAACACCCGGCGGGTCGAGCGGAGGATCGGCTGCTGTTGTGGCGGCGCGGGAGGCTGTCGTTTCCTTGGGGTCGGACACGGGAGGTTCGATTCGTCAACCCGCAGCTCTGTGCGGATGCGTCGGACTCAAACCCACCTACGGTCGGGTATCGCGCTACGGACTTGTCGCATTTGCGTCTTCTCTGGACCAAATTGGGCCATTCTCGAGGAATGTGAAAGACAGCGCGTTGTTATTGAACGTGATTTCGGGGAAGGACAAACGTGATTCGACGAGCACGGATGAAGCCGTGCCGGATTTCACTCGTCTGCTCGGACAGGATTTAAAAGGGGTGAAAATCGGCTTACCGAAAGAGTATTTTATTGAGGGCACCGATCCGAAGGTGTCTGAAGCCGTTCATAAAGCCGTTGGTCAGTGCGAGTCGCTTGGTGCAGAGGTGATTGAGATTTCGTTACCCCACACAGAGTATGCAGTCGCTGTTTACTACATTTTAGCAACCGCAGAGGCTTCGGCGAACTTGGCGCGATTCGATGGAGTGAGGTACGGACACCGGGCCGAGGGGACCGCTGGTCTGTTAGAACACTACGGAAAGACCCGCGCCGAGGGGTTTGGGCCTGAAGTGAAGCGGCGGATTATTTTGGGAACCTACGTGCTTTCGAGTGGGTATTACGATGCCTACTACCTAAGAGCGCAAAAGGTCAGGACGCTGATTCGCCAAGATTTTGAGAAGGCGTTTGAAAAGGTGGACGTTATTGTGAGCCCGACGTCGCCAGAGCCTGCGTTTAAGTTGGGAGAGAGGTCCGATGATCCGCTCCGGATGTATTTGGCAGATATTTTCACCATCGCAGCAAATCTGGCTGGAAACCCCGGAATTAGCGTTCCGTGCGGGTTTGCGGAATCCGATGGAATCCGTCTACCGATTGGGCTGCAGTTTCTGGGAAAACCCTTTGGAGAGGACGAGCTTCTTCGCGTGGCTCATGCGTACGAGCAATCGGCGGGATGGCACCTAGAAACGGCTGCATTGACATAGGTGAGTCTCGGACTTTGGAGAGGCCCTGAGTTCGTCAAATCGCTGAACACCATACGTTTGGTCTATCATATCTCAAGTATCCATGACGTGCATTGTATTGCGTTAACAATCGCGGTGGCGGAGGCTCGCTTTGAGCAGAAGCATTCGGCACCATTAACCCAAACAAGCCATGTCTCCCGGACCTGATTACCCAACCCTCTGGCAGCGAAAAGTCCTTTGGAGCGCTATCAGCGCCCTCGCCATCTCGGTGATTCTCTCCATCGGGGTCAGTTGGTTATGGATCGTCTCCTTCGTCTTAAAGGTTGTTCAGCCCATCTTGGTTCCATTCGCGGCTGCAGCGGTAATCGCTTACCTGATGGAACCCGTTGTGCGATTTCTTGTTGCTCGGAGGTTCTCACGACGGATCGCGGTAGTGTCCGTCTTTGGCGCGTTGACGGCGGGGTTTGTCGGAATTTTGTTTTGGATTATCCCCGAAATAGCCCACCAAACGCACAACCTCGCGGAACGCATTCCGGCCTATAAAGCATCCGCAACCAAGCGGCTCAAAAAACTAGCGACCGAGTTCAAGGCCAAGACAAATATCCCCATTCCTGCGCTCGAAACACTGGACTCGCCCGAAGCCAATGAGGGCACACAAAAGGCACCCGCATCGGCGGTTTCACATCCGAATGGCTCTGCTCATAACGCTGAATCCACCTCCATTCTCGATCTTCTCCTGACCGAAGATGGAAACTTAGATTTTCGAGCTCTCCTGCAGGGCGATTGGATGGCAAGTCGGTTGCCAACTGTGCTGAACAAACTGGGTTCAATCCTTAAATCGAGCGTTGGAGGTTTCCTGGGGGTCTTCGGCTTTCTAATCTCTTTGGTTATCATCCCTATTTATCTGTACTATTTTCTTATTGAGGCACCTACCATTGCTAGAACTTGGCAGGACTACCTCCCTCTCAGAAACTCGGCCTTCAAGGACGAGGTGGTTTC
>JBEEPE010000234.1:0-5060 GCA_041191265.1 Verrucomicrobiota bacterium | reverse complement strand
ACTTTCACCACCCGCCCGACTTCGTCTGACACCGGCGAATAAACAGCCTGCAACCAGACCTCTTTCCCGCCTTTTGTGATCCGCTTGAACTCCCCGGACTTGCTTCGCCCTGACTTCAAATCAGGCCAAAACTGCTGATACTCCGAAGAGGCCGCAGTGGCGTGATCACAGAAAGAGCGATGATGCCTGCCCTTTACGTCATCCTCCGAGTACTCCATCAAGTTGAGGAAGTTGCGATTTGCTTTCAGCACGTTGCCGTCCACATCGAACTCGACGTAGGCATACGAGTTGTCAATGGCGCGGAAAATCCCGCGCATGTTCTGGCGCTCCGTCTCCGCCTCCGTAATGTCGTAACGAACACCCAAGTACCGCTTTGGCTTTCCGTTTTCCCCCAGAATTGGGGCAATCACCGCATCCACGTAGTACGGAACCCCGTCCTTCGCGCGGTTTTTCACCACCCCACGGAACATCTTCCCACGACCAATCGTCGCCCACATGTCGCGAAATACCTCCTTCGGCATATCAGGGTGCCGAGTCGTGTTGTGCCCCTTACCAATCAACTCGTCCGTCGAATACTTCGAAACCTGAATAAACTTCTCGTTCACCGAGAGAATGTCCCCACGCAAATCCGCCTCCGACACAATGCTCGTGAGATTCATAATCTCCTTGCGAACATTCAACTCAGCCATCGTCTCGCTCACATCCGTCGCGATTTCGATAATTTTCTGAACCTTACCGTTTTTCCCAAGCACCGGACTGTAGGAGGACGACAACCAAATCACACGACCCGACTTGGTCTGACGAGCCATCTCCACCGAGCGCGACTCACCCTTCTCCAAAGATTTCCAAAACTTGCGGTACTCCTGAGAATCAGCAAAGGAGGACTCGCACGTCGAACCGTGATGCTCCCCCTCAACCTCGTCAGCACTGTGCCCCGTCAGATGCAAAAACTTCTCGTTCGCGGTCAGAATGTTGCCGTCCACACTGTATTCCGCCACCGCCATCGAGCGGTTCAACGCGTCCAAACGCGCATTCCCACCAGACACTTCCTGAACCGTCCGCTCGTTTGCCGGCAAAATCTCCACGCCATCCTCCATCTCGTCAGCCACGGAGTTGCGCCCATTCTTCAACGGCTTGTCCGACACGCTTTTTGCCGCGTTGCGAACCGTCCTCGATGCTGTTTTTCGTTTCATCGTCATAACGTTATCCTTGCGTTTATTATTTTAGTTCTGAGTCGCGCGACGGCTGTAAGCCGCCGGTAAGTTTGAGGCCCGCTCTGTGTCCAAAATCAGAAGCAGCCGGTTGTCCAACTTGTAAACCCCGGTGATCAACTCGCGCACCATTCCGGTCACCGTTTCCGGGATAGGTTCAAAACGTTCCTCGTCCACCTCCACCACATCCCCAATCTCATCCACCAAAAGACTCACCGCCCCGTCATCCGTTCTCAACACCACATTCATTGGCAACTCGCCATCCGGACGATCCACCAACTCAAACCGCCGCCGTAAATCAATGGCCGTTATGATTTGACCGCGCAGGTTGATCAATCCCCGCACCATCGGAGGAGCAATCGGCACCCGCGTCATCTCCTGATAACGGATGACCTCCTGCACCTTCAAAACATCCACGCCAAGGAACAAGTCGTGGAGCATGAACGTGGAAAACTGTAACGTAGAAGTACTCATGAATAGTTGTCAGTTGTGAGGTGGAACTAGGCGGCCGGAGTGGAAGGTGTCTTTTCCGGCAAAATGGACGGATCCGCTGCGCGAATCACCGACTTCACGTCCAAAAGATCCGTTACTTGGTCCTGAATCACCACGGAACCCAAGATACCATTCCCGTACGCGTGCCGTTTGACCGTGATGGTCTCGCTGACAATGTCGTCGATTTTCTCCACGACCAATCCCACGGAGCGTCCGTTCTCCGTGTACACCACCACTTGCATCGAATCGCCAATCGCTCCGGAAATCTGCTCGCCCGGTGCGAGGTAGTTTGAGACCTGAACCAAAGGCAGGATTTGGCCTCGGTAGCGGATGACCGGCTTCCCCGCCGAATGTTCCACCATGGACCGAGGAAACTCCTCCAACCGCGCAACAATCGACAGCGGAATCGCCATCCGCCCACTCGAGCCCGCCGCGAACAACAGCAACGTCTGCTTTTGCTCCTCGCCCTTCCGTCCATCTGAACCCGATTCCATCACGGCTGCTCCCTTCGTCTCGTTCACCACATTGGACTGCTGCGCCAAACCCAACACATCCAAAATCAAAGCCACATGGCCGTCCCCCATAATGGTCGCTCCCGCAAAGCACGACAATCCCTTCAGCTGCTTGCCCAACGGCTTCACCACAATCTCCTGCGTGTCGTTAATCTCATCGACCACCAACCCGAACGGATGCCCGTCCGCCTGCAACACCACAATGTGAACCTCCTCGTCATCCTTTGAAACCCGACCCTCCTCCATCTCCTTGAGCTTCAATGACCTGTTCAACGAAACGAGCGGCAAAATCTTTCCGCGCAACCGGTACACCGGAGTCCCATGGATGTACTCAATCTGGTCCTTCGCTTCCCCAGCCTCCAACCGCACCAGCTCAAGCAAACTCACCTGCGGAATCGCAAACCGCTCTGAGCCGCTCGTCACAATCAACGCCGGAATAATCGCCAGCGTCAGAGGAATCTTAATCTTCAACGTCGTCCCCGACCCAAACTGACTCTGCAAATCCACCGTTCCACCGATTTTCTCAATATTCGTCTTAACAACGTCCATCCCAACCCCACGCCCCGAGACATTGGTCACCTTCTCTGCCGTCGAGAATCCCGGCATGAAAATCAGCTGCGAGGCTTGATGGTCGGTCATCCGAGCCGCCTGCTCATTCGTAATCAATCCCTTACTCACCGCCTTCTGCTTCACCTTCTCCAGATGAATCCCCCCTCCATCATCCGTAATCTCAATGTTCACCTGCCCCCCCTCGTGATACGCCCGCATCCGTAAGCAGCCCTCTGGCGTCTTCC
Source organism: Verrucomicrobiota bacterium (assembly GCA_041191265.1). Lineage (GTDB taxonomy): Bacteria > Verrucomicrobiota > Verrucomicrobiia > Chthoniobacterales > Chthoniobacteraceae > JBEEPE01. The sequence continues at coordinate 2,051 of JBEEPE010000234.1, read as the reverse complement.
CCTTCTCCTCACGGACCTCAGGCATCTCAATGCCATGATCCACACTGTTTCGAACAATGTGCGTCAGCGGATCTTTGATGGCCTCGATGATCGTTTTATCCAACTCCGTCTCCTTGCCCTCCATCTCTAACCGCACCAGCTTTCCGCAACTGGTCGACAAATCGCGAACAACCCGAGGCAGCTTGCTCCAAATATTCCCAATCGGCTGCATCCGCGTCTTCATCACGCTTCCCTGCAACTCCGTCGTGATGAGATTCAACCGCTGTGACGTCGCCAAAAAGGCGCTGTCGTTGTTCTGGTTCGTAAACTGAAGAATCTGATTTCTCGCCAACACCAACTCACCCACCAAGTTGACCAGCTTGTCCAGAAGCCCGACATCAACGCGAATCGATGTGTCCGCTGCCGAAGAGGGTTTATGATCCCCGGATTCGGAACTCCCCGACGAAGGTTTCGCAACGTTCGCGGGTGCTGGAGCCGCCACTGGCACTTTCGGGGGGGCCGCGGCCGGAGTCGCTGCTGCGGGAGCTTGCGCGGGAACTGGCGCAGCCACCGCGGCTGCAACCGGAGCGGGTGCTGGCGCAACCACCACCGGCGCCACTGCGGGTGGCGGCGCAGGGGCCGTAACCACAACGGGAGCAGGAGTCGCCACCACGGCTTCAACCACCTCAGGGGCCGACTGCACAACCTCGGCGGCAACCGAAGCCGTGCCCGCCTCCCCCTCGTTCAATCGCACGAGGAGAGTAATCAAGGTCGAGTAGTCACGCTCCTCCGGCGCGCCCGTTGCCTCAATCTCCTTCAACATCGTCCGCACGGCGTCCACCGTCGCCAAAAGAGCCCCCGCAATGTCTGGGTTAATCACCAACAAGCCGTCGCGCATCTTGCTCAGTAGGTTTTCCCCCGAGTGAGCGATTGCCTCCAATTTCTCGAAACCAAGAAAACCGCTCGAACCCTTCAACGTGTGGATTGTTCGGAAAATACTCGCCAAAGTCTCCTTTTCGGTCGGGTTCTTTTCCAACTCGACCAAGTCTCTTTCGAGACGGTCAAGGTTCTCGTGACTCTCAATCAGGAACTCGGTGATGATGCTGTCCATTGTGGCGTCGGTAATCGGGTAAAATCGAACCACACCCGTAGGGAAATCACCCACCCCCTGCAAATAGAATTACCCACCGCCACCGAACCTTCACATTCGCCACGCCCGCGAATCACGAGAGAGTGATAAAACCCTATCGACTCAAACACATCACCACCAAACTTTTAAACCCAACCAGCGATCCCCCACACAACTCGCTCCTCTCCGATACAGCCCACAGAATCACAGTTCACATTTTCTTTTCGAACTAGGTTTTCTAGAAAATAAAAACAATGCCAGAAGCCTCAAAATGCTGAAAACAACCCGAGATTTTGCAGAACGCTTGAACCAAAACGCAGATCTGTATCGCGGCAAATTCAATCATCCACCGTCATAGCCCCCTCGAAATTCACCGCATCCACCCATCAAAAACAGGCACTCTCAGAATCGCATCCACCGCGTCGTATTTGCCATCCTGGAGTCCAAACCACCACCCCCCCTCGATCTCTGCATGACTGGCAACAGTCCGTACGATAGGTCGCCACCGGCAGCCCGCCCTGTCCTGACATTTTCTTAAAACCGTTTATATCCAAGCAAACAAAACCTCAAACATCCCTTCAGCTAACCTCATCGACATCGAACGAGTCGCTGCCGACGACGAAAACAGCCATCAACCCCGATTGGAATAAACTCCGTAAACAACATCCGCAACGTAGCCCCCCCACTCAACCACACGCCCCCGGAAAGCCTCCCCCGCATTTACCCCCTTCGTGTCTTCGTGCCTTCGTGTGCCACTCCCCCCGAAAAGCCATCTTTCAACGTCACCGTCCGATTCAAAACGGGAGCACCCAGCGTTGAGCCCCTCTCATCCGCCACGAAGTACCCCAACTAGACCACACGTCCCCCGAAAACCCTCCCCCGCATTTACCCCCTTCGTGTCTTCGTGCCTTCGTGTGCCACTCCCCCCGAAAAGCCATCTTTC
>JBEEPE010000233.1:0-9030 GCA_041191265.1 Verrucomicrobiota bacterium | reverse complement strand
GGAAAAGCTTACGTAAACCGTCGTCAAAAAAGATAGTGGAACCTCTCGAACTGAGGCAATTGCCAAGTGCGCGCATGAGTTCGAGAGTGACAGGATGCCGATCTCCAAATTGCCGGACCTTCGATTTCAGCAACCGCCGAAAAATCGAAGCCGCGCTGTCACTTTTTCCGGCCTGCGCCAAATGCTTGGCAAACCTAGCTTGGCTGATTTCGTACTCCCGCCGGGCCTCTTGGCCGACTGGCTTTCGAATCAGCACAAGCCTGAGTGCCTGAGGACGCCGGTCGAGTGCCGCAGAGCGGGCAGTCCCATGCGGAGGATCGTTTTCGGCCAAGCTCGCACCCCAATGTCGGATCACCTTTTTTGTGAGTGTTTCACTATCTTCTCCAATTTTGGACAACCACTTCTGGTCGAGTGTGATGCCAGGGTCGTCTCCCGCAGGGAGCGAGGGATAAAAAAGGTCGCAACACCATTCCGAATGGGTGCCCTTCATTGACAATCCCTCCTGTTTGGTCGCGTACTCCCACTGGGCCTCCGTGGGAACAGCAAAACGCCATCCCTTCGGTGCAAACCTTTGGGTCATGCGTTGAGCAAACTCCTCGGCTTGTTCCCAGGTGGTGAGTCGGCACTTTTCCAGTTCGGAAGATGACCGATTTTGCCAGGCGCCCGGATAGCATTCGTCCCAAAACGCTACGCTTACCGGCTCCTCAGCGATCCAGAATGGTCGAGTGATGCGCACGCGGGACGGATCGGTGTCTCTCTGCCCGCCAAGTTGCCCCGGAAAACCATCCATCCAAAATTCGCCTTCGGGGCAAAACTGGAATACGAGACAGGTTGCTTCGCTTGTTTGCACTGTAAACCTCTCGCCATTAGAAATTTTGCAACGCCTTGGGATGAAGAAAAGCCCCGCCAAATCAACTCCCATTTTTGGTAAACCTACCGTCATGGAACGAGTCTGTTGAAGATTTCCAGACAAAGCATACGAAGCAGTGAGAAGCAGACAGAGCGTTTTCCCCCAATCCAAGCTGGCCGGATTCACCGTCTGGAGCGCACGGATCCATTCTTGAGTCTGATCGAATTTTGAGCGGTCGCTTTGCACCAAACCCGTTTCCCGTTCTACCTGCTCGAGCAATCGGCGGAGTAAACCCGAGCCTGTCAGAATTTCGAAAGGTTTTTCGCTTCTGAGGAAATGCAAAGCAGCCAGAATCGGCCCCTTGGGAGCTAGGGTACAAAGGCGGTCCGCGCAGAAATCTCTCCACTCCCACTCCGCCTCAAAGTCAAAATCCTTTCCAAGCAACTCCACTGCGCGAATTCCCGCCATCTGCCGAAGATGCTCGCAATCAGAACCAAACAGTGCGTCCAAAACGTGAGTCAGCTCTTCGAAATAGTTATCTTTACTTTGCAGAGAGTTAATTCGGTTCCTGACCTTCTTTTCCAATTCCTGAGCGAGGGGGGTGTCGCCAGCGGAGGAAATCGAAGCAAGCACACAGACCATTTGGTACAGAGCTTCATCGGCTTCCTGCTCTCTCGAAACGGTTTTAACCCACTGACACAGCTGACTTGTGACTTCACTGGCATGCTCTAGCCTGCCGGAACGATGCAGCACCGCGGCAACGCAAGCTAAACGCTCCACAGTTTCTACCTCCGCTTCCCCGGGCGAGCACCCGAGGCGAGCAAAATCCGTTTTTCCAAGACGCAGGATTTTCGCACAGATCGCGGCGGCGTCCTCCAAAAAACCCAATCGAACTAGGAAGTCGGAGAGATTTAAGAGGACATCCATGTCGCGGATTGCTTTGGCTTCCATGGCAGCTTTTTGGGCCATTCGGTGCGCCAGTTTTCTTCTCCCCGCGTTGAGAGCGGCAGTCCCTATACGAATTTCCTGCGGCACCCGCACGCAGCAATCAGGCAACAGAGCAGCCCAGCGGGCCGCGGCGTCGTACCTTCGCATCTCGCACAAGAATTCCGACGCCCACTTTGCCTCTGCTCCTCTGCGGAGGCGCTCCGGTTTGAAACCCTCCCCTCTGACTGCTCTTTCAAGTATGCGCACCGCTGCCTTTCTCAAGCCAGCCTGCGAGTAAAGTCGGGCAATTTTAAGCATGCCGTTCCCACCGGAAAATGTCCCGGCAGGCGCAATCGAGAGCGCTTTCTCGAGCATTTGTCCGGCTTTTCGACTTTTTCCGAAAGAACCCGCAGTTCGAGAAATCTCAAGTAAGGCGCAAAATCGCGTTTTTGCGTGGGGTGACCCCTCTACAAGCCGGATCGCTGCTCCGAACCGGCCTTGCAAAGAAAGATGGCGGGCAACTGCCACGGTGCAATCCGCCAGATCTCGCCCTTGGAGTTCCGTCCTCAAACTCTGGAGAGCCGAGTCGATTCGTCCTCTTTTTGCCAATCGGATAGCCCGATGTTGTGCCTCTAGATTTCCCAAGTTGCCGTCACCAAGTTCCGCCAACTCATCGTTTTCTAATTCATAGAGAAAAAGGCCCGGTTCATCCGGATCGTCCGGCATCAGATCTCTGTGTGCATAAATCGCCGCCTTTCCAAAGTTTTGAACGGATTTGGGGAGAGAGCGCGTTCTTTGCAACCGCTTGACCGCAGCGAAGAAATCTCCCTCCTCCAACAAATGCTCCACCGCCAGCAAGCATGCGTTCGCGTCGGGCTTTTGGCTGAGAGGTTCTACACGACACAGAAGTTCGATGTTGCCGCTATGCATTGCTCGATCTTCGATCCACTCCAAAGCCTTTGCCTCGCCGGTCTTCTCGCAAATAGAACCATCTGAAAACGAGCGATATACTCTTTTAACTGATTCGCGCCTCTGCCCCATCGACCAGAGAAGCACGCTTTGAAGACATGAGTTCACGCCATTATCTCTCTCGGGATAGTGCCCGATGCAGTCCGTAAATGCGGCAATTGCTCTGTTCATGTCGCCGCGGTTTGCGTGCCACTGGGTCATTTCGCGAAGCACTTCAAACCAATGCCCACTTCGGCGCAAATCCTCTGCTTTGACGAGAGAGTCTGCAGAAACGGCATCTCCCGACTGATACAATCGAAGCACAACACGGACTGCGGCGACTGAACGGTAGTCGTGACCTTCACCGTGAGTGCACTGGTCGTCCCATTTCGTCTCCCCAACAAGGCGCCCATAACGGATTCGCTCCAGCACGGAGACCGCCTTTGCTTGCATTCCCAACTCCGCGAACCGAACTGCAATTTCCCCAAGTTCTTCGGCATTTAAATCTGGACTCGCGACAGAGTCTAATTGTTCCAGCAGAAATATTGCGGACTCGATCTCCCCCATTTTTGCCGCCGCCGAAGCGACTTCCAACCAACGGGTAAATGGCTCCTTGAATAAAATCCGGTCTCCGTTGTCGTCATGACTAAAACGAGCCCATTCGCACTTTTTGAGAAAGTCGAGAGACATCCGGGTTGACATATCTCGACCCTCTTGTTTCGCGAGACGCCTTGCCGCCGCCTCCGCTAAGATCATCGCGAGTACCTTTCCACGGACACCCTCTTCTCGGTGCTCTGCAGCAAGTTTCTTTGCTTTTGAGTACGCAACTCCCGCGAGCCGCGAGCAAATCCGTTGAAAACCGCATGTGGCGAGTTCTCTCGCGAATACCGAAAGGTCGCGAGTACACCCTTCTTGATCTTTGTTCCTCGCTCCCATGATGCCGGCAGCAAGAACTTTTCTCGCGAGACCTCTAAAACCGGCAGTTGCCAGTTTGCGGACAACCTCTGCGGTTACCTCGGCCGCTTCCGACTTCGTTGTATATCGAATCGCTTCACGGGCGGAATCGAGGGCCGCTGGTTTGTCCTGCGTCGACCATCGCTGCGCGACTTCGAGAAGTGCATCTCTTTTGTTATCCGTTTTCTGCATCTGCCGAATTGCGCCGAGGCACTCCGACAAATCTCCGCGCAGAAGAGCAGTTTCGCAGAGGGTAACCCAAAACATCTCCCGTTGAGGGGTTCTCGTCCCGCTCAATCGGGCGCCCTCCGCCGCGATGGAAACCTGTTCCGTGAAAAAATGGTGTGCTTTGGTGGTAGGAAAATTTCCCAAAAGTGCTCTGGCAATCCATCGGGGACATTGAGCAGGACTCGGCAACGCCGCCGCGCGCGCGGCGAGTTTTTTTACCACCCTGTCGCATCTCGCTTCAAAACCTGCACTCGTCTTCCCCTCGGGCCGCTCGCACTCCAAATAAAGAAGCAGCAGACAGGCGTCGACAAACCGGCGGTCTTCTAGGATGGAAAGCCGTTCCAGAGCGGTATCCACCCTTTCCATGCTCTCCGAATGCCCGGTACGGAAAGCCTCAAAGACCTCCCCAAGCTGAGTTCGCGCCTCGCGCGCAACCGCGCCACACCGCAGCGTCAGCCAGCACAACCGCGTATCGTCCTCACCAGTGGCTCCGTTTCGTTGCGCATACCGCTCCACCCCTTCCCGCAGCGCCTCCACGGCCTCGTCCACGCGGTTGAACTCCGCTTTTTGGGCGGCCCGATATGCATCTTTCTGCAACAGCGACCACAGCTTTTCGTGATCGCCTTCTTTGCGGAGGTGGTACGCCCCAAAGGCCAATCCATATGTCCGCAGGGAGGGACTGAATCGCTGCGTCTGCCATGCGAGAGCCACCTCCCCGAAGCGCGCGTGGATTCGTATCCGCTCCGATTCCTCGTCGAGATATTCGCGCTCAACGGCTTCCCGCAGGTAGTCATGAAAAAAACCGAGCCGTCCATTTCGGTTTACCAAGGACTCCTCCAAAGCCAGATACACCGGCGCCCAAATGCGGTGCGGCAAGGGATTCGTGGCGGGGTCGGGGTGGTCGGACAACAATTGAAGCAACTCGCTCTCCGTCAGTCCTCGCCGGGCCTCATGGAGATAACCGAGCGTCTCACGAACGAGATTCGGCCGGTCCCGGTCGAACTCCTCCAGCCCTTTGAAAACCTGCGTGAACAGTTCCACGGGGTCCCTCGCCTCGAGCATCCGCTCCACCATCGAGCTCAGAGCTTCGTGAGAGGCACGCGAACGAAGTTCGTCTAAAACGACTTTTAGAAAGAGGGCATTGCTCGTCTGGGGAGCCTCCGACAACCGTCGAACCACAGGCTCCTCAATCTGCTTGGCGAAGCGACTCAGATACCGAGCAATAATCTCGCGCCGCTCGGCGATGCTCAGGGGTGTGACTTCCACCACATTTTCCGGACACATCCATCCTCGTTTCCTGAGCGTCTCCTCTGCCGGCCCGGGAAGCGTACTGGCGATCAAGCGCACGCCTGGAGGAAGAACGGAAGGCAGCCACCAAAGCGAGCGGTCGGCGGCGTCCTCGATTTGATTGAGAGCATCAAGCACCAGCAACACTCCGCCCGACTTCCCCACGGCCGCCGACTCAAGCCATTTGGGGAGCAATCCGACGGCCTCACTGAAGTCATCGGGCACCGCCTTATCCACCACGCCCCAGCGGCGGATGGTTTGCATCAACCGGCGCACCAGACCGTGGGCGGTGCCGCTCTCGGGAGTACCTCCGATGTAGTGAACAAAGCAGCGCTCTGGCAGACGCTCCGCAGATTGTTCCATCCAAGCGGCTATGAGTGCGCTTTTGCCGCCGCCGGAGGAACCGGTGACCACCTTGACTGCCGGGCTGTCCTGCTCGAAAACCAAATCAAGAGTCTCAAAAAGCTCCGGGCGCGAAACATAACCCTTGGTTCTACTCTGGGCGAACACTGCGTGTTCCATGCGCTGGCGCTCCGATTCGTCGGGCACCTCAGCTGCCGGATAAGCGGCGTCAATCTGCGCCCATAGATCTTCAAGCACCATCGCACCGGCGTCTTCCGGTGTTTCATAAGTCCGCGGGCTGTGTCGAAGACCGCTCCCACGGATGCGCCTCTTGAGATCCCGCTGTTTTGCATCTGCAGCAGCGGGGTCGGCCTCCGACGCGTTATTGAATGCCTCAGGTTGAAGATCCGGATAAATCGCATGAATAGAAGGCCAGTGCCGCTTTTCGTAGCCGTCTTCCCGGAAATAGAAGAACGCCCGATCGAACATCTGCGGGTTGCGGAGCACCCCGTGAAGAATTTCCAATTCCGTGACACTTCGGCCGCCTATGTGCTCGTGAATCCACTCCGAATGCGGATCCTCAAGCACATCCCTCGGAAAAAAATCTGCCTCAGGAATCCAGCCGTAGCGTTCGCCCAAAAGCCCGATGAAAAAAACAGGGGAACTCGGCCTGCAGCGGTCAATTTCCTGCAGGCAAATGCCGAGAGTTTCTCCTCGGCGACTTTGCTCCTCGGTAATGCCCCACCGCAAATCCACTTCCAGCAATTCGACATGCCGGCTCCTGCAGCGGAGGCGTAACTCTGGGAACACTTTTTTCACCAACTCATCCCGCTCGCCAAGAAAGTCCCGAAATGTGGAGCTGATAAATACGCGGACAAGACGTGAAGAATTCTTCATGGATTGATAAAGAAGATAAAGCCGTGCCCCTCACCCGATCCGGCTCCCTCTTCAGCAAGTTTCACGACTCTGAGGAGTAGACGGTGAAATCAGCCGAACCACCAGATTACTCGTTGGGCTCGGCCACAACCACCAACAGGTGTCTAAATGACCGCTGACACTTTCGGACCTGTTTTCACTAACACACAAAGAGAGGGATCGAGAGGGGGCCGGAAAGCTCCGCCTCCAATACGGATTCAAAATCGATAGTCCGATTCAAACCCTCGTCCAAGCCGAGCTTCAGCGTATCCCTTTCCATAAACTCAAAAGCGGGGACGGTTCCAACGGCTGATGCCATGGCCAAAGGTTCCTTGAGGAAGACTGCCCTCACCGCGCCGCTGCCTTCCCGCGCAGGGCGAGTTCATAAAACTCCGCCAACGGCATGATGTAGTGCGAATGAAACCGCGCCGCTTCTTCGAGCCGGATCAGGTCCGCTTCCTCAATCGTATACCCGAGCAGGACGTATTCGATCCGCAGGTCGGTCTGCTTCTGACCGGGACGCGCCAACCGTCCCTTCATCTGCGGAAGCAAATCCGGACTCGGAGGACGTATCACGATCACGTTGCAACACACCGGGTGATTGACCCCGTGCGCCGCCTCCGCAACGGACGCCGCAATGTGACGCCCCGCCACCGGTCCGGGCACCGCTTGAAACCGGCTCACCTCCGCCGGAAACGCCGCCACCAAGGCATCCGCTTCCTCCTTGCTCGCCGTAAAAATCAACGCGCGATCCTCCGGTTCCATCCGCGTTTTGAGCACGCGCCCAAACATTCCCACCGAATCTCCATGACTGCGCAAATGCTTCTGCAAAGCCAGGTACACCGCTTTCGCATCGCGGCCGGATTCCGCTAAAATTGCGTCGTACCCGGCGCGCACCTCCGTTTCGAGCGGGATCCTGTGGATGCGAGTTGTCAAACGCCACCCCTCGTCTTTGGGAAGATTACACACAATCGATTCGCTCAGGAGGGCATCCAGGTGCTCGCGCGTTTCCGGCAAATCCGACCGGAGCATCCGCAAGAGGTAAAACAACTTCTCAAACCGCGACCGGAAAAACGTCGCGCTCAAAAGCAGCACCCCATACCGCGCGCACAGCACCTGCCGCCACGCCTCCTGCGTTTGCAGGGCTTCCGCGTTTTGTACCGCCAAACACTCGTCAATCACCACCAGGTGCCAGCGCCGGTGCACGGGCGTCTCCCGCATCCGAGCGAGCGTGGTCACCACGATCGCATGCTCCCCCGGACTCCCACTCAGGTCCCCGTTCGCACTCTGGGTCACCACCCGAAACCCCACGCAATGCTTTTGGATTTCCTCCCGCCACGTCTCGATGAGCGGAATATCCCGCACCAGTACCAAAAACCCCTCCCCTGCGCCCCCCGCGCCCACCTCCGCCCCGTTCGCCGCATCCGTTTGCCGGCTCGCAGCGGCCGTCAGCGTCTTGCCCGCCCCCACGCAGGAGGCATCCCCAAAACCCCGCCGCTGCTCCCGCACAAAACCATGCAGCATCCGCTCAGCCGTCACGCGTTGATGATCCCACAACACCGTGGTGATCCGTGGCAAAGTCTCCACGCCCTGCGTTCCCGCTGGGCCAGTCGCTCCACAGACTCCAGCAGGTGCACATACTCAGGCGTCTCCCGATTGATCGCAAAACGCAGGCTGCCCTGAGGCAGCGCGCTCGCAGGATACAAAAACGCCAGCAGATTCAACAACCGCCAAAACGTGCCCTCATACAGCGGATCAATCGCCGCATGCTGGCTGTCTCCATTGCGGTCCACCGGCCCGATTTCTACACAGTTTTCAACGTGGTGATGCAACCGCGTCAAAACCCGCTGCCACACCTTGGCAGGGATGGGACTTTCCTCCGCCAAGGGGAGCCGTTGTGGCAATAGCGCGGCAATTGGCCGTGGATTTGTGGAGAGTGTTTACGGGCCGCTCGGGCAGAGGATATTCGCATACAACGTCGCCCTGCTTACTTCCAAGGCCTTCCAGTTGCTTTGACTTTTTTGTGGTTTGGGAGAGCATTACCACGTCGGTTTCAGTCGGCGGTAAGGCCTTGCTTGAAGCATCCCACACTTTCAAGCCCGTCGAGCCGTTAGCAATCAGTCGTTTGGGGGGGTATAGCTCAGTTGGTAGAGCGTCTCGTTCGCAATGAGAAGGTCAGGGGTTCGAATCCCCTTACCTCCACCAATCCTAAAAGCTCAGAAACACTTTGCTCTTTCGAGGCTACCCCGCTCCAACCCAGCCGCCGTGCTGGGAACCAAACCGACATCGCATCAGCAAAGCCCGAACACAAACGACCTCGCGAAGCATTGCCGCTCGTGGTCTGACCACCTAAGTCCATCAGGTGCTACTCGGTCTCTCTTAAAGAAGATGCAAACCTCAACCTTTCTTCGCCTTCTCGCGACCATCCCCCTAATCGCCCACGCCGGTACCGTGGACTTTCAGCGCTCCATTCAGCCCATCTTCGCGGAACATTGCCTCGAATGCCATGGCACGGACACCACAAAGGGCGGCCTCTCCCTCACATCCCTCAAAGCCGCAACGAAAACCCTCGAAAGCGG
>JBEEPE010000232.1:0-3609 GCA_041191265.1 Verrucomicrobiota bacterium | reverse complement strand
AAAGGAACAGCGTTCCGAAAATCACCAAAAACTGAAACAGCCCAGCCATCCACCGGTACTCCATCTTCGCATCCTCCGGCATATCCGGCGGCGGGGTAAAAATCACTTTGTAGAGCCCAATCGTCTCCTCCATCGGATCAAACAAGCCATTAATCTTAGCCTCTAACCGCTGAATTGGAGGCAGATGCGTGTCGTCATGCCGTTGCTGCGCCCGCGCATGATCGTCCTCCATCGCACGCCGGTGCTCCTCAAACTTGCGGATGTTCGCCGCATGGTCCGCCTCCTCCTGCTCCAACTGGCGACGCAACTGACTCAACCGATCTTTCCGCGCACGCTCACGGTCCTCCGCCTCCCGAACAAACGCCTCCCTCCGCGTATTCAACGAATCCAAGTACGCGTTCCGATCCGTCAACCGACCGCGCGCTAACGCATCCTCAGCTTGCGCAAGATCCGCCGTCGCCACATTCAAAGCCCCCTCCAACTTCCGAATCTCCGCCTGCACCCGCAAATCCCGACTACGCATGTCCTTCAACCGTGGCCCCTCACCCGGCTTCTTCGGCTCAGGATAAAACTCGTTCGGAAGCCCCAACTCCTCCCGCGCAATCGCCTCAACCAACCGCCGGTGCATCGCTTGCTCCTCCTCAATCTGCTTCCCCATTCGCTCCGACGCCTCCTTCAACGCATCCATCCGCGCAACAATGTTCAACGTCGCACCCGACGCCGGAGCAACAAAGTCCGGCGCCGTGACCCGCCGCCGCTCCTCCTCCATCCGACTATCCGCATACAACTCAGGGTTAATCTGCGCCTTCTCCAGAGCCGGCAACTGCCCCTCCAACGATTCCCTCTGCTTGAAGTGGTCCGACTCCAACTTCCTTCGATCCGTCTCCGCCGTATCCCGCATCCGCAACAAATCATCCCTCAACACCTTGCGCCCCGCCGTTTCCTCCGCACGCATGTCATTCAGCTTCCCCTGCAACTCCGTCTGATACCGAAAACGAATCGCAGGCCGATACTGATCCAAACAAAACGGAAACGAAATCGCCACACTCACCACGCTCGCAAGCCCCAGCCGAAAAAGGACCTGCACCGCGCGCCGCCACGCCGGCAAGAACGGACGATACATCGCAATCAAAATGCGGTCCGTCATCATGATCACTGACGCCCACAAAACCGAAACCGCAAACACCGGCAGAAACGGCGGATCGTCAAACCGGCTCTTCGCAAAGAAATACATCCCCAAAAATGCCATCACCGTCGGCACCAACACCGTCGAACCTTGGACCGCCACACGCTCCTGTTCCGCCGCCGGACACTGACTCAACAACTCCCAGCGCGCCCCCGCCAACCAATACAAAAATCGCTGCCACCACGGCGGTTGCTCCGGACCAAACAGGTCCGCGTAGTCATGCGCCGCCGCCGAGTTATCCGGACGGGAATCCATAGGGTCGTGGTCCATCACGGGGCCTGACCGTAACCACTGAACCGCGTGCCGACCAACAAGGAATGCTCGAAAATCTCACAACCCTCTCCACCCCAACTATCGACGCCCCCAGGCAAGGCGGAACCCATTTCGCAACCGTCTCCGGACCAGCGTCCCGATGGCACGCTCCGTGCACCGCCGCTTGCCATGAGCTCTCTCATCGCCCCCCGCTCGGGCCGGATCGCTTTCTCGATCCTCGCCGCCTCCTGCCTCGCCCTCTCCACCAAAGCCGACGTGAAAGTGACGACCGAAGCCAATCGCATCGTCATGTCAATCGATGGTGACCTTTTCACCGCCTACAACTTCGGCACCGCACCCCACGTCTTCTATTATCCCGTCATCGGCCCCGGCGGAAAGCGCTTCACCCGTTCCTATCCCATGGAACAACCCGAGGGCGAAGATCATGATCACCCACACCACCGCTCCCTCTGGTTCTCACACGGCGACGTCAACGGATTCGATTTCTGGGCCGAACGCGGCGAAGCCAAAGGCTTCGTCAAAGGCTTGAAAGGTGACCCGAAAATTGAGCACACCGAAGTCCTCAAGGCAGAAGGGGGCAAAGACTCGGGAGTCATCCACACCGCTCAGAAATGGGTCACCCAAGAGGACGGAAAAGTACACCTCACTTCTGAACAAACACTCCGCCTCCACTCCATCACCCCAACCTCGCGAGCCATCGACTTCACCATCAAGCTGACCGCAAAAGAATCCGTCACCCTCGGAGACACCAAAGAAGGCACCGCAGCCATCCGCATCGCCGAATCCATGCGGGTAAAAGGCGCGAACAAAACCGAAGGCAAAGGACATATGCTCAACAGCAACGGCGAAAAAGACGGCGACTGCTGGGGTAAACGCGCAGACTGGGTTCATTATTCAGGGCCCATCGACGGACAACCCCACGCCATCACCTTCATGGAACACCCCTCCACCCCGAGACACCCGAACCGCTGGCACGCTCGCGACTACGGCCTCTTCGCTGCCAACCCCTTCGCAGATGGCGCTATGGACAAAGCACTGCCAAAGGACAACGGTGCGGTGAAGCTCGCTCCCGGCGAATCCCGCACCTACTCCTACCGCCTGATTCTCCACAAGGGCGACGTCGCAGAACCCGTAATCCGTGATCTCTATCAATCGTTCACCCGCTAAATCTCTCCGCTCAGGTCCCCCAAAAACAAACCCAGACACCATGAACAACCGCAGATCGTTCCTCCGCAACATCACCGCAGCAACCTCCGCAACCTTCCTCGCACCCGCATCCTTCTTGCGGGCACAAGGCTCCAACGATGCCATCCGCATCGCCGGAATCGGCGTCGGCGGACGCGGCCCAGGCATCTTTAAAGACGCTCTCTACACCAAAAACGCACGCCTCGTTGCTCTGTGTGACGTCGACGCAAAACGCGTAGCAAACGGCAAAACCGTATTCGAACAGGATCCCAACAACGCAGGACAATCCATCGCAACCTACAGCGACATCCGCCGCCTCCTTGAGAACAAGGACATCGACGCCGTGATGATTGCCACCCCGAACCACTGGCACTCCCTCGCTGCCATCTGGGCCGCACAAGCCGGGAAAGACGTCTACGTCGAAAAACCAGTCTCCCACACCGTCTGGGAAGGACGCCAGCTCGCCGCTGCCGCTCTCAAATACGACCGCATCATCCAAAGCGGCACCCAAAGCCGCTCTTCCGGCGGACTCAAAGCAGCCGTCGAATGGCTCAAAGGCAACCCCCTCGGAAAACTCAAGTACGGACGGGGAACCTGTTACAAACCCCGCGGCTCCATCAAAAAGGTCGCAGGACCTCAGCCCATCCCCGAAGGCCTAGACTTCGACCTCTGGTGCGGACCCGCCCCAAAAGTCGACATCCTCCGCGAAAAACTTCACTACGACTGGCACTGGATCTGGAACTACGGCAACGGCGACCTCGGTAATCAGGGCGTCCACCAAGCCGACATCGCCCGCTGGTTCCTCGGCGAAAAACAACTCCCCGCTTCCGTCGTCAGCATCGGTGGACGACTCGGTTACGTGGATGACGGCGAAACGCCGAACACCCAAACCATCGCCTACGGCTACGAAAAGGCACCCCTCTACTTCGAAGTCCGAGGACTGCCGTCCGCAAAGCGCGGCGACA
>JBEEPE010000231.1:0-7238 GCA_041191265.1 Verrucomicrobiota bacterium | reverse complement strand
AAAAGAGCAAACACCCATGCTCCCCCTTCTTCACCGCCACAAACCTCGGCCCCATCCCAATAATCTTCTTCCCCGCCTTAATCAGACTCGTCTCCCCCGTAAACTGGCGCGCCTCGCTGTCGTTCAAAATCAACATGTCCACACGCTTCAACAAGGACTCCAAATCCCCGCGCGCAATGTTGATCCACAAATCCATCGTGTCCGCGATGACAAACCCAGGCGCCTTCGCCTGATCCAGAACATGCGCCTGCAACGACGGCGCAATATTCGCCAAAAGCACAATCCGCGCTGTCTCATACCCCTCAGGTAACCGAGGCGTGAAATGCTCAAACACGTTCAACTCCACACTCCGCGTCTCACGCGTATTCAAGTCCCACATGTACTCGCCAGACCAACGAAAGGTCTTTCCTTCAACCACCTGCAAACCACGCAAATCCACTCCGCGCGAACCAAAGTAATCCAAATGCGCTTGAGGAAAATCCGTTCCCACAATGCCCACAAGGTTCACCCGAGAAAAAAAACTCGCGCTCACCGAGGCGTAACTCGCCGAACCACCCAACAAATCGGAATGCTCCTCAATCGGAGTCTTCACCGAATCCAACGCAACAGATCCAACAATCAATACAGACATAAACTTCAGCTCAAATACGACTTACAGCGACCAAACCGTCTCTCCATCCACCACCGTTCGCACCGCCCGCCCCTTCAGTTCCCACCCGTGAAACGGAGTATTCCGACTCCTCGAAAAACTCGCTCCCGCATCGACCACCCATTCCTTCCCAGCGTCAATCACCGTCACATCCCCCGGGGCACCCACCGATAGCGTTCCCGCTGACAGCCCCAAAAGTTTCGCCGGCTCAACCGTATACATCTCAACCAACCGCTTCATTCCAATCACCTTCCGCTTGTGAACCAATAGGTCAATGAACAGCCCCAACTCCGTCTCCAATCCCAAAATCCCAAACGGTGCGTGATCAAACTCCACCTCCTTCTCATACCCACAATGCGGCGCGTGATCACTCGCAAGCACCGTAATAGTACCGTCCGCAACGCCTTCCAATAAGGCTTCCACATGCTCCTGACTCCGGAGCGGAGGGTTCATCTTAAAGTTCGTGTCGTAATCTTTCAGCAACCCGTCCGTCAACGCCACATGGTGCGGACACAACTCGCCACTCAACGGAATCCCGCGCGCCCGCGCTTCGCGCAAAATGCGAACACTCCCCTTCGCACTCAAATGCTGGCAGTGAATCGGAGTCCCCGTCACCTCCGCCAAAGCCGCATTCCGCGACACAATCAACTCCTCCCCCAAAGCCGGCCAACCCGGCAATCCCAAGACCGAACTCCAATACCCCTCGTGCATCACCCCCTTGCCCACCACCCCGTAGTCCTGACAGTGATCCATCACGACCAATCCAAACATCCCCGCATACTCCAACGCCCTGCGCATCAATCCATTATTTTGAATACAGCGCCCATCGTCCGTAATCGCCACCACTCCCGCCTTCCGTAAAGACCCAATAGGCGCCAACTCCTCGCCCGCTATCCCCTTCGTAATCGCCCCCGTCGGCAATACCTTCACCACCCCTTCCGCACGCGCTTTCTCCAAAATCCACGTCACCACGCTCGGACTATCCACCGACGGACTCGTATTCGGCATACACACCACCGTCGTAAACCCGCCCGCCGCAGCCGCCCGCGTCCCGCTCCCAATCGTCTCCTTGGCCGATTGCCCCGGCTCCCGCAAGTGAACATGCAAATCAATCAAACCAGGAACCACCCACTGCCCCGAACAATCCACCTCGGTCACCCCCTCCGGCACACCCGCCGACGCATCGCGAATAATCCCATCTACCACCAACACGTCTCCCACCGCATCACGACCATTCGCCGGATCACACACATGGCCGCCCTTCAAATACACTGAACCTTTTTTCATGAGCTTCATCCCGTTCGCTATCAAGTTCCTCACACACCCTTACCGCGCTCCCGCCGCAACCCGCGCCTGATCACACAAATACAAAACCGCCATCCGAACCGCTAACCCGTTGGTCACCTGTTCCAAAATGACGCTTCTCCCACTGTCCGCCACGTCACTGTCAATCTCCACCCCTCGGTTAATCGGCCCAGGATGCATGATTAAACAATCCTCCCGCAGCCGCTCCGCACGCGCCTTCGTCAGTCCAAAAATCGCCGTGTACTCGCCCAACCCAGGAAAATGCTCCTTCTGCTGCCGCTCATGCTGAATCCGCAACAGATTAATCACGTCCAACTCCGGCAACACCGCATCCAAATCGGTCGAAATCTCCACCCCCAACGCCTCAAACTCCCGAGGCACCAACGTCGGCGGCCCAACCAACGTCACCTTCGCCCCTAAACGCGCCAACGCAAAGATGTTCGACCTCGCCACCCGCGAAAAAAGGATGTCCCCCACAATCCCCACCCGCAACCCCGCCAAACGCCCCTTCCGCTCCCGAATCGTGAAGAGATCCAGCAACGCCTGTGTCGGATGCTCGTGCGCCCCGTCCCCCGCATTAATCACCGACGCCTCCAACCGATCCGCCAAAAACCGCGCTGCCCCCGCCGAACTGTGCCGCATCACAATCATGTCCGCTTTCAACGCCTCCAAGTTCAACGCCGTATCCTTCAACGTCTCCCCCTTCGTCAAACTCGACGCCGACGCCGTCATGTTCACCACATCCGCACTCAACCGGTGCGCCGCCAACTCAAACGACACCCTCGTCCGCGTGCTCGGCTCCACAAAAAAGTTCACCAACGTTCGCCCCTCCAACGCCGAAACCGTACGAATCTGTCCACTCCCCGCCGTCTTAAACCCCGCCGCCGTATCCAACACCGTCTCAATCTCCGCCACCTCCAAATCCTGTAGGCCAACAAGATCCTTACGCTTCCAATCAATCGCTTTCGAAACAGTCATGACGGCCAACGATGAAACGCGAAACCCCGCCCCCCGTGAAGCCAATCCTCACCGCCAAATCCATCGGCTCCTTCAAACCAAACAAACCCAACCCAAAGCCCACGCAAACAACCCGAGGAACCCCATCGAACACGAAGAGCCCCTCTCGCAAAACCGCAGCCAAAAATCGCTCCCCCAACTACCTGCGCGCCAACTCCGCCTTCCGCCGCTGCCGCCACTCCGAACGGTGATTGGTCACCCAATCCAACAGCGCCTTCTCAAAGCCAATGTCCTGCCCCAACTTCTCACTCTCAAGCCACTTGTGCTTCAAGATTTCTTCACGCTCCGCAAGAAACTCTCGGTACAACTCAGAATCTTTTGCCTTGGCGGACGTCTCTCGGGGGGTGCTGCTCATTTTCTTGGGTAAGTCCGGACCTTAGCCCAACGCCCTACGTGGACTCCAGCCCCGAACGCAGCTGACGCGCCACCTCAACAAACGAGCGCGCCACCGCACCGTCCGCCTCCGCCTCCACAATCGGGTACCCACGGTCGCCCGCCTCCCGCGTCGGAATATCGATCGGAATCTGACCCAACAACGGTACCCCAAGCCGTTCCGCCTCCCGCTGACCGCCCCCCGTCCCAAAAATGTCGTACCGCTTCCCATCCGACGGACACACGAAATAACTCATGTTCTCCACAATCCCCAACACCGGCACGTTCACCTTCCCAAACATCGCAACCGCCTTCCTCGCATCAATCAACGCAACCTCCTGCGGCGTCGTAACAACCACCGCCCCCGCCAACGCCACCGTCTGCACAATCGTCAACTGAATATCCCCAGTCCCCGGCGGCAAATCCAACACAAGGTAATCCACCCCGTCCCACGCCGCCCCCATCAAAAACTGCTGCGTGTACTTCGTCACCATCGGCCCCCGCAAAACCGCAGGTGCCCCGTCATCCAACAGCAATCCCATGCTCAACAACCGCACCCCGTAACGCTCCACCGGCAAAATCTTTTGCGTCTGCTGATCCATCGAAGGGCGCTCCGTCGTCCCAAACATCAGTCCCATGCTCGGTCCGTACAAATCGCAGTCGCACAACCCCACCGATGCACCCGTCCGCGCCAGCGCCAACGCAAGATTCGCCGCCACCGTCGACTTACCAACCCCACCTTTCCCACTCGCCACCGCAATCACATGCCGCACACCCGAAAGCCGCGGCGGAGTCAAGGACCCCGCAGGCTGCGCCGGTGCGTGAATATCAATCCGGACCGTCACCCGCTCCACTCCCGCCAACCCCCGAATCGCCTCCTCCGCCTCCGCCTTGATCTGCTGCGGCACCTTCGCGTCCGCCGTCGTCAACTGCATCAACACCGAAACCGCCCCCCCCTCAATCTTCACCTCCCGAACCAATCCAAACGAAACGATGTCCCTCGAAAAACCCGGATATTTGACGCGCGCCAAAGCGCCCTTGACCATTGCATCTGTGACCATCCCCACTTCCTAGCGTGCCTTTCCCTAGGAGTCATCCCTCCAGCCAACTTTCACGCGAACCCTCAACCCCACCCGGACACCATGCAAACCCTCCCCAACCTCTGGTTCGAACCCTCACTCTGGCTCAATGGCGAGTGGACTCACTCCGAACACCAACGCGAAATCGTCAACCCCGCCACCGCTCAACCGCTCGCCTCCGTCGCCCTCGCCGACCCCGCAACCCTCGTAACCGCAACCGCTCACGCAACGCGAATCCAACCCGCATGGCAGTCCGTGTCCGCCTTCGAACGCGGCGACATCCTCAAACGAACCGCCGCACTCCTCCTCACGCGAAAAGAGGATCTCGCCCGCATCATCACCCTCGAACAGGGCAAACCCCTCGCTCAAGCCGCAGCCGAAGTCGACTACGCAGCCGGCTTCTTCCAATGGTTCGGAGAGGAAGCCCGACGCCACGCCGGCCGAATCAGTCCCCATCCCGACGCCACCCGTGAGTTTCGTATCGAAACCCGTCCCGTCGGCGTCTCCGCCCTCATCACCCCTTGGAATTTCCCCCTCGCTCAAGGCGCAAAAAAACTCGCCGCCGCCCTCGCCGCCGGATGCACCGCCCTCTGGAAACCGTCCGAACTCACCCCCCTCACCGCCCTCGCCATCGCCCCAATCCTCACCGAGGCAGGTCTCCCTCGCGGCGTGGTCCAAATCCTCCCCGCCACCGGACCCGACACATTCGACGCACTCGTCGGCAACCCCGAAATCCGGCACCTCAGCCTCACCGGTTCCACCGCCACCGGAAAATCCGTCATGGAGCGCGCCGCACGCTCCCTCCAACGCGTCTCCCTCGAACTCGGCGGTAACGCCCCGTTCCTCGTCCTCGACGATGCCAACATCACCCTCGCCGCAGATCATCTCGTCCGCCTCAAACTCCTCGTGTCAGGACAAGTCTGCGTCACCGCAAATCGTATCCTCGTTCAAAAGGCCATCCACCGCTCCTTTCTCGACGCCCTCTCCGCGCGCCTCGCAGCGGCATCCATCGGCGACGGACTCACCCCCACCACCGACGCCGGCCCGCTCATCCATCACCAAGCGTGTCACCGCGTCGCGTCCCTTCGCGAAAACGCCCTCGCCAACGGGGCAACCCTGATTTCCGAAAACTGCACCCACTCGCTCCACCCCACCCTCCGCGCAGGCAGTTTCTTCGCTCCCGCAATCCTCGACAACGTGCCTGACCACGCCACCGCCGCTCAAACCGAAATCTTTGGCCCGCTCTTCTGCGTCACACCGTTTGACCAAATTTCAGAGGCCATCGCCCGCGCAAACAAAACATCCTCCGGACTCGCAGGTTATGTCTACGGGGCCGACTCCTCACGCGCCCTCGCCACCGCAAGCGCCCTCGAAGTCGGCATCGTCGGCATCAACGAGTGGCGTCCGCTAAAACCAGAAATCCCGTTCGGCGGCATCAAGGAAAGCGGCATCGGGCTTGAAGGAGGACACGAAGGAATGAACGACTTTCTCACCACGCAGGTCATCTCAACTCCCAAACCCGCTCTCTGAAACCCACCGCGTGTCGCACGATTGTCACACACCTGCCGCAAAACGGTCGCGCGTTAGCCTCTCATTTGTGAATCAGGCCACGGCCTTACACATCACATCATCAAATGAACTCCACGATTGCCCGACGCGCATTTCTGTCAGCAGGTCTCTCACTCGTTGCCGGCTCGCTAGCCCCTGAACTCTTCGCGCAAGCCGCCAAGGTCGACGCGGCGCTCCCCGAATACAAAGCTGTCTCCGGAGTAACGGGAAAGCTCAACTCCATCGGCTCCGACACGCTCAACAATCTCATGACCTTCTGGGCAGAGGGCTTCCGTGCACTGTATCCAAACGTCAAAATCCAGATTGAGGGCAAAGGCTCCGCCACGGCTCCCCCAGCGCTCATCGAAGGTACCGCCCAACTTGGCCCCATGAGCCGCCCCATGAAAGGGACGGAAATCGACGCGTTCGAAAAGAAATACGGTTACAAACCCCTCGAAATCAAAGTGGCCATCGACGCCCTCGCCGTATTCGTCCACAAAGACAACCCCATCAAGTTCATCCCGATGCGTCACGTGGATGCTATCTTCTCCAGCACCCGCAAACTGGGCGGCACTCCGGTTGAAACATGGGGCGATCTCGGTCTCACCGGCCCATGGGCATCAAAACCCATCTCAGTGTTCGGACGAAACAGTGCGTCAGGTACCTACGGCTTCTTCAAGGACGTGGCCCTCAAAGGCGGTGATTTCAAACCCTCGGTCAAAGAGCAACCGGGCTCCTCATCCGTCGTGCAAGGCGTCGCCAGTGACCTTGGCGGAATCGGCTATTCAGGAATCGGTTATGCAACCTCGAGCGTGCGGGCAGTCCCGCTGGAAGGCAGCAACTCCAAAGCATTTGAAGCGACATTCGAAAACTGTCTGAGCGGCAAGTACCCACTCGCTCGGTTCCTCTACATTTACGTCAACAAAAAGCCCGGTCAGGCGATGGACCCCCTCCAAGCCGAGTTCCTCAAGTTCGTAACTTCGAAGGCCGGACAGGAAGTCGTCATCAAAGACGGCTACTTCGGCCTCCCCGCGAAAATCGCCGGCGACGAGTTGAAAAAACTCACCAAATAACACTCGCCTCGGCACGTTCCTCTGACGGTCGGAGTCCACCAAACTCCGACCGTTTTTTCATGTCCGGCCCAGTGGGTTCGCTAAAAGCCTGAACCCGCACCCCGACACGGTCAGGGAGCCATCTACCGCGCCACTCTTCGCGAGTGCTCCTGCGCGTAAAACCGTTTGTGCAACCCGAGCAAACGCCCCAACTCA
>JBEEPE010000230.1:0-3809 GCA_041191265.1 Verrucomicrobiota bacterium | reverse complement strand
GACGGGTTCGTAATCGGCGGGGTCGACGACGACGGTGACGGAGCGGTGATTTTTTGCGGCGGAGCGCAGCATGGAGGGGCCACCGATATCGATGTTCTCGATGGCTTCTTCCATGGTGACGTCGGGTTTCGCGATGGTTGCCTCGAAGGGGTAGAGGTTTACGACGACGAGATCGATGGGAAGGATGCCATTTTTGTTGGCGGCGTCGGTGTGTTCCTCGTTGTCGCGGACCCAGAGAAGGCCGCCGTGGACCTTGGGGTGGAGGGTTTTGACGCGACCATCCATCATTTCGGGGAAGCCGGTGTAATCGGAGATTTCGCGGGCGGGGATGCCGTTTTTATTGAGGAGGCTGAAGGTGCCACCGGTGGAGATGATTTCCACGCCCATGTCGACGAGGGCTTTTGCGAAATCGATGAGACCGGTTTTGTCGGAGACGGAGATGAGAGCCCGTTGGATTTTCATGTGGAGAGGGGCAGGTTAGCGGCAGGTGGCGTGCCTGAGAACACGAAACGGGGGGGGTGATGTTCGGGGTTGAGTTTTTAGAAGGGGGCGGTTCACTTCTAAAAGATTCAACTATGAGACCAACCTATCTGGCGGCGATGCTTTCGGTGTTGCCCCTATTCGCTGAGGCGGCACCGGTGACGATTGATGTGACGAAGTTGCCGAAGGCGACGCAGGTGGTGGACGACGTGGTGGTACCGATTCCGAGCGAAGTTTTTGCGGCATTGGACAAACTAGGGAAGCCGAAGTGGGCGGAGTCGGTGCGTCCGGTGAAGGGGTTGATGGTGCCGGCCGGGGGGCGCGAGCAGGTGGCGT
The DNA here is from genome assembly GCA_041191265.1 of Verrucomicrobiota bacterium. Taxonomy (GTDB): domain Bacteria; phylum Verrucomicrobiota; class Verrucomicrobiia; order Chthoniobacterales; family Chthoniobacteraceae; genus JBEEPE01. Next base: position 2,993 of record JBEEPE010000230.1, on the reverse strand, counting down.
TGGTTTTGGGGACGGTGATTGCGGACGGATTTGTGGCGGTGCAGGCGGAGAGTGTGGAGGAGGTGAAGCAGGTGGGGAGTTTGGTGCGTCAGTTGGCGAAGGCGATTGGGGTGGAGCGTGCGGTGACGCGTCATGCGACGGCGATTGTGGAGGCGGCGGACCGGCGGGCGTGGAATGAGGTGAAGCGGGAGTTGGATGGGGCGATTAAGGATGTGCGGGCGGCGATGACGGAGTTGAACAACGGGGCGTTGTCGCAGTTGGTGAGTGTGGGGGGATGGTTGCGTGGGACGGAGGTGTTGGCGGCGGTGGTGGGGAAGCAGTATTCGGCGGATGGGGCGGAGTTGTTGCAGCAGCCGTTGTTGGCGGACCATTTTGCGGTGCGGTTGACGGAGTTGGAGAAGGGGGCGCGGACGCCGTTGATTGGGGTGGTGCGGACGGGGTTGAGTCGGATTAACGAGGTGATGGGGACGGGGGATACGCGGTTGGCGCAGGAGCATGTGCGTCAGATTGGGCGGATTTCGGGGGAGTTGGTTCTTCAGATTACGGAGCGCAGCAAATGAGCATTTTGAGCCGAACGAGCGTTATGAAGGTAGAGCGAGGCAGTTTTGGAGTGGGTGTGATGCGTGGACTGGCGGCGTTGATTTGCTGGGGGGGGCTAGGTTTTGGGGAGGTGATAGCGGCGGATAAGGACGGGATTTCGGAGGCGCTGGTCTTGGGGTTTGAGGCGTCGCAGAAGGCGGTGAAGAGCGGGTTTACGGTGCGGGAGCAGCATTGGGGCGGGGATTTGCCGGTGAACCAGCCTCGGGCGATTGTGCATCAGTTGTTCAAGGGCAATGAGTATTGGTTTTGGATGAGTTCGGCGGTGCCTGGGGCGAAGGTGTCGGTTCACGTGTACGACAAGGATGGGAAGTTGGTGGAGGACGAGGTGGTGAAGGCGGGCGGGACGTTTGCGGTGCGACTGACGCCGAAGCGGACGGGTTCGTATTATTTGTTGGTGGAGATTGAGAAATCGTCGGAGGAGCGTACGCCGTGGGCGTTGATTTATGCGTTCCGGTAGGCGGGCGCTGGGTTTAACGCTGATTTCATAGTGTTGAGCACGAGAGCGCGGTGGGGGTGGAGGGGGTGGAGGCTGGGAAGCGGGTGGAGACGTTGCAGTTTGAGAGCGGGTGGGTTTTGAAGGCGTTGTATGCGGGGGATTTAGGGTTGTTGAAGGAGTTAGAGGGGCGGTTGGGTGTGAGGTTGACGACGCGGGACGGTTGGTTGCGGATTGAGGGGACGGATGGGGGGATTGGCGGGGTGAAGCGGGTGTTTGAGCAGTTGAGTGCGGCGCGTGGGCGTGGGGTTGCGATTGGGCGCCAGGAGTTTCGGTATGCGGTGCGGGTGGTGTTGGAAGAGGATGGGAGCGGGGGGTTGGATGTTTTGAGTCGGGAACAGGTGCGGGTTTCGCCGAAGCGGGGTTCGATTACGCCGAAGACGGAGGGGCAGCGTCGGTATTTGGAATCGATTCGGACGAAGGATTTGGTGTTTGGGATTGGGCCGGCTGGGACGGGGAAGACGTATTTGGCTATGGCGATGGCGGTTGCGGCGTTGAAGGAGGGGGCGGTGCGGCGGATTGTTTTGACGCGACCGGCGGTGGAGGCGGGGGAAGCGCTGGGGTTTTTGCCGGGCGATTTGCGGGACAAGATTATGCCTTACCTGAGGCCGTTGTATGACGCGTTGCAGGACATGCTGGATGCGGGAGAGGTGGAGCGGTTCATGGAGCGGAACGTGATTGAGATTGCTCCGTTGGCGTACATGCGGGGGCGGACGCTTTCGAATGCGTTCATTGTTTTGGATGAGGCTCAGAACACGACGACGGAGCAGATGTTCATGTTTTTGACGCGGCTGGGTCCGGGCTCGAAGGCGGTGATCACGGGGGACCAGACGCAGATTGATTTACCGTCGAACCGGCGGTCGGGTTTGATTGAGGCGGCGCAGGCGTTGGCGGAGGTGCCGGCGATTGGGTTTAACTATTTTGAGGAGCGGGATGTGGTTCGTCACGAGTTGGTTGCGGACATTGTGACGGCGTATCGAAAGCATCGTGGCGGCGGGGCGTCGGGGAAGGGTTGATATGGGATTATTTCGGAGAGTTTTGGGGAGGTTTGGGGCGGGTGAGGGTTGTCGGACGCGTCGGACGGTTTCGCAATCGGCGATGGCGGAGTGGTTTGAGTGTGGGTGGTTGGCGAGGTTGGTGGTGTTGGGGTTATGCGGGGCGGCGATGGTATGGATGTTGGCTTCGGGGGGTGGGGGAGTGTTGCCGGAGCGGGCGTTGATGAGTGGGTTTATCTATTTGCTCTCGGTGGTTTTGATTTGGGTGAACCACAAATATTTATGGTGCAGTAACTCGCGGTTGGCGTTGTTTTTTGTGACGATGTTGGTGCACGTGTTGGCGGTGAAGTTGATGGTGGGTGCGGCGGATGAGCAGTTGGCTTCGGTGGGGGCGGGTTCAGGGGGTGCTGATGGGATGTTTTTTTCGCCTCAGTTGCGGCATCAGATGTTGTGGGTGCTTTTGCCGCATGGGTTGGCGCCGCTGACGATTTCGATTTTGTTGGGGACGCGGTTGGGGGTGGCGATGGCGATTTTCACGGGGCTTTTTGCGGCGATGACGCGTGGCGGGTTGGATGCCTCGTTGTTGGTGATGGCGTTGTTGGCGGCGTTTACGGGAGCGTTGGCGACGCAGAACGTGCGGCGGCGTGCGGATTTGTTGCGGGCGGGTTTTTTGATTGGGAACACGACGTTCGTGTTGGCGTTGGTGTTGGGATTGTTTGGGCCGGTGGCGGTGACGGCGTGGATGGGGTTTCCGTGGAAGATGACGGGGGTGATGTGGGTGGCGGCGATGTGTGGGGGAGTGCTTCTGGCGATGTTGGTGAACGGGGTGATTCCGATTTTGGAGGGGGTGTGTGGGATTACGACGACGTTGTCGTGGATTGAGTTGGCGGATTTGAATCATCCGT
>JBEEPE010000229.1:0-2547 GCA_041191265.1 Verrucomicrobiota bacterium | reverse complement strand
ACGGAGGCGTTACAGCGGCATGGGATGGACCCAGAGACGCCGGTTGCCTTGGTTCGGTGGGGAACAACGGGGCGTCAGAAATCCATTTCCGGTCGGCTTGCGGACATTGCGCAGAAGGTTGCTGAATCGGGATTTGAGGCGCCGGCGGTGGCGGTTTTTGGACAGGTGACAACGCTTCGCGACAAGCTGGGGTGGTTTGAGAAGCGGCCTTTGCGAGGAAAACGGATTGTGGTGACGAGGACGCGTCAACAAGCGGGGGTGTTGAGCGAGCGGTTACGGACGTTGGGCGCGGATGTGTACGAGTTGCCGACGATTCGGATTGAAGAGCCGACTGATCGAATGGCGTTTGGCGAGTTGGTTAAGGATGTTCATCAGTATGATTGGCTGGTGTTTACGAGTCCGAATGGAGTGACGGCATTTTTTGAAATGTTCTTCAAGTTGTACCGTGACGCGCGCGAGATTGGCGGGGTGCGGATTGCGGCGATTGGTCCGGCGACGGCGAAGAAAGTGGCGGAGTACCGGTTTGCAGTGGATTTACAACCTTCGGAATATGTTGCGGAGGCGGTGGTAAAGGCGTTTCAGGACGAAGTGGGATCGGTGGAGAATCAGCGGATTTTGGTGGCGCGTGCGGAGGAGGCGCGTGAGGTGATTCCGCAAGAGTTGACGCGGCTTGGCGCGATTGTGGATGTGGCGGCGGTTTACCGTACGGTGCCGGAGACGGAAGATGTCACCGGTGGCATCGCGCGGTTCCGCGCAGAGGGTGCTGATTTGATAACGTTCACGAGTTCATCGACGGCGGAGAACTTCATGGCCTTGAATCTTCCGTTGCCGGAGGGATTAAAGACGGCGTCGATTGGTCCCATTACGAGTGAGGCGATGCGTCGGTTGGGATTACCGGTTTCGGTGGAGGCGGAGCAGTACGACATTCCGGGTTTGGTGAGAGCGATTGCTGGGTTGTACGGCATTTCCGAGAAGTGAGTTGGTTTTGTGCACAGGTGATTCCATGGAAATGTTTGGATTCAAGGAGTGGGCGCTGATTTGTCAGGCGCTGGGAAGTGGGGGGCAGAGCCTGATCTTGCGGAAAGGTGGGATTGCTGAGGGGCGCGCGGGCTTTCGGTTTTTGCATGATCGATTCTTGTTAGTGCCGACGCTGTTCCATGAGCAGGCGGAGAAGTTGACGGTTCCCTCCGAGACGGTTCTCCCGGTTGCGGATTCGCGGGGTCACGTCATGGAGTTTTTGGCAGAGGTGTGTTGGACGGAAGACATCACGGATTGGGAGCAAGTGAAGGCGTTGGCGGGGATGCATTTGTGGACGGAGCAGACGCTTTGGGAGCGGTTTGTTTATGACGAGCGAAAGAGTATCAGTTTGGCATTTCTCCGAGTCCGTCGGTTGCATACGCCGTTGGTGCAGGCTGATGCGCCGAAGTTTGGCGGGTGCAAGTCGTGGGTGAACTTGGGTGAAGTGGAGTTGCCGGACTCTGTGCTAGTGATTGATGATGCGGAGCACGTTGCTCGGGAGCGGGCGGTGCGTTCTGTGCTAGGGTGACGTTGTGGGGCGGTGACGCTCCGTTGAGCGGTTGATGAGAGAGGTTTGACGATGAGTGTTGCTGATCAGAAAAAAAAGGGGTCGGGGTTCCAAGGGTTCTGGAAGGATGCGGGAGTTCGCCGCCTAGTTGGGTATTTGAGGCCGTATCGCGCACGGCTTGCGGTTGGTATTTTGCTCGGGGTTTTGAGTGGGGGCATTAATGCGCTGCTGATTGCGGATTTGCAGTTTGTGACCTCTCTTGTGTTTCCAGCGACGAAGGTGGCTGCGGGCAAAGTGCCTAGTTTGGTGCAATGGTTTCCTGCAGTGGCGGGGTTGCGTTTGGATGGGGCATTGTGGCAGGTGCTGGTGATTTGCGGGACGATTCCGGTGTTGATGGGTGCTCGCGGGTTGCTTGGATATTTCAACAGTTATTGCATGCTTTGGGTCTCATGCCGTGTGTTGGATGACATTCGGGTTGAGGCTTTTCGTTCCATCCTTCGGCAGTCGATGGAGTATTTCAATCGGGCGCGGGCGGGAGAGTTGGTCCAGTTGACTTATACGAAGACGGCGATGGCGCAGAATGCGTTGGCGACGGTGGTGACGGATTCGGTGAAGCATCCCATTTCGATTTTGTCGGCGCTTGGGACGATGCTGTGGATGGATTGGAAGTTTACGGTGGCGTCCTTGGTGTTGTTTCCGTTGTGCATCGTTCCGGTGGCGTTGATTAGTCGGAAGGTACGGCAAGCGGGGAAGCGAGAGGAGGCAGCGACGGGCGAGGTGATGGTGCGAATGCAGGAGGCGTTTGCGGGGGTTCGGGTGGTAAAAACCTACGGTCGTGAGGACTACGAGGTGGAACGGTTTCGGGACGCGAACCGCTCGGTATTGAATCACATTATGCGGTGGCGGCGTGGCGTGGAGATGGGGGGGCCGCTTGTGGAGACGATTGCTTCGATGGGCGCTGCGGCTGCGTTGTACTGGGCGTGGAGTTACGGGGATTATGGTACGTTCATGGGGCTGAATGG
>JBEEPE010000228.1:0-2636 GCA_041191265.1 Verrucomicrobiota bacterium | reverse complement strand
GGGAAAGGAGGCGGATGGGCGAATTGCGGCGGGGATGGCGCTGGCCACGCTGCGGAAGATGGCTGCTGGTGGGATTCGAGATCAGCTGGGGGGCGGCTTTCACCGGTACTCGGTGGACCGGGTGTGGCACGTGCCTCATTTCGAGAAGATGCTGTACGATCAGGCGCAATTGGCCTGCGTCTATTTGGAAGCCGCGCAGATGACTGGGGCGAAGGATTTGGAGTTGGTGGTGAGGGAGATTTGCGACTACGTGCTTGGAGTTCTGAGGGATTCTGCTGGAGGCTTCCATGCGGCGGAGGATGCAGATTCTCTTTTAAAGGCTGGGGCGGAGGAGCATGCCGAGGGAGCCTACTATGTTTGGACGGAGGGAGAGTTGCGCGGGGTTTTATCAGACGAGGAGTACCGAGTGTTTGCTGCGACCTATGGCGTTCAGCCCGAGGGAAATGCTCCCGAGGGTTCAGATCCCACGGGGGAGTTGAAAGGAAAGAACACGCTGGTGTTGCGCGGCGACGAGGGGGCGATGGTTGCGACGCTCGGGTTGGGTGCGGAGTCGTATCGGACTCTATTGTCTGGGGCTCGGGCGAAGGTTCTGGCTGCGCGGGAGGCTCGGCCACGCCCGCATCGGGATGACAAGATTGTGGCGTCCTGGAATGGGATGATGATTTCTGCGCTTGCGCGTGCTGGGGCGTATTTTGGAGAGGAGCGCTATCTCGCAGCGGCGTCTGAGGCGGTGCGTTTTTTGAAAGGGCGCATGTGGAAAGATGGCGTGCTGTCGCGGAGTCATCGAGGGGGGGCGAACTCTGGGGCAGGTTATGCTGAGGACTACGCGTGTGTGGTTTCCGGGTTGATTGATTTGTATGAGGCGACGGGAGGGCGGGATTGGATTGAGTGGGCGGTTGAGTTGCAACAATCGCTCGATGCGAAGTTTTTCGATACTGCTCGGGGCGGTTATTTTAGTTCGGATGGGGCAGACTCGAGCGTGTTGTTGCGGATCAAGGAGGATCACGATGGGGCCGAGCCGGCGGCAAGTTCTGTGGCGGCGGAAAATGCGTTGCGGCTTTCGGTGATTACGGGCGATGCGAGATTTGCGGAGTCGGCGGGCCGCACGTTTTCGGCCTTTTCGGGGGTGATGAAGCAATCGGTGACAGCGCTGCCCCGTTTGTTAAGTGCGATGGATTCCACGATGGAGTCGGGTCTTCAGGTTGTTGTCGCGGCGGATGAGGCTGACGACGTCGCAGCGTTAACGCGCGCGGTGTTTCGTCGGTATTCTCCCGGTCGGGTGGTGCTTTGGACGGGACGCGGACGGTTTCAGCGCAAGGGAGGCGTCGATTACGTCAAGGTGGAAGGGAAGCCGACGGTGTATGTGTGTCGCAACTTTGTGTGTCAGAGCCCGGCGACGGAGGTGAGCGGTGTGAGTGAGGCGCTGGAGGTTGCGGAGAAAAAGTGAGGGGCTTGAATCGTCAGCGTTGGTCATCGATGACTTGGGCGTGGTGGTGCATCAGTGCATCAAGCGGGCTTGGCTCCGCTGTTCGAATCGTATCGGAGCCACCTCACAACAAATGAAAGGGGGAGCACCGGCTCCCCCTCTCTGTTGGACGTTGAATAGCGGACTCGGGCTAAGAGACCGTGAGCATTCCGAGGATAGTTTTCGGGAAAACACCGGCGACGAGAATCCCGACGATGAGCACGCTGATAGCGATCCTGCTCAGGGGTGAAATCTCGATGACAGTGGTTTCGTTGGGTTCTTGCCAGAAGGCAGCGGCCACCACTCGGAGATAGAAGTAAAATCCTGCTGCCACGGCCACGATGCCCAGCCCGACCAGTGTGAACTGCTGCGCTTTCACGGCTTGCGTGAACACGAGGAACTTTCCGTAGAAGCCTGCCGTGAGCGGAATTCCTGCGAGGGAAGCCATCGCAATGGTGAGCGCGAATGCGAGGAACGGGGAGCGTTTGGCCAGTCCGTTGAAGTGGGCGATGTCGTCTCCTTTCGAATGGCTTGCCACGGTTTGAAGAACCAAGAAGGCAAGAAGCGTCATGGCGAGGTAGCCAGCGAGATAAAAAGCGACCGAACTGGCGGATGATCCGAACGCAGACGGCGAGTTTTCGGTTTGTGAAGAGGCGAGGGCCATTAACAGGTAACCCGCATGGCCGATGCTCGAATACGCGAGGAGCCGTTTCAGGTTGTTCTGAGGCAGAGCTCCGAGATTGCCGACGAGCAACGTCGCACCCGCGACAACGGTGAGAATCAAGGCGACCTTTGCGGCGACTGGCGACGCACCGAGGAAGGGTTGAATGACGCGAACGGCCAACAGGAATCCCGCCGACTTTGACGCGACGGAAAGGAAGGCTGTGATCGGTGTTGGGGCGCCAGAGTAGACGTCGGGAATCCAGATGTGGAAGGGTACCGCACCGACTTTGAACCCGAGTCCGACGAGCACGAGGAGGAACGCGAACAGAATCGCCGTTTCGGAGTTCTGCAGCGTGGCGAGTTTGGTGGCGACCTTGGCGAGATTCGTGTCGCCGGTGATTCCGTAAATCCAAGTCATCCCGTACACGAAAAATCCGGTGCTGAGCGCACCAAGGATGAGGTATTTCACTCCAGCTTCCAGCGATTCGCTTTGGCCACGGAGGTAGGC
>JBEEPE010000227.1:0-13251 GCA_041191265.1 Verrucomicrobiota bacterium | reverse complement strand
CCCCTCTCCCTCTTCCCCCCTCCCCTCTTTCTTCCCTTCGCGCCTTCGCGTCTTCGTGTGCCCCCTCTCCCCCTCTTCGCACCGCTCCCTCCCCTCCTCCCCATCCACCCCTCTCCCTCTTCCCCCCTCCCCTCTTTCTTCCCTTCGTGCCTTCGCGTCTTCGTGTGCCCCCTCTCCCCCTCTTTCCCCCATCGCGAAGCAGGTCGCTCCCACCAAAAAAGACTCACTCCTTCAACTCCACCGGCTTCCCATCCTTCAACGTCCAAACGTGAAGGCGCCCATCCCCACCACCCGCCGCCGCCGTCGCTCCATCCGGTGAAATCGCCACCGACTGCAACACCGAAGTCACCTTTTCCAAGAGCTTTACCTTCCCCGTATCCGAACGCTGTTCCCCCGTATGCTTCTTAATCTCGCTAAACGCCGAGCCCGCACCGCGATCGGTCACCCCCACTAAACTGACCCCATCCTTCCCCCACGCCAACGCAGTAAACACCTGCCGCTTATCACCCAAAACCGCATCCTGCTCGCGCGTCTCGCGATCCCACACCTTCACCTCGCGGTCCGCCCCCGCGGTCGCAATCCGCGTCCCCGTCGGCTCAAACACCACCGACAGCACCTGATTCGTGTGCCCCTCATAAACTCCTGCCAACCCGCGATCTTCAGCGCCCCACCGCTTCATCACCCGGTCCGCACCCGCCGTCGCCAACCACTTCCCGTCCCCGGACAACGCCAACCCCAACACAGAATCCTCATGCGCCTTCCAAACCGCAACTTCCGTAAAATCCCCAACCATAAACTGACGAACAAACCCCCCTCGACCCGCAATCGAATCCGCAACCCATAACCGACCACCAGCCACATCCGCAACCATCGCCCCAATCTCCCCAACAAACGCACCCTTCACCTCGCCCCCCACTTTCGCACCCGCCACATCAATCACTTTCACCCGCCGAAACCCACCAACCACCAAGCCATCCCCCTCCTTCGTCCAAACCAAACTCCCCACCGCTTCCGGAAATACATCCACCTCCGCGTGCAACGGCATCCCCGGCTCCCCCGCCCGCCGCAACTCCACCACCCCACCCCTCGACCGAGCCAACCACTTGCCGTCCGGCGAAAACGCCAGCGCCAGCGTCGGACGTACCCCCTCCGGCATCACACCAACCACCACCGGCGCCACCTTCGGCGGACGCTCCATCACCGACGCATCCCAACCAGCACCTGCATCCACCCACTTCTTCAATGCCTCCACCTGTTCGGAGGATAACTGCCGTTTAGGCGGCATATGCGGATCCCCCTTCGCATCAAGCACCTGCACCAACAAGCTTTCTGCCGCTGCACCCGCCGTAATCACAGGCCCCGCTTCGCCACCCGCCTTTAGCCCCTCCAAGCTATGGAGTTTCAATCCGCCCTTTGCCTTTCCCGCGCGGTGACACGCCACACACTCATCCCGCAACACTTCCATCGCTCGCTCCACCACCGGATTCGGTGCCGTCTTCCCCGGAATAACCGCATCAGACCCCGCCGAACTCTCCGCTCCGAGCGAACTCACGCACGACAAAACAATCGCGAATCCCGAACTCCAAAACCTCCCCTGCGAACTCATCAAACGTCTCATACGGTGAATGATTAAACCGCTCACTTCTTCTTCGGAGGCGGCTCCGGCGGCAGCGCAGGACCAGCCGTCACCCAAACCTCACGCCCGAAATCCGTCGCCGTTTGTCCGCGCTTCGCATCCGCACGAACCGGATACGCCGCTCCCATCCATCGCGGCTTCTCCCCCTTACTCCACACCGACACCCACGCAGCCGCCGTCGATAGCGGCGCATTCACCGCCGCCTCAATCTTGATGTCCACATCCCCGCCTTTCTCCGGCACCGCAACCTCCGCCGCTGCCACTCCGTCCGGCAACCCATTGACCCGCAACATCAACGGCTCCTTCCATCCCCCACTCAGAGTCACCTTTGCTTTTAAAATAACCGACTTACCAGGCTCCACCCGCAGCGACTTCCCATCCACCAATGACACCGAAACGTCCGGCGTCGCCGCAGCAATCTCCAACACAAAATCAGACGCCTCCACACATCTGCCAAACAAATCCCCCACCCTCACCACATACTCCCCATCCACCACCGCACTCCACGCAACCGTTGGTTCAGTAAAGACATCCGACGGATTCGCATTTGCTGCAACCCGCTCGCCCGAAGGATTGAAAACAGTCACGTTCCCCTCCACGCCCAACCCAAGGCTGCGCGACCAAAACCGCGCCTGAAGCCGCTCCCCCTTCTTCATCACCACCTTGAACGCCGCCTCCTTGCCCGCCGCAGGAATCCGCGAAGCCACCACGCATGGCACCTTCACCACGACCGGAGCCTCCACCGTCGCGCCAATGGCCTCAACCACCGGATACCGCGCGCGCACCACCTCCAACGGGAGCGGAGCCTGCTTCACCACCACCTCCCCGCGATCCGACTCTCCCACCAACGGCACCGCCGCCACCTCCGCCTTCGTCCCCTCTTTCACCCCCAATCCCAACAAGGTCACCGTGCCCTTCCCCTCCGCAGGCACCGCCGCAGGAAATACCCGCGTCACCACCGGACCCTCCGAAACCTGAATCTGGTAAACCTTCCCCCCAGCGCCAGTAAAGTTCACGTCCGCCGCAGGAGGATGAATAAACCCCGCTATCTGAACTACATGAAGCCCATCCACATCCGGCGTAAACACCAACTCCGGATCTAGGTTCCGACTGTCACTCGCCGTGGCCACACGCTCACCGCGCGGATTCACCACGTGCAGCATCAAATCCACGCCAGACCCCAAGGAATACCCGTCCACGCGAATCCAAACCGGCACACCCTTCCGCAACTTCAACCCGAACCCGTCCACATCACCCGCCTTATCCAACTGCCCGTGAACCCACGCCGGCATCGCCCCCAAAACCTGCGGAGCCGAACTCTCGTCGTTCGGCTCTTTCTCGTCCACACGCGGCACAGAACTCACCACAAACCGCACCGCCGGTGACGCGCCCTCCGCATTCACAAGCCGAACCCACTTCACTCCAGGACGCGTTCCCGCCGCCACCGTTACCACCGACGCGCCTGCAGCATCCGGCACCGTGAAAACCACCTGCGGATCGTCACACCATACCCGCCGCGTCTCCCCATCCAGCTTGCCCGCGAACTTCACCGGAACCGAACCCCCAAGCCCAACTCCCCCAGGAGTCACCCCCGTCAAGGTCGGCACCGCTCCCCACACTCCGCAACCAACCGCCAAACCAATCACTACCGCTCCAACCCGATTCACCCTCATGCAAACAGTTCCTTGATCGGACGTCCCCCGTTCACCAACTGGACCGGACGCCCCGTGTTCGTGTGCAACACTTGATGAGGATCCACCCCGAGCTTGGTGTACAACGACACCGCAAAGTCCTCAGGCGAATACACATTGTCCGCCGCGTAATATCCCTTCGGATCCGTCGCACCAATCACCGCACCTCCTGGAATCCCCGCACCGGCCATAAAGACCGACATCGCTCCCGGCCAATGATCACGCCCCGCATCCTTGTTTACCTTCGGCGTGCGCCCGAACTCACCCAAACAAACCACCAGCGTGTTATCCAACATCCCGCGCTGATCCAAATCCGTCACCAACCCGCTCAACCCGTCATCCAACTTCTGCGCATACCCATCCTTGAACGTCTTGAAAATCCCCCGGTGATGATCCCAACCGCCCCAGTACACCACCGAAAAGGACACCCCCACCTCCGCCAACCGCCGCGCCAACAGTAACCGCTGCCCGAAATCCGTCTCTCCATACAACTTGCGCACCCCTTCAGGTTCCTTCGAAAGGTCGAACGCCGCCTGCGCCTTGTCCGACGCGAGCAACCCAAACCCTTGCCGATACGCCTCGTCAAACCCACCCACCGGATCTTCCGCCACACTCTCCTGATACCGCTTCATCCGATCCAACGACGCCAATAACTGCCCCCGCGTGCGCGCTCTCCCATCGCTAATCTCCGACGGCAAAACCACATCCCGTACCCGAAACTCCTTCTGACTCGGGTCGCCCGAAATCACAAACGGCGCATGCTGCGCCCCCAGAAAGTTCGGCCCACCCGACCGAGTCACCGACGGCAAACTGACGTACGCCGGCATCCCATTCCGAATCCCGCGCTCACGCGACATCATCGATCCAAACGACGGATGAAAACTCACAAACGCCCCGCACCCCACCGGTACCGGCGTGGGCGCTCCCGTCATCAAATAATGATTTCCCCCCCCGTGATTCGGGTCCTTATGACAAATCGAACGCACCACCGCAAACTTGTCCGCCATCTTCGCCAACTTCGGAATCGTCTCGCAAAAGTGGACCCCAGGCACCGCCGTCGGAATCGATTTAAACTCACCCCGAATATCCGACGGCGCCTCCGGCTTCGGATCAAACGTCTCGTAATGCGACGGCCCACCGTCCAACCACACCAAAATGCAGTTCACCGAAGACGTCGACACCCCACGCGCCTTCGCCGCCTCAGCCCGATAATGCAGGAGTTCCGCAAACCCCAACCCGCCCACCGCACGAAACCCCGTCTGCAAAAAATCCCTCCGCCCCATGCCGTTACACTTCATGTGATGTCCCATACGCTTCAATGATTGAAAACAAACTCCGCCGTGTTGATAAGCGTCCAAACCAAGTCTTGGACCGACTCCTCCCGCGAAACACCTTCGCGAGCCAAATGCTTCGCCGCCAACCCCAGCTCCTCCCCGTCCGGCTCCCGCGCATACGCCGACAGATAAATCTCCCGCACCACCTCCTCCACAGGGGCCTTTGAGCCCGCCCAAGCCGCCACGCGACCCTTCCCGGACGTCAACTTCGTCTGCAACCCCGGCGAGTTCATCAAGTGAAGCGACTGCACAATCGTTGGCTTCCGCTCGCGCTCACACGGACACTCCAAGCTGCTATTCGGTCGACCAAACGCGTCCATAAACTCCGAACCCAACTTGTGGTTCCACGTCTGCACCGCCCGAGCTCCTGCCGGCAACCCTCCCAACGTCTCCCGAACCCCCGTCAAATCCCCAACCGCGTCCAACAATACCTCCGCCGGTAACCGACGCCGCTGCGCACGCGCAAAGTTGCGTTGATCCCCCAAGTTCGAGTCGTTCGGTTCCGTACTCCGCTGATAGGTCGCCGAAAGCAAAATACTGCGAATCAAATGCTTCAAATCATAACCGTGCTTACGAAAATCCGCGGCAAGCCACTCCAGTAACTCCGGATTCGAAGGCGGATTCGACACGCGAAAATCGTCGACCGGATCCACAATCCCACGCCCCATCAACTCCCCCCAAATCCGATTCACAATCGCCTTCGCAAAAAAAGGATTCTCCGCGCCCACCATCCAATCCACCAACTGCCCACGCGGATCCACCCCGTCCACATACGGAATCTCCGGGCCGTCCGGCGCCTTCGGCGTCATCACCGCATCCGTCAACGGATGCGTCACCCCCTTGCCCGACGAATCGTACCACCACATCTCCACCTCACCGGAAATCGGGGCCGAAATACCCTGCCCACGCGACCGCATCTTCCCAAAAAATGCCGCCAACTGGTAATGATCCTCCTGCGTCCATTTCTCACTCGGATGATGATGGCACTTCGCACATTCCATCCGTACCCCAAGGAAAATCTGGCTCACCATCGAAGCCGCATCCACCGGATCCCGCTTGTCCCGAAAAATAGCCACCGGCCCGTACTGATGCGTGCTCCCCTTCGCCGTTAATAACTCCCGCACCATCTGGTCATACGGCACATTCCTCCGAAACGCGTCTCGCAACCACCCGTCCAACAGGTAAATCGGCTTCACCCCCACCCGAGACGGATTCGGACGAATCAAGTCCCCCCACTTCACCGCCCAATGATCCGCGTAGTTCGGCTCCGCCAACAGCCGGTCCACCCAACGGGCCCGCTTGTCCGGTGCCGTGTCCGCCAAAAACGCGCGCACCTCATCCACCTTTGGTAACCGCCCAATCGCATCCAACGCTGACCGACGCGCAAACTCCGCATCCGAACACTGCCCCGAAGGAAGTACACCCAGCGTTCGCAACCTTCCGTACACCGCCGCATCAATCGCATTGTGAACCGGATACTGCGCAAAATCCTTCTCACCAAGCATCCGATCCGGAGGCACAACAGGCTTCACCACCTCCACGTTCCCCAAATAGTTCACCACCACCGCCCCCTCGCCACGAACACGACCCGCCGCAATCTCGCCCGCATCAGATACCGTCGCAACCTCCTGATCCTGGCTCATGTACAACGCCATCGCCGTCACATCCCGACGCCCCCCGTCCGAATACTCCGCCTCCACACGCAAGGCGAGCTTGCCCCCAGGCCGAATCACCGGTTGCGCCGGCTCAACCCGAATCCGCCGCAGCGACGGAGCCTCCGCAACATCATCCCGCGCACCCTCGCGAATCCACTGCAACAGCATCCGGTAAAATGCCGAATCACGTCCAAACCGAGCGCCCCCCTCGTGCGGCACCTCACCCGTCGCCTTCAACAACAACAAACTCTGCTCCGGCGCCGCAAAAAAGACCCGCCGGCCGCGCACGTCACTCACCGTCTCCCGATGGTCCGACCCCGCATCATACCCAAACACCGACAACTTGTAGTTGCTCTGCCCCTCCGGCTTCGCATGGCAAGCACCTGACGCACACCCCGCGCGCGCCAAAACCGGCATCACATCATTCCGAAAACTCACCGGCGCAGCCTCCAACCCCGTCCATCCCCAAAAAACCATCCCCACCCAAAGCCAACCAAACCGCTGCCACCAGCGGCTTTCACCAACACTTACTTTTTCAGAATCGTTCACGGACAAAGACAAGGCTCGAACAATAAGACTACCCGCCAATAACGCTCGTTTCAGGCCCCCGATGGACGCTGATTCCGCTAAAATTGTCCCTTTTCTGCCCCCTCCCGAACTTCGACATCCGCCGCCAACCCCGTCAGCAACGCTAACCGCCCCGCAGGCAACCGATTCGCTATCCGGTACAACTCAGCCGCCGCCTCCCCACCCGCCACCGGCGTTCCCAAAATGCGGCACAACTCCGACTCAAAATGGAGCACCGCCCGACGCGACGGACGATGCCCTCGCAAATGCCCGAGCGCTCGAACCATCAATCCGTGCAGCTCCGGAAACGGATGCTCCGGCTCCGTCGCCAACTCCATCAACTCCACCAAATACGCCCCCGTCGCCAAGGTCTGGTAATCCGCCGGAATCGCCTCAAACGGCGGCACCTGACGCGCCTCCCGCAACGTATGCAAATCCGTCCGCCCAGAACGCTGCAACACCACCTCAAACTCGCCAAATAAATCCAACGACCCAAACGGATTCCCCTTCGGCTTGAGAGCCCCCTTCGCAACCGTCTTGAAACGCCCCTGCTCCGAAGAAAGCCAATGCACAATCAAGCTGGTCTCCGTCAAACGGTACTTCCTCAAAACAATCGCCTGACAACGCTCCATCTCGCAACCTCCCAAACATCAGCCCCACTCTCAGCGCACCACGTACACCGGATTCGACACAACCGTCCCCGCCTCATTCGTCACCCGCACCTGATACGCCCCACCCTTGCCCTCCGGCACCGTGTACGTCTCCGCCGTCGCTCCCGTCACCGCCACCCCATCCCACAGCCACTGATACGAAAGCGTCCCCGCAAACGTGCGCGCCGTCACACTCAACACATCCGCATTCACCGTCTCCGATCGCCCGTTCCAAGGCTGTTTCACAATCCGAGGAAGCGTCTCCACCACCACCCGAAACCCAAGCGCCACACTCCTCGCACCCCGAGGCGCTCCAACCCTAAACATGGCCGCAGACTCCCCCTCAGAATCCGTCATCCACGAAGACCCGCGAATCCCTCGAAGAGTCCCATCACCCCCATACGACTCGTCCCCAACCCATTCCGATACATTCCCCGCAAGATCGTAAACTCCAGACGCAGCCACAGCGAACATCCCAACCGGTGCCGTAAACCGAACCCCATCAGCCCCACCCGCAGGAAAGGCCGAACCTCCCGCACTCGTCAGATTCACATTCGCAAATCCAGCCTGCGGCGGCCACTGAACGCCCCACGGATAACGCGACACACCAACCGCCACATTCCACTCAGACTCCGTCGGCAACCTCCAACTCAACCCCGTCTGCCCACTCAACCACGTGCAATAGTCCCACGCGTCATCCCAGCTAACATTCACCACCGGATGCGCATCCGTCTGCGCCAGCGAACTTCCTCCGTACATCGGCACAGCCCACTCGCTACTCTTCACCCAACCCGCAGACGCCACAAAGCTGCGCCATTGCGCAACCGTCGTCTCGTACTTCGCCATCGCCACAGGATTCCCACGAACCCCAACCACCTCATGCCCATTCATCTGTAAGCCACTCACCACCAGCTGAATCCCCCCGCTCTCCGTCACTCCCGCCGTCGACCGAACACGCACCGTGTAACGCCCCGCAGATTTCGCAACCACAGGCCCCACTCGGTACACCGCCGCGCTCGCTCCCTGTATCAATACCCCGTCCTTGTACCACTGGTACGTAACCGGCAACACCGAGGACACGGTCACCGACAAATCCTCAACCCCACCCACCGGCAAAGATACCGCCGAACCCGTCGGAACCGTCGAAAGAATCACCGGCGCCAACTCGCAAACCACCCGAAACCCAACGTCCCGAAAAGCCGCACCCAACACACCCGATGACCACGTCGCTGTCTTCATCAGTTCCGGATCCCAAACCGCATACGAACCGCCCCGAAACATCCGCCGCCCAACGTCACCCCCAGCAGACAAATCCCCAACCCACTCCCAAACATTTCCCCCCATGTCGTACAACCCACGACTGTTCACCGCAAACATCCCTCCAGGTGCCGTATACGCATACCCGTCATTCTGATCTGCATAGTTGCCCGCCTTGTCCCGACGCGATAACGGAAGCGTCCACGGATAAACCCCCGTCCCCGCCGCAGTCACCCACTCCGCATCCAAAGGCAAACGCCAAACCCGCCCAGACGTTCGCGTCAGCCACTCGCAATACCGACGCGCCTCATCCCAACTCACATTCACCACCGGATGATTGTCCTGCTGAACAAAATCAAGAAATGCAGGCGTCCACAAAGACGACGAACCATCAGGCTGCGCAGCCACAAACGCTTTCCATTGGCCAACCGTCGTCTCACGCGCCCCAAACGCAACCCGGCCCCCAGAAAGCACAACCGTCTCATGCCCATTGGCCTCAGGACCTTTCTGGATGCCGCCTTGCCCAGTCAATACACGAACCGACACCACCGAACTCACCGTCGAACCGAACGCATTCGAAATCCGAACCGCATAAGCACCAACATCACTCTGCGCCGCCGAACTCACCTCGTACGACGCCGCATCACCACCAAACAACGGCACTCCATCCTTCTCCCACTGGTAACTCAACCCTCCACTCCCCACCGCACTCACAGCTAAGCGAAATCCCGCACGCTCAATCACCTCCACAGAAACCGGTTGTGAAATCACTCGTGGCGCCGCATCCACCCGAACCACCCCCGGCAAACTCAACGTCGTCCCAAAGGAATTACTCACCCGAACCATGTACGAACCTTCCGACTCAGCACCCGCAGAACTCACCGAATAGTTCGCCTCGTTCGCGCCAACTAACTCCACGCCATCCTTCAACCACTGAAAGGTAAATGGCCCCGTTCCCGACGGCGTAACCCCCATAGTAAAACCGCGTCCACTCTCGGCGTAAACCCCTACAGGCTGCTGCGTAATGTTGGGCGACTTCGCCGATTTCGCAAACGCACGGAATACCATGGTCAACGTGCACGTCGACGCCTCATCCGACACCCCATCCGAATAGACGCCCGTGGCACGCAAAGTCGAACCCACCTCGGGAAACCACTCCACCGCCGTCTTACCCGCCGGTTGTACAGCCCGACAACGAACCGTCCATGTGCCACTCAAATCTGCCTCCCCTTGAACCCCCTCCGAAACCCTCACACGAACCTGCCTCACCATCGTCACCGATCCCAAATACGAGTCCTTCACCGGAGGAACCAACGAAGGACTGACACTCGCGCCAATCCGCGTAGCCCCCAAGACCTCAAACGAAAAGCCTTCGCCCAACTCTAAATCCTGCACTCCCGCCTGCTTGCTCCGCGCCAAAAACCGGATCCCCCCAAACTCCGCTCCATCCGTCATCGCAACCAAGTTGTCCCCAGCCCGCCCCGCAGCAACCGCCAACTCCTTCTGCGTCACCGTCCGCACCGCCCCAGCTTTCGAGCTTACCCGCCCATTCAGCGCCAAAGAAAAAGTTGCCGGCGCCTCAAACACCGTTTGACCAAAGACCGCACCCCCAACACACAACATCAAGGCGGTCATTCCCCTGACCACCGCGGAAACCAACTGGACGGTCTTCATAATCGAGCAATCTCCCCCCGTTCCCCCTGTTTTTCAACCCAGGAGTCCGACGGTGGTCACCTCAAATCCCACCCCAGCCGTAGCCAATGGAATGAAAGCTGCACCCCCTCTCCAAAACTCAAATCAGCCTCTACGCGCTCACCTTGCCAAAAAGCCAACCTCCGCCGCTTTTCTACGGCAAAACGCAACTCCCCCAGCGACCTCTTCACATCCCCAACCGCAACGCAAGATGCCCCTCCGCACCCTCCAGCTCCGCCTCGTCCTCATCCTCCTCACCCTCTGCTGCCTCCTCGTCGGCCAAGCCGCCGAACCGCCCGCCGCCGCCAACCTCATCGATGACAAAAAAGCAAAAGCCCTCATCGAAGCCGGTGACGCCCGCTTTGACGCCGCAGAACTCCAAGCGGCAATGGACCTCTACAAAGCCGTCATCGACCGCTACCCCGCCTCCCGCTGGCGCTTCCTCGCCCGTCTCAAAATGGGCAAACAACACCTGAAAGAAAAAAAGTTCGAACTCGCCCTCGATCAGTTCCGCCGCGTCGACGTCGACGATAATCGCGACGAAACCCAACGCGGCGAATCCGCCCTCCAAATCGGCATCTGCTTCTTCGAAATGGGACGCCTCGAAGAAGCCTTCGGCGAACTCCGCAAAGTCATTAAAAATCATCCCGGCACCCCCTACTCAAACGACGCCTACTTCTACATCGGCCAAGCCCACTTCAAACTCGGCCGCTTCGGCAACGCCATCGACGCCTTCAAAAATGTCGGCACCTCCATCGACCCTTCCGCACAAGACACCGCCAAACTCGACGCCGGAAAACGCCTCTACATCAAAATCGAAGACAAAGATCTCTCCGCCCAAGCCGGCGAATCAGGCCTCTCCGTCACCGTAGAAACCACCTCCGGCGACAAAGAAACCCTCCTCTGCCTCCCCGTCACCCAAGGCGCAGCCGTCCTCATGGGTAGCCTTCGCACCGAACTCGGCAGCATCAAGCCCGGCGACAATATCCTCCAACTCGTCGGAACCGACCGCATCAAAACCACCTACATCGATAAACAAACCGCCAACGCCGAACTCAACATCCCCCGCACCAAAGAAATCCGCGTCGTCGGCAACGCAAAAGCGCGCATCGTCGATGGCGCCTTCTCCGAACCCGTCGGCGCCGTCGTCCTCGACAAACCCGCCTTCCTCTCCGTTCACGACTCCGACCGTGACACCTCAGAAAAAGCCGACGTCCTCGAAGCCATCGTCCGCATCAAACGCCCCGTCGACGAAGCCGCCGACTCCAACGCCACCGCAAAAACCACCACCGAAACCCCCGAAAAAGCCGAACCCGTCTTCAAAGTCGTCGACGAAAAAAAAGTCCGCCTCACCGAACGCCCCATCGACGACGCCCCCGCAGACAACCCCGTCCATTCCGCCCATTTCACCGGAAGCATCCTCGTCGTTCAGGAAGGAAAAGGCGCCAGCACCAACCTCCTCGCAGCCCAAGTCGGCGACTTGCTCGAAATCGAGTACCTCGACGAAGTCAGCCTCGACGACGAACCACGCCAACGCATCACCACCGCAAAAGTCATCGAAGGCAGCCTCAACCCCCTCTCCGTCGCAAACGCCAAAATCAGCGACGAAGAACTCAAATTCAAAACCGCCCTCAAAACCAGCGAAGCCCTCAAAAACATCGGCAACATCTACAAAGACCTCGGACTCACCAAACAATCCACCGACAAGTACCGACAAGCCCTCGCCGAAACCGAACAGGTCGCCCGCAACTACGGCGCACTCAATCAACGCCTGCTCGAGCAAACCTACGTTCAAATGTGGAAGATCTACTACGCCATGGGCGACCTCGCGCGCGCCGCCCAAATGTGCCTAGAACTCCAACGCCGCTTCCCCGAAAGCCCCTTCGTCGATGACGCCCTCATGCTCATGGGCCAAGTCAGCCAAAAACAAGGCAAGTTCCAAGAAGCCATCGGCGTCTATCGCCGACTCGCCGCCCTCAAAAACTCGCCCCTCGCCCCCGCCGCTCAATACGCCATCGGCGAATGCTTCGAAGAACTCGGCAACAACGCCAAAAACAAAACCCACTACGACGAAGCGTTCCTCGCCTTCAAGGCCTGTTTCGAAAAGTTCCCCACCGCAAACCAAGCCGGTGACGCCCTCTCCAAAATGGCCGAATACTACTACAGCAAAGAGGACTTCGCCCGCGCCATGGACATCTACGAAGAAGCCCTCCAGCAGTACCAAGACAGCAAGTTCATCGACCTCGTCCTCTACAACTACGGACGCTGCCTCGTGAAAATGAAACGCCTCGACAGCGCCGTCGAACGATTCAACCAACTCATCACCACCTACCCCAACAGCAAGATGGTCGCGAACGCCCAAAAACTCGTCGACGCCATCCAAAAACGAAACGCCGCCCCCGCGCCACAACCCGAAGCGCCAACCCCCTCCAACTAACCCCCAATCACCGCGCCCAACCCACCACGCCCCATGAACCTGCGCAACCTCCTCCCCCTTCTCCTCCCGCTCATCCTCAGCACACCCCTCGTCCACGCCGGACCCATCGAAGACGCGCGCAAACTCGCCGACACACGCCAGTTCCCAGAAGCCCTCGAACTCCTCGAAACCGCCCTCAAAAACGCGTCCACCGAGAAACCCCTCGTCGCCGCAGAACTCGCCCGCACCCAAGCCTCCGCCGGACTCCTCATCTCAGCCCAGCAAACCACCGAACGCACCCTCCGCGAAAACCCCAATCACCCCGCCAAAACCAGCCTCCTCCTGCTGAACGC
>JBEEPE010000226.1:0-17348 GCA_041191265.1 Verrucomicrobiota bacterium | reverse complement strand
TCAATCGTCACGCAGAACGGTGTTCCCGCCTCGTCCTGCCGCCGGTAACGCCGCCCTATGGCCCCCGAATCGTCGTAGTACACATTCATGTGGGGCCGAAGCAGATCCCTCACCTCCAACGCCTTCTTCACCAACTCCGGCTTGTTTTTTAACAACGGGAAAATCCCAACCTTGATCGGAGCGACACGCGGATGGAACCGCAGCACCGTGCGCGTCTCCGTCTGTCCCTTTTCGTCCGTGACCTGCTCCTCTTCAAACGCCTCACAAATCAGCGCGAGAATCAATCGGTCAACGCCCGCTGAAGGTTCAATCACATGTGGCACGTACTTCGTATTCGCCTCCTGATCAAAATACTCCTGCGATTTCCCCGAATGCTGCTGGTGCTGCGTGAGATCGAAATCGCCACGCGCCGCAATCCCTTCCAACTCCTGCGTCCCAAACGGAAAGCGATACAGAATGTCCACCGTAGCCCGCGCGTAATGCGCCAGCTCGTCCTTCTTCTGCCAGTACTCTTCCAACGAACTGCGCTTCAACCCAATCCCCTCGTACCACCGCATGCGCGTTTCAACCCAGTACTTGTGCCAAACCTCCCATCCCCAGTTTGCCGCGGGCTCCTCTAATGAAGCCTCTTCCAGCTTCGCCACCGCCCCAACGCTCTTCTCCACCACCTCGTCCGGCTTAATGAAAAACTCCAACTCCATCTGTTCAAACTCGCGCGACCGGAACGTAAAGTTGCGCGGCGTAACCTCATTGCGGAACGCTTTCCCAATCTGACAAATGCCAAACGGCACCTTCACACGGGAAGTCTCCAAAACGTTCTTGAACTGCACGAAAATCGCCTGCGCCGTCTCAGGCCGCAAATACGCGACATCCTCCTCCGTCGCCGCAGGTCCAACATACGTTTTGAACATCAGGTTGAACGGACGCGGCTCCGTCAACTCACCGCCGCAATGCGGACACGGCGTCACCGGCGCCGACGCACCCACCGGAGTCGCCAACGCCTCCAACGCCGCCTTGGCAGAATCCAACTTACCGGCCGCGCCCGCAGCGCGAACCACCGGCGCAACTTCGTCCGGCTTCTGCACGAACGCGAGGTTCGGCAACGCCTTTCCACCCTTTCCTGCGCCCCACTTCAACAGCGCTTCGGCATCCACTTTCCCCTCCGAAACCAACCCCTCCAACGCCGCATTCCATGGCGTAGCACTAATCATTTCCCACACCTGATCTGACCGAACGAGCTTCTTGCAACTCCGACAGGTCGACATCGGGTCCGAAAAGGTGTCCACATGGCCGGACGCCTTCCAGATCTTGGGGTGCATGATGATGGTCGCCTCCAAACCCACAATATCGTCCCGAAGCCGCGTCATGCTCTTCCACCAGAGCTCTTTCACGTTTCGCTTTAACTCCGCGCCCAACGGACCGTAGTCCCAAAACCCGTTCAGCCCGCCGTAAATCTCGCTCGATTGAAAGATGAGCCCTCGACGCTTGCAGAGGCTCACGATCTTCTCCATCCGGGACACGTTAGGGGCTGTTTGACTCATAAGATTGAACGAAAAAGGATGCCCACCGCCTTTCAGTGCGGGAAGCCCTTTCTGCGCCACGAAATAGCGCACCACGCCACAGGCGACCTCGCGTGAGGGTGGGGCCTCATTTCGCCTAAAACTTTCTGTGGCAAGTCGGTGAACCTTGCGAAGATTCATCCACTCCCCCTATGCACAAGCTCCTGCCCATCATCGTTTCGGTTCCCTTCGCCGCTCTCGCTGCACCGCAGCAAGATGGGCCCCCACCGCTCCCCGCAGGCGCAGACGGATCTCTCCTCGAGCACGGCATCTACGCCTCGAACGCGCCCGTTGCGAAAACGACTGAGCCGCTAAAAACCGCGCTACCGCTCGCCTTCGCAAAAGACAACCGCATCACGTTCGTCGGCAACACGCTTCTCGATCGCGCTCAATCGGAAGGCCATCTTGAAACATCGCTCCAACAAAGCTTTCCCGCGCTGAACCTCACGTTTCGCAACTTGGCATGGCCCGCCGATGAACTGGATCTTCAACCGCGGCCCGACAACTTCGCTTCTCAAGCGCAGCACCTAACCCACACCAAAGCCGACATCATCATCGCGGCATGGGGATTCAATGAATCATTCCGCGGGACCGACGCCGTACCCGATTTCAAAAACCGACTCCGCACGTGGATTGAGTCCATCATTACCCGCGCATTCAACGGCTCTTCCGGACCACGCCTCGTTTTGCTTTCACCTCCCGCGAATGAAGACATTCCGGGCGTTCCCGCAGCCACGCTCAATAACGAACGACTCGCCAGATATTCCCAAGCGATGCGCGAGGTCGCTGAAGAGAAACAGGTGGGGTTCATCGACCTCTTTCAACCAACGCTTCAACGTTTCGGCAAGGGAAGGACACCGTTTACCATCAATGGCGTGCATCTGACGGTCGAGGGAGACCGACTCGTTGCCGACATCATTCATCGAGAGCTGACGGGAAAGCCAGCGCCCCAGCGCAACGAAGAACTGCGGCGGGCGGTGATAGACAAGGACGCGCAGCACTTTCGTAGATATCGTCCGCTCAACAGCTTCTACTACACAGGCGGCCGCAACAAAGACTACGGTTACCTCGATTTCCTTCCCGCGATGCGGAACTTCGATTTGATGACCGCAAACCGAGACCGGCGTATCCATGAGATAGCCCAAGGCGCAACTTTCGCTGGACGCCCCGTGGACGATTCAAACCTTCCTCCACTGGAAGCGGTAACGCAGGGCAAAGGCGCGAACGAGTGGCTGGAACCCGACGGTGAACTTTCTGCGTTCAAGGTGGATCCGCGTTTCGAGGTGAATCTCTTCGCCTCAGAAAAACAGTTCCCCGAACTCGCACGCCCCATTCAGATGCGATGGGACGCACGGGGGCGCCTCTGGGTCTCTTGCTCCACGACCTACCCGCACATTTACCCAGGCGCAGAACCCAACGATAAAATCATCATTCTTGAGGACACGGACAAAGACGGGCGCGCGGACAAGTGCACCGTGTGGGCAGACCGGCTGCACATTCCGCTCTCGTTCGAACTCACAGCAAAAGGCGCGTATGTATCGGAACAGCCTCACTTGACGCTTGTTGAAGATACGGATGGAGATGGAAAGGCAGACCGCAGGGAGAAAGTGCTCACGGGATTTGGCTGCGAAGATAGTCACCATTCGCTGCACGACTTTGTTTGGACTCCGGATGGCGATCTTCAGATTCGGGAATCCATCTTTCATCATTCGCAAATCGAGACGGCCTACGGACCGGTACGATTGAAAAACAGCGGTTGGTTTCAGTTCACGCCATCAACCCAGCGGTTGACCGCCTTCGGGAGTTACCCGAGCACCAACCCGTGGGGCGTGACCTTCGATCAATGGGGTAACCACGTCGCGAGCCACCCGATTTTCGCAAACGCGTTCAGCGCAGCGAACCCTGCATACCCCGCACAACATCCCGCTGCCGGTAAACTGCCCGCCTACTCGGGGACGTGCGGACAAGAGTTTATCGATTTTCCTATGTGGCCGGCGGATCTGCAGGGATGCTTTGTCAAGGCGCGCTATAAACCAACTAACCGCATTGAGTTACATCAGTGGCTCGAAAAGGAAGGGCATTACGAAGAGAACTACTTGGGAGACCTTTTGTTCTCCACCAACCTGAGTTTTATTCCGGTAGACGTCGGCTTTGGCCCACGAGGCGATCTTTTCGTGTGCGACTGGTATAATCCCGTGAAAGGTCATGCACAGTATTCGCTGCGAGACCCTCGCCGAGACCGAACGTCTGGCCGCATTTGGCGCATCGTGCCGAAGGGTGCAACTTTGCAGGAGCCGCCGGCCATCGCTGGAGCCCCGGTTTCCGTGCTTCTCGAAAATCTCACCCGTCAAGAATCGCGCTACCGATACTGGTCCCGTCGCGAACTTCGCGAGCGACCAGCTTCGGAGGTGGACGCTGCACTCGGCGATTGGATTGCGAAACAGTCGATCACTTCACCCGAGGGCGCACGCCGTCTCACCGAGGCGATGTGGGTCGCCCGAGGCATTGGGAAGCCGCGCGTCGAACTCATGCACACGCTCGCCGCAAATGCCGATCACCATGCGCGGGCTGCCGCTGTGCGGATGCTGCGCCACTGGCACGGACCGGCTGGGCCCAGCGGAATCTCGATGCTCGCAAAGGCGGCGGAGGACCCGTCTGGGTTGGTTCGTCTGGAAGCCGCCATTTCGGGAAGCCATATCGGTGGAAAAGACGCGTACGACGCCATCATGCCCATCATGCACGGGCCCATGAGCGATCATCTCCGATACGCGCTGTCGTGCAGCCTCGGTTCCGAAGGTATTCGGAAAGTTTGGGAAACCGACCCTGCCGCCTCAGCCATGGTTTCGGGATTTCTCCGCGCAGCCGCCATTCGCGGAGGAAAACTGACGGTTAACCGGCAGGCGACGAGTGCCAAGGACAAGGCCTTCGATGCCGATAAATCGCTTTCAACGGTTGAGATTGCAACGGTCCCCGAACGGATGCTCTTCACCCCGACAGAGTTCACCGTGAAAGCTGGCCAACCCGTGAAACTCGTGGTCACCAACCCTGACCTGATGCAGCACAACCTCCTCATTGTCCAACCGGGCGCCCTCGAGGAGGTCGGAACCGCTGCAAACGAAATGGCGAAAGATCCGAACGGGGTCACCAAACACTTCATCCCCGCGAGCAATCGGATCCTTCACGCCACCAAACTGCTCGAACCAAACACCGGCCAAGTCCTGCGTTTCAACGCTCCCAAAGAACCGGGCGTGTACCCCTACGTCTGCACCTTTCCCGGACACTGGATCATCATGAACGGAAAAATGGTCGTCACCCCGTGACGACCCCCTGACGAAAAAAAACGGCGACCAGACGCCCCGCGGACTAGGCGCGCTGGAGAAAGCTGAGCCCGTCTCCGTTGATTCGGGCGAGCTTTCCGTCCGGACCATACATTCCCGCTCCGCGAATCATGACGCTGTAGGCGGGGAGGGAGGGACCGCTGGTCTGTCGAGGACCGTACGGTTGGAGGCGACTGGATGCGATCGACGCAAACTCGGACGAGGCTGCGGACACGATGAGGCTCGAAATGCCAGCTACACTGATACCCATAGGAGATAATCTTCTTTTGCGTCTTCGGTTAAGGTCAATAATTATTTACACGCAACCACCTGATTCGAAACCTACTGTGGCCTAAAATAAACACTAAAGTTTTCAAAAGGTCTTCCCACATTTGACGCCTTTTTCTCTAAGCGAGGACACGTCCAGACGGCGTTTGGACCGACGGACTCGAGACGATGAAGAGATACTCCGTGTTGCGCAGATGGCTTACCCTCCCAACCTTCCTGCCCTGTCGGTTGTGAATTCCAATCTGGGCCCCAACGTAGCGTTTGTAATCCATCTCGATGGTTTCAACGCGTGCGCGTCCCCCGTACATCCCTCTCAACAGTTGTTCGAACTCTGCGCGATCGAGGTGCCCTTCGTTGCTGAACGAAACCACCGTCAGCGGCGCGCGAACCCCCTGCAAAATCGCCGCCATAGCGGGCCGAAAACCGGGCCTCGAGTTGAACGCGCTCCGCCGCTCGCGCACATCGACTCTCTTGCAGGCAATGCCATAAACCTCCGGCTTATCCCACCGAACGAGGCTTTCCCAAATGTGGTAGTTGCCAAGATACGAGTGCTGATTGTAAGGCGGATCGAGGTAAGCAACGTCCGCCTCGAACCGAACCGCCGCCTCCAGCGCGTCCAGTTGGTGTGCTTCACATCGTCCTGCCGCGACACGTCCAAGCACGGCCGGCATTCGCAGCTCCATCGCTTGATGAGACCGCGCCGCCCACTGTTTCAAAAACGCCATTTGCAGGCCGGCTGTTGAATCGACGCGGTCCGCCGCCTCCATGAGCGACACCAGCAGTACCGCCTCCAGATGCGGATCCAAACCTTTTGCCGCGATGGCCTCGCGAATCGCATCAATTCGTTCGCCGTTATGCGGCTGAAAAAAGCGCGCGCGTTCGCAAAACGTTTGGGTGAAATACCCTGGGCTCCCCCGCATCGCGTTGAACTCCAAAATCAGGCGCTCTGCCTGCTCGCGAACATCCTCCAAATCTGACGCAACATAGCAGCGCGCCAACACGTGCGCGTACGCATTGTGATCGTTCGCAATCACACGGTGCCCCCTCGCCTTCAATGCGTGTCCAACCCGTGAGGTTCCAGAGAAAAGGTCCAATACTGTGGTTCCTGCGGCGCGCGAGCCAATCGCCTGCACGATGACATCCAACAATGCCCGCTTGGAACCAAGATACTTAATCATCGCCGATCCTCATGGTTCCCTCTGAACGCAACGGCATCAAGCCACACGCGTTCGCCCGCCAACCCTCACACCGGCTCTCGTTCTGCCAACACGCCCTGCCGGTTCCGCTGAAGCCCCGCCGCGAGCATCCCCGCGGCCTTGTGCAACGTCTCCTCCCATTCCCGTTCCGGAACCGAATCAGCCACAATCCCAGCTCCCACATGAAAGCTCCATCGCCCGTTATCCCCTGCCACAATCGTTCGGATCGCGATGTTGAACTGGCTCTCACCGCCAAACCCCCACCAGCCAAGCGCACCCGTGTAAATCCCTCGGGAGTAAGGTTCCAACTCCGATATAATCTCGCGCGCCCGCTTTTTGGGCGCCCCCGTAATCGATCCGCCAGGAAAACAGGCCGAAAATGCAGCCACCGGATCCACCCCCTCCCGCAACGTGCCACGAACCGTCGATACCAAGTGAAATACCTGCTGGTAACGCTCCAGTCTCAACATCTCCGGCACCGTGACCGTTCCCCATTCACACACCCGCCCCAAATCGTTCCGCTCCAAATCCGTAATCATCACTAACTCGGACCTCTCTTTCTCCGAACTCATCAGCTCATACGCCGAACGCGCATCCGCATCCGCATCCCCGCAACGCGGACGCGTCCCCTTAATCGGTCGCGTCTCGATGTCCCGCCCAGAAATCCGTAGAAACAACTCTGGCGAAGAGGACAAAACAGAGGCCCCTCGATGGCGCATAAAGGCAGAATACCCAGAGGGTGAGACACTTCGGAGTTGCTCATAAACAGACCACGCATCGGCACAAGCCCCCTCGCCCTCAAACGGATGGGAGAGATTCACCTGATAAATATCCCCTGCAGCAATGTACTCCTGAGCCGCTCGAACCATCCCCATAAACTGCGCCGCATCAATGCGTGGCCGAAAGTCC
Organism: Verrucomicrobiota bacterium; assembly: GCA_041191265.1. Lineage (GTDB taxonomy): Bacteria > Verrucomicrobiota > Verrucomicrobiia > Chthoniobacterales > Chthoniobacteraceae > JBEEPE01. The sequence continues at coordinate 10,079 of JBEEPE010000226.1, read as the reverse complement.
ACCGCCCCAGACTCTCTCAGTTCGCCCACCTCTCGAACGTTCCCCGCCAACACCCGAGAAACCCAGTCCGCCGCGGCGCCGTAGGCCCACCATGAGCCGTCGTCATGCCGGTAAGCCAGCAAGGCTGGATAAACGCCTAGCTCGAACATCCCGTCGTATCCGACCCCTCCGGCCATCATTCCGCGTGGGACCCCATCATCCACCCGAGCACCCACCCTCGACTCACCCGCACGCCAAACCGCCTGCAAGACGTCCTGTTGGCGGAAAAAATCTCCGGTCAAAACCCGTTCAGGTTCTATTGCGACCAGCGACACAGCGCCGCGTTCCGGCGTATCAGACGACGTGTCAAAAAATACTAAGCCCCTCTCACGGCTAAGGGCTCTCGCCACCTCTATCGGCGCAAACTCATCCAGCTCCGAACATCGTCTCAACCCGCTCATGAACCTTCCCCTGCCTCAAAAACACCCCTGCGCCAACCATCCTCCGCCAAACCCCCGCTCACTCTGCCGCCGCTGGAACGATTCCTTCCGCACGCAACCACTCCCCGACCCGCGCCGCCCAATCGTTCACCGGCAAACCGTTTCGCCGCATCCCAAACCCGTGTCCACCCTTCGAATAAACGTGAAGTTCCGCCGGTAGCCCCAACTTGCGGTACTCCACATAGAGGTACGCGCTCGCCAATGCACTCGTCTGTCCTTTGTCATCCCCTGCGTGCACAAAAAAAGCGCGCGGCGACGAACTGGTGACCTTCACCTCGGGTAACAACGCGCCCTCACCCTTTTCCACCAAATAAGCAGGGTAAACCGGCACCATGAAATCCGGCCTGGCGTTTTCCGATTCCAAAGCCGCATCAAACGCATACGTCCGAGCCGAGGGATTCAACGCAAGGTTCACCGTCAAATGGCCGCCAGCAGAAAAGCCCAGAACCCCTATCCGTGCCGCATCCAGACCCCACTCGCCCGCGCGTTTCCGAATCATGCCCATGGCCCGTTGCGCATCCTGAAGCGGTTCAATGCCCCGACCCGTCGGACGAGCCGGCACACGGTACTTCAGCAAAATCCCCGTCACGCCCATCCCGTTCAACCACTCGCACACCTTGGTTCCCTCGTGTTCTATGGCCAAAATGGAGTACCCACCACCGGGACAAACCAGTACCGCCGCACCATTCGGTTTCTCAGGGCGGTACACCGTGATGGTCGGCTCAGATACATTTGTCACGCGGACCACATCCTTCTCGCTCTTCGGAGGAATCACCTTCTCCGGCTCGCAACGGTATCCTTCGGGCTCTGGCGCCCCAGCAGGCCACAGCTTCACCACAACCGGTTCCGCTGCTGTCAGCCAAGACAACCCAAACAGAGATCCCGCGACCACAGTGAGCCGAGCAAGCACAGAAAGATTTTTGAGCATCCTTCGATGTTACCCTATCCCTCGACAAATCTGAAGCCCCGACGGCCCTTCCGACAAATCCCGCTTTCTCCCCTTCGCTCTCCGCTCCTATCATTCAGGAACTGAAAGCGATGAACGTCCCAGATTCTGTACGCCCATTTCCGCCGTCCAACCGCAGGAACTCCGCACGCACCGAAGCGAGTCTCGGTGCCGCTCTAGCGGTTTTTTTCAGTGCCATCACTACGTTCGCAGAACCTGATTCAAGTAAGGGGCTAAATCTGGCGCCCGCACCCCGCCAACAACCCGCTTTCTCGCTCGGGGATGCCCTTTCGAAACCCTTTCCCACCAATCCTTTCGCATCCACACAGCCGCTCCAAACGACGAAAGACTCTGCGGCCAAGAGTCTCCCGCCAAAAGGAAATCCCTCCGATTCCGGGGAGCTTTCCCCCATTGATGGAGTACTGCTCAAGGCTCTCCCCGATTTCAAAGACGTCGAACGCTCCCCAAGCCTTGTTGAGCACCAAGAAATCCGATTCGCAGAGACGAACGCCACGGCGCAAGCCCGACGCGATCTGCTCGCCCGAATCCGGTTTCGCGAGATGAAACACATCGCTCTCCGCGACCCAGAGCTCGCCGAACTCGACAAACACGTGCGCGCTGCCACCACCGATCGCGCGCTCCGAAACGCCCTCGCGAACTACAACGAGCGCCTCTACGGCCTCATCCGAAAACTCGATCCCTCGCTCACCCCGCTCATCGAGGAACGCAAGGCCGCCTCGTTCAAAGGCACAGGCATCCAAGCCCGCGATTAACCCTGCGCGGGTTTCGTCCCGCGACCCTCGCCTATCGGCGATCCCCATGGTCATGCTCGCCCGCAGACCATCGCGCAAGCGACTCCTCATGGAAATGGCCCCTTCGCAGGTATTTCGTTAGGACGCCATAACGCGGACTGAACAAGTACGCCAAAAGGAAAAAGGCTCCGAGCAAAAGAACGATGCACGCACCCGACGGCGCATCAATCCAGTACGATAACAGTAATCCGCCAAATGCCCCGAACGCCCCGAGGCCAGCACCACCCCACAGCATCGCGGTGTAAGAATCACACAGCAGGTAAACCGTCGCTGCAGGAGCTATCAACAGCCCTAGCAGCATGATGACACCCACCGCCTGCAAAGACCCGATCATCGTCAGCACAAGGCAAACGGTCAGCACTCCCTCAATAACCCCAACACGAATCCCCTGCGCTCGGGCCACCATCGGATCCAACAGCGTCAGTAACAATGGCCTCTGCAGCCCCACCAACAGGGGAAGCACCGCCAATGCGATTCCGTACAAAATCGCGAGATCTTGGTTCGATACCCCAAGAATGTTCCCAAACAGGTAGTGCACCAACGACACCCGAGTGCGAACCACACTTAACAAAACCACCCCGACGGAAAAGGCGACCGTATAGAGAATGCCGAGCGCCGTGTCCTCCTTGATTCGCGTGCCCCGCGACAACAACTGCGCGCCAAGCGCCACCACCAACGCCGCTCCAAGCGCACCCACAAACAACCCGAGCGGGGCCAGTCCAAACAGCATCACTCCAACCGCCAACCCCGGAAGCAACGAATGCGACAGCGAATCAGCCATCAACGCGAGACGCCTCAAAACCACGAACGTCCCGAGGAACCCGTTTAAAAAACCTACCAGCACGCAGGACAACGCCGCGCGCACCATGAACGCATGCGAAAAGGGTTCAGACAGCCATTCCATGTCGCATCGTAGAAAAAACCCGCGCGGAAAACGCGCGCGTCAAGTTTTGCTCCGTAAAACACTCCGCGACAGGCCCAGCTGCCACCTGCTCGCCATTCAACAAAATCACGTGATCAAAGAAATCTCGCACGGTCTCCAAATCGTGATGCGTCACCAATAATAGCTTTCCGGCCGCGCGCATCGCCGCAATCGCCTTCCTCAACCCCTCCTGCGACGGCACATCCAACCCAGTAAACGGCTCATCCAACAACATCACATGCGCCTCCTGCGCCATCGCACGCGCCAAGAATGCTCGCTGCTGCTGCCCGCCGGACAACGCGCTAATCTGGCGCTCCTGCAGCGCTTCCATATCCACCGCCCGCAACGCCGCATCCACCGCCGCGGAGTCAGCCGACCCAAACCGCCGCCACCATCCCGTTCGCAAATAACGCCCCGTCTCCACCAACCCCCGCACCGTCATCGGAAAATCCCAATCAACCGACTCGCGCTGCGGCAAGTAAGCGAACTCTCGACTCGGCCCCATCATCCGCCGCCCATGAAACCAAACCTCTCCGCCCTCCACAGCCACAAGGCCGCACAACGCTTTCAATAACGTCGACTTCCCCGCCCCATTCGGACCCAACACCGCCACCGCACTGCCGCACGGAATCTCAAACGCCACATGGTGCAACGCCGGAATCCGCCGGTAACTCACCGTCAAATCCGTCACCCGCAAATGATGAGAATGCCCACTCACACGCCTTAGCCCTCCGGAAAAACCAACACTTCCTCCACCGCGCCACCGCCAGTTCCCCACACAAAACGGTCCACGGGTGCCGCTCCATCCGCCGGCACACGCCGCACGCGCACCGCCGCAGCGCCCGACACACTCCATTCCACTTCCACGGAAAGATCCACACCCTCGCCAGAAGCTGCCGGCAACTCCGCTGCCCCGCTACGAACCCCTCCCTCCAACCGCAACAACTCAACCCCAAGGTGTTTCAAAACCAATCGCTTCACTTCCGCCGTCGAATCGACCTCCACTCGCTCCCCCTTCGCAACCGAGTCGCCCGCTCCTCGAACCTCTGCCCGTTCACGCTCCCGCCCTTCCCCAGAATCCGCCACGCCAACGCGCATCACCCATCGAACAGGCAACCCAAACAAAAGGAGCACCCCCAGCGTCACAAGTGCCCGAATCAAAGGTGAACCTTTCATGCCCAAAACCACCTACTTCAACGCATCAACAATCGCCGACACATTGTGCCGAATCATCCCGCTGTACGTGGATAAATCCCCCGTTCCCAACCCGTCCGCATACAACCGTTTTCCCAACACCGCCCCCGTCTCTCGCGTCACCTCCTGCATCACTTTCGGATTCGCCGTTTCCTCTGCAAACACCGCCTTCACACCGGTCTTTCGAACCGTCTCAATCAGCTTCGAAACCGCTTTCGACGATGGCTGGTCCGCAGAGCTCAACCCGACCACCGACAATACCTTAAACCCGTACTCCTTCGCAAAATACTGAAAGGCATCGTGCGAGGTCACCAGCGTCCTCTTCCCGCGAGGCAACTCCGCCACGCGCGACTTCACCCACTTGTGCAGCAAATCCAATCGCGCCACATACTCGTCCGCACGCTGCCGATAGCCAGTTGCCCCCGAAGCGTCCACTTTCGCCAATACCTTCTCGACCACACGCGTCGCCCGACGCGCGTTGTCCACGCTATGCCACCAATGCGGATCCTCCTCCGAGCCGTGCACATGCTTCTCGCCCGGCTTATGCACATGCTCCGCTTCAGCCGCCAACTTCAACGAAGGAAACTTGTCTCCCACCTCCACCACCTCCGTTCCCGGCCCAGCCACCTCGCGCAACTTCCCCACATAACCCTCCATGTGCTTGGCCGACAACAACACCACCGCCGCCTGAGAGACCTGCTTCAAATCCCCAGGCCGCGGCTCGAAATCATGCGGATCCTGCCCCGGCTTCACATGCTCAATCACCCGAACCCCCGCTCCCCCCACCTCGCGAGCAATCTCCGTCAGAATGGTCGAAAAAGACGACACCACAACCTCGCCCCGAAGCACGCCCCCACAAAACGCCGCACAACTGACAATCAGCGCACAAACCTTACGGAACACCAGATTCATCCCCTGAGTTAACCCCCTCAGCTATTGCAAGTCAATTGCAATACATGGCGGGGGCGTGGTCACGCCGAGCAGGAACCGCAGCCGCCTTTGATCTGTTGGAAAAAGTCGTTCCCCTTGTCGTCAACCAAGATGAACGCAGGGAAATCCTCCACATCAATGCGCCAAACCGCCTCCATCCCGAGCTCCGGATATTCCAAAACCTCCACCTTCCGAATGTTGTTCTGAGCCAAAATCGCCGCAGGCCCGCCAATCGAACCCAAATAAAATCCCCCGTGCTTCCGACAAGCTTCTGTCACCTGCGGACTCCGGTTCCCCTTGGCAATCATCACCTTCGATCCACCCAAACTCTGGAACAGTTCCACGTAGCTATCCATCCGGCCCGCCGTCGTTGGGCCAAACGACCCCGACGCCATCCCCTTCGGCGTCTTCGCCGGTCCGGCGTAGTAAACCGGATGCGCCTTCAAGTAATCCGGAATCCCCGCCCCCGAATCAATGCGCTCCTTAATCTTCGCATGCGCAATGTCCCGCGCCACCACAATGGTCCCGCTTAACGAAAGCCGCGTCGAAACCGGATGCCGCGACAACTCCGCCAACACCTCCTCCATCGGCCGATTCAAATCAATCCGCACCACCCCCGCCTCCACAGCCGTCCGGTACCGCTCAGGAATCAAACGCCCCGGATTATTCTCCAGCCGCTCCAAAAAGACCCCGTCCCGCGTGATCTTCCCCTTGATATTCCGGTCCGCAGAACACGACACCCCCATCCCAACCGGACAAGACGCCCCATGCCTCGGCAACCGAATGATCCGAACATCCAACGCAAAGTATTTCCCCCCAAACTGCGCCCCAATCCCGAGCCCCTGCGCCGCCTCCAAAACCTCCCGCTCCAACGCCACATCCCGAAACGCACGCCCGCCCGCGCTTCCCTCCGTGGGCAACCCATCCAAATACCGCGTCGACGCCAACTTCACCGTCTTGAGACAGGTCTCCGCACTCGTCCCACCAATCACAAACGCAATGTGGTACGGTGGACAGGCCGCCGTCCCCAACGACCGCATTTTCTCCGCGAGAAACGGCACCAAACTCTTGGGGTTCAACAACGCCTTCGTCTCCTGAAACAAGTACGTCTTATTCGCCGACCCTCCCCCCTTGGCCACAAACAAAAACTCGTAATCACCCCCATCCGTGGCTGCCAAATCCACCTGAGCCGGCAAGTTCGTCCCCGTGTTCTTCTCCTCGTACATCGTCAACGGCGCCATCTGCGAATACCTCAGGTTCTCCTCCGCATAACACTGATGCACCCCGCGCACCAGAGCCTCCTCGTCCCCGCCCCCCGTCCAAACCGCCTGCCCCTTCTTCCCCACAATCGTTGCCGTTCCCGTGTCCTGACAAAACGGCAACACCCCGCGCGCAGCCACCTCCGCATTCCGCAAAAGGGTCAACGCCACGAAACGATCATTCTCGCTGGCCGCCGGATCTTCCAAAATCGCGGCCACCTGCTGCAAATGACTCGTTCGCAACATGAATGAGCAATCCCGAAACGCCGCGCGCGCCAGCTCCGTCAGAGCCTCTGGCAGGACCTTGACCACCTCGCACCCTTCAAACTCCGTGAGCGACACCTGCTCCGACGCATGGTCCAGCCGGTAATACTCGGTGCCATCCTTCGCCAACTGGAACAATCGCTGAAACTCAAACGGGGTGCTCATCCCGAAACTTCTAACCGCATCAGCGTTCCAAAAAAGGAAAATGCCCTCCTCTCAGGCCGCGCTCTCCTCTCTGAAAACCAGCACGAATCCTGCGTCGAGCGGCCTCCATGCGCGCCGGCCATTCCGTCCTCCTTCTCTGCCTTCTCTGCATCGCCGCGACCCCCTTCCCGGCGCCGTTCGATTCCGAAGAGTCCAAGGAGAAACCGCTCAGCGCCGAAGAGGCCGCCGCACGCATGAGCGCCCCAGAAGGTCTGCACATCTCCGTTTTTGCAAGCGAGCCCGACATCCGCAACCCCATCGCCTCCGCGTGGGATCACAAAGGACGGCTCTGGGTCGCTGAAAACTTCACCTACGCCGAACATCCCAAACGCCTCGAACCCAAACTCCGTGACCGCATCGTCGTGTTTCCCGCGCATACCGCGGACACCCCCGCACCAAAGCCCGCCGTCTTCACTGACGCGCTTCAAGGCCTGACCGGAATCGAAGTCGCGCAAAACGGCGTCTGGGCCATTTGCCCGCCCAAGCTGCTCTTCATCCCGGACCGCGACAACGACGACCAGCCAGACTCTGAACCGGAGACCATTCTCGACGGCTTCACCGTCGCCCGCGACAGCCATCACAACTTTGCAAACGGAATCCGCTTCGGACCTGACGGCTGGCTCTACGGGCGATGCGGCGGCTCGTGCCCTGGCCGCATTGGCGCTCCCGGCACCCCCGACGCATCGCGCGTTCCCCTCAACGGAGGCATCTGGCGTTTCAACACCCGCACCCGCGCTTTCGAAGTGCTTTGTCACGGCACGACCAACCCCTGGGGCCACGATTGGAACGACCTGAACGACCTCTTCTTCATCAACACCGTCAACGGGCACTTCTGGCACATGATTCCCGGTGCCCACTTCACGCGCCCCTTCCTCCTCGATCCCAACCCGCACATCTACAAACAAATCGATCACCACGCGGACCACTTCCACTTCGATACGCAACAAGGTTGGACGAAGTCGCGCGACGGGGCGGCAAACGATCTCGGCGGCGGGCACGCTCACACCGGTCTCCTCATCCCCCAAGGCGACCAATGGCCTGCCTCGCTCCGATCCAAGGTGCTTACGCTGAACCTCCACGGTAAACGCACCAACGTGGAATCCCTCGAGAACGCCGGGTCTGGATACGTCGCGAAACACCAGCCCGACACGTTCATTGCCGCCGATCCTTTCTTCCGAGGGATTGATCTCCAGCAGGGCCCAGACGGCGCTGCCTACCTTTTGGACTGGTCCGACACCGGCGAGTGCCACGAGCGCACGGGCGTTCATCGCAACTCTGGCCGAATCTACCGCATCGCGCCTAGCCACCTGCGGAATGCCGCCCTGCCCGACCTTTCTTCCACCACACCAGAACTCCTTCTGGAACACCTGCGAAGCCCAGACGCTTGGCTCAACCGCCACGCGGCAACCGCCATCACGCGCATCCCGCCCTCGCTCCTGCGCGACACCGTTCGACTTCTGTCCTCAACCGTGCGCTACTCCCGCTCGGAGCCCATACGCATCCGCGCCCTTCTGGCGCTTCACCGCCTCGGCGCTCTCGCTCAAAACCCAACGGTCTCGTTAAAAAAACTGCTCTCAGACCCTTCGCCAGAACTCCGGGTCTGGGCGGTCCGCCTCCTCACAGACCATCTCCCCATGGACCTAGTCTCTGGCGAGCGCCCCAAGGACGCGCCCGCTGTTACCGGAGAAATTGCCCCCCTCCTGCGTGCAGCCGCCGAGAAGGAATCCTCACCCCGTGTGCGGCTTGCCCTTGCGTCTGCCCTGCAACGGCTGCCCGTCGGCGAACGTGTGTCCGTCGCCCGCGAACTCCTCAAACACCCCGAGGATGCGTCCGATCACAACCTCCCCCTGATGCTGTGGTACGCGCTCATCCCCGTCGCCAACACCCTGCCCAACGCATTGCCCGATCTCGCCGCTGCCTGCGAAGTTCCGCTGACCCTCGAAGCCCTCAGCTGGCGTGCGGGTTCCCTGCACCTCGAGAAACCCGGAGTCGTTGATCCGCTTCTCGCTCAGCTTGCCCTAAAACCGCAACCCCTGCTCGAAGCATCCCTTCGCGGGTTGCGGGAAGCAATGAAAGGCATCCGCCAAACCGCGCGCCCGTCGACTTGGTCAGCTTTTGAACTCGCTTGCAAAAACCTCGTGTCCGACGAATCCAAGCAATCCCTTCGCGAACTCGCGGCCGTCTTTGGTGAAGGGCGTGCACTGGAAGAAATTCGGGCCGTGGCGCTCGACGCAAAGGCACCCATCGATTCACGGCGCAACGCGCTCCAGACGCTCATTGACCAACAGGACCCCGACCTCATCACCGCCTGCGAACCGCTGCTCAACACGCGCCATCTCCAAACGACCGCAATTCGTGGGCTCGCCACCCTTTCGGAGTTTGCCCCAGCAGGGAAAGTGGCTTCCACCATCCGCAAAGTTCACACGCTCGAGCGCGCGGAAGCGCTCTCGGCCGCGCTGGTTCGAAAGGACTTCGCGGAAGCCGTCCTCTCAGAAATTGAGGCTGGGCGCCTCGACCCGTCTGAACTCTCCGCCTTCCACCTTCGTCAAATCCGCGACCTTCGCGACGAGCCATTACTATCAAAACTCACCAAGCTTCGTCCTGATGCCGCCACGGACCCATCCGCTCGACAGGCCAAATACGCGGAGCTCCGCGCATTGCTGACCCCGAGCTTTCTCGCGAAAGCCAATCTCGAGCAAGGACGCCTCGCCTTCACCGCCGCTTGCGGCGCCTGTCACCAAATGTTTGGACAAGGCGGGAAGCTAGGCCCCGATCTCACGGGAAGCGACCGGCGCAATCTGGATTATCTCCTCGAAAATATTCTGAACCCCTCAGGCGCCGTGGCAGCCGAGTACCAAACCGCCCGCATCAAAATGAAGGACGGACGCCTCCTCACAGGAATCATCGCTGGAAGAGATGCGCGAAAAGTCCGCCTCAACACGATTGGCGGAATTCAAGACCTCGACGCCGAATCCGTCGAGTCCATCACCCCCAGCCGCGAGTCGCTGATGCCTGAAGGACTCCTTTCCGGCCTCCCCAAAGAGCTTCTTCGAGACCTGTTCGGCTTCC
>JBEEPE010000225.1:0-7388 GCA_041191265.1 Verrucomicrobiota bacterium | reverse complement strand
CGGGCGCGAAGGAGTTGTTGCCCGAGTGGTTGCGCTTCTTGAAGGGGGTGGTGGATAGCGAGGACATCCCGTTGAACATTTCGCGTGAGACGATGCAGGACAGCGCCTTGATGCGGAAAATTAAGGAGGTGCTGACGGGTAAGGTGATTCGCTGGTTGGAGGACGAGGCGAAGGCCGATGCAGACAAGTATGCGGCGTTCTATGGCGAGCACGGTCATTGTTTGAAGGAAGGGGCTGCGACCGATTACGCGAACAAGGAGAAGCTTGCGAAGCTATTGCGATTCAAGAGTTCTCATGTCGACGCGAGCAAGTACACGTCGCTGACTGACTACGTCTCACGGATGCCGGAAGGTCAGTCGGAGATTTACTACCTGTCTGCGCCAAACAAGGAGACGGCATTGGCGAGTCCGTACTACGAGGTTTTTGAATCAAAATCGTGGGAGGTTCTTTTCCTTGAAGATCCTCGGGACGAGTACGTTTTGGACATGGTCCGCGAGTTTGACGGGAAGAAACTTGTTGCGGCTGAGAAGGCGGATGTCGCGGTGGACGATGCCAAGAAGAAGGGGGGCGGGTTGAGCGAGGACGACGCGAAAGCGGTGGCGGGTTACTTGAAGGAGACGCTGGGCGATAAGGTGGGCGAAGTTCGGAGCAGCCAGCGGTTGATTGGGAGTCCGGCGGCGGTGAAGGAAGCGGTGGGGGCAGTTCCCGCGAGCATGCGGCGCATGTTGAAGGCGATGGGGCAGGACGAGGGCAAAGAGAACGATGCTCCGGACCTCGAGATCAATCCGGATCACCCGATCATTGTTCGGTTGAATGCGATTCGGGGCGAGAATGCGGATTTGGCGTCGCAGATTGCGTCGCAGGTGTTTGATAACGCGATGGTTGGCGCGGGATTGATGGAGGATCCGCGGACGATGCTGACGCGGTTGAATGCGTTGCTGGAGACGTTGTTGACGAAGTAATGGGGGGGAGGGGAGGCGGACTGGAAAGTCCGCCCTCCGATGGGGGGGCGGTTGAAAGAGCGATTTGGGGGGGAGGGGAGGCGGACTAGAAAGTCCGCCCTCCGGCGGGGGGGGTTGGGAGGATGATGCGGGAGAGGGCTTTGGGGGTGTGGTGGACTTGTTCGGTGGCGATGGCGGTCTTGTTGCTGAAGATGCCTTCGGCGGTGTTTGGGTTGCGGTCGTAGAGGGGGAAATCGGCTCCGCTGATGTCGACGCGCAACTTGTGTCCGGGAGCGATGGTTGCTGCGACAGGGCCGAGGTCGACGCTGATTTCGTAGACCTTGCCGGGTTCCATGAGCTCGGGTTTGAGGAGGGAGTTGCGGTAGCGTCCGCGCTGGATTCCTCGTGCGATGTTTTGGGCGAAACCGTCGGGGTGCACATCAATGAGTTTCACGGCCCAATCGGCATCTGGGGTGTCGGTCGAGACGTAGAGCTTGGCCTCGGCGTTTCCGGCGAAGGTGAGAGGCGCAGTCATCGCTTCGCTGGTGTAGACGAGCACGTCCTTGCGGTCCTCGGTGGCGGATTGGTCCACGGGGCCCCACGAACCGGCTTTGATTGGGCGGGTTGGCGTGACGGGTGAGGCGGGCGTGGGATCTGCGGGATCGGCTTTGAAGGAGTCGGGCCGTTCAGCGGCGGTTGGCACGGAGGACGAAAGGCGGCCATCGCCGCTTCGGGTGTTCGCTTTCCCGTTGGAGTGCAGGTAGAAAGCGGTTTGGGTGAATCCTTCTGGGGGCCAGGTTTGTGCGTCGTGCCACACGTTGTCGCCCATTGAGAAATAGCGGACGGGCGGGAACGGTTTGGCTTGTGCGTCGCGATCCTGCTTCAGGTGGCGATCGAACCAGTCGAGCTGGAGGGCGAAGGTATCGAGGGCGGCTTCTGGGCCGAACTCGACTTCGCCCACTTTAGTTTTGCCGATCGTTCCGTGATCCCAAGGGCCGAGGATGAGCCGTTGTTGAGCGCGGATTTTTGGGTCGCGCGCTTGCTGCTGCATGACGCGGAAGTTGTCGGTTGATTCGCGGGAAAAGTAGTCGTGGTAGCCCACGACATGGAGAGCGGGGAGTTGGAGCTCAGGCAGGCGAGGCGTGAGGTTGAGCCGCGTCCAGAAGCCGTTGGGCTCGGGGTGGGTTAGGAATGCGTCCAGCCAAGGCATGGACCAACCGATGGCGGTATCGATGTCACTGAGGGGCAGTTGGAAGAGGGCGGTGTTCATGTCCGCCGGTTTGATGCCTTCTGGACGGGGCGTGTTTCCGGGAATCCACCCCGCGATAAGGGAGAGGCGGACGCAGCCGCCGAGGTAGATGTTGCGGTAGAAACTGGTCCATGTGGCTTGCGGGGTGATGGCGACGAGGCCGGGGGGATTTTCGACGGCGGCCTGCCATTGAACGGCGCCGACGTAGGAGCCGCCCATCATTCCGATGCGACCGTTGCACCATGGTTGGCGGTGAATCCACTCAATGGTGTCGTAACCGTCCTGACCTTCATTGTTGTAAGGGGCGATGACGCCTTCGGAAGCGCGGGTGCCTCGGCAATCTTGGATGACTGCGATGTAGCCTGCTTTGGCCCAACGCTCTGCGTTCGTCTTTGCCTTGGTGCGGTCATAGGGCGTGCGCATGAGGACGACGGGCGCTGTTTTTACGGTATCGTCGCGATAGGTGTCGGTGGCGAGTTTGACGCCGTCGCGCATGGGGAGGGCGGTGGTTTCGATTTGGACGTCGGCCAAGGCGGCGCAACTGAGGGCGAAAACGGGGACGAGGATTTTATTCATTGGGGGGTGTTTCGGGGAAAGGGAGTGATGAGGCGGGGGGGGCAATCACGCGAGGATTTCGCGGACGATTTCGCCGTAGACGTCGGTGAGGCGGTAATCGCGACCGAGGTGACGAGCGGTGAGTTTGAGGTGATCGATGCCGAGCAGGTGTAGCAGGGTGGCGTGGAGATCATGGATGTGGATGCGTCCTGAAACCACGCGGTAGCCGAGGTGATCGGTTTCGCCGTAGGTGAGGCCGGGCCTGATTCCGCCGCCGGCCATCCATGCGCAGAAGCTCTCGGGTTGGTGTTCGCGTCCGTGCTGATCGATGGGGGATTTCCCGCTGAGGTCTTGGCTCCATGGGGTGCGCCCAAACTCGCCGCTCCAGAGCACGAGCGTGTCTTCGAGCAACCCGCGTGCTTTGAGGTCTTTTAGGAGGGCGGCAACGGGTTGATCGGTTTGGGCGCAGAGCTTGGGAAGGTTGCCACGGATGTTGCCGTGATGGTCCCATCCGCCGACGGAGACTTGTACGAAACGAACGCCGGCTTCGCTGAACTTGCGTGCGAGGAGGCAGGCGCGGGCGAAGGAGTTGGTGTCTTTACCGTCGACTCCGTAGAGGTCGAGCGTGGCCTTGGTCTCGTTTGAAAGGTCGACGATGCCAGGGGTGTTTACCTGCATGCGGGCAGCGAGTTCCATGTTTTGGATCATGCCTTCCATGTTGGCGTCGCCTTGGAGGTCTGAGAGTAGGCGGCGGTTCAGGTTGGAGGTGAAGTCGATGCGTTTGCGTTGGACGGATTCGTTGCCGGAGACGTTTCCGAGGTTTTCGATGGGGAGTGCTTTGCCATCGAGGGGAACGTTGATGCGCGTGCCTTGATGGATTGCGGGCAAGAATGCGGAACCGTATTCGCGTACGCCGCCGCCTTGGATACTGACGAAGCTGGGAAGGTTTTCGTTCTCGGTGCCGAGACCGTAGCTGACCCATGCTCCCATGGAGGGGCGTACTTCCGCGAAGGTGCCGGTGTGGAACTGGAGGGTGGCGCCGGCGTGTTGTGGATTGTCGGCGCTCATGCCACGGAGGAGGCAGAGATCGTCGGCGACCGAGGCGAGGTGGGGCATGAGATCGGAGATCATCATGCCGCTTTGGCCGCGCGGTTTGACGGGGGCCATTGCTTTGAGGGCGAGAAACTTTTCGGTGCCGATTTGGGTGACTTCTTTGCGGAGCGGCGACTCGATGGTCTGACCGTGCATTCGGTCGATGTAATCTTTGGGATCGAAGAGATCCATTTGCGAGGGGCCGCCGCCCATGAAGAGGAAAATGACGCGTTTGGCTTTTGGCTGGAGCGGCGCGGGTTTGACGGCGAGCGGATTGGTTGCGGTGGCGGCGTGGGCGAGGTCGTGGAGCGCGAGGGCTCCGAAACCGCACGCGGTGGAGCGGAGCAGGTGGCGTCGGGTGAGTGCGGGTAACTGGAATGGGTTCATGGGACGAGGGAGGGGTTAGAGGCGGAAGACGAACTCATTGGACGAGAGGAGGCTGTGGCACAGCTCGGTCCAATCTGCGGTGGGGTTGGGTTTGTTTCCGGAGGCTTCGCGGAGGGATTGCAGGAAGGCGACGGCGTCGGTTTGTTCTGTTGTGGTGACGGGTCGGTTGAGGACTTTGAGCCACAGGGATTGGATGCGGGCTGAGTCTTCGACGGGGTTTGCGAGCAGTTGTGACGCGAGGGTGCTGGCGCGTTTGCGGACGAGGGCGTTGTTGAGGAGGAAGAGGGATTGGGTGGGGACGACGGTTTGGGTTCGTTGACCGGCGGTGGTGGCTGGGTCGATGAAATCGAATACGGCGCGGAGTTTGTCGGATGGCGAGAGGCCGTTTCGGAAGACGGGGAGGTAGATGGTGCGTTCGAACTCCTGTTTCTCTCGGGGTTTTGCGTGTTTGTAGTTGGGCGGGTTAACACCTTTGAGAGAGAGGGAACCGCAGTTTTCTGGGTTTTCGAGGACGAGGGCTGGGCCTCCGCTGTCGCGCGCAAGTTCGCCACTGATTGCGAGGAGGGAGTCGCGGATGGCCTCTGCATCGAGGCGCTGACGGTTCATGCGCCAATAGGTTTTGTTGGTGGGATCCAGTTTGTTGGATTCGGGGAGATTGGCGCTCGAGAGTCGATAGGTGCGGCTGAGGACGAGTGCGCGCAGGAGTTGTTTTTGCGACCAGTGGTTTGCCATGAAACGGGAGGCGAGATGGTCGAGAAGTTCGGGGTGCGTGGGGAGTTCACCGCGCGTGCCAAAGTAATCAACACTGGGAACAATGCCGGTGTTGAACAGCTTCTGCCAGATGCGGTTGACGGCAACGCGAGCGGTGAGTGGGTTGCGTTTGTCGGCGAGCCAATGGGCGAGTTGGAGTCGGCCACTTTGCCCGGTTGGGATGGGGGGGAACGGCTCCCATGACGCGACCCGCAGTGTGCCTCGGGGAACGACCGTGCTGGTGGCGTAGGGATTGCCGCGAATGTAGATGGGCATGTCGGACGGGGTTGGTCCGTCAGCCATCGCGAATGCGCGCGGGGTTTTGTCTTTGAAGAAGTCGGCGTGCGTGATGTCGCCTGCGATTTTTTTGAGACGTCCGTCGATCTCGTCCCTGCGTTTGGTGAGGGTTTCTTTGTCGGGGGTTGGTTTGTTGTCGGTGGTCGAGGGGGAGGCGGCTTCAGGCGAGGCGGGTTTTGCGGGTTCGCGTTCGGCGTTGTCGGGGGACGATGCGCTGGCGGTGGGGGCGGGTGGAGCGGGTTTTTCCAGTGCGGCGAGTTGTTTGGACAGGGTGGTTTTCTCTTCGGTGAGAGTCTTTTGTTCGTCCTTGAGGCGTGCGATTTTTTGATCGGTTTCGGCTTCTTGTTTGGCTCGGGCTTCGCGCTGTGCGGGTGTTTCTGGAAGTGGGGTGGAGTTGAGGGTGCTCCAGACGCCCATGTCGGGCATTTTATGGGAGGAGGGTGAACTCCGGAGGGTGCCGGCGATGGCGTAGTAATCCTCGAGGCCGACGGGGTCGAACTTGTGATCGTGGCAACGGGCGCATCCGAGGGTCATGCCGAGGAAGGTTTGGCCGATTTTTGCGACTTGGGTGTCGATGTGATCCGCCTCCATTTTGGCTTTGTCGGGGTTCACGATTTCGATGTCTCCGACCATGAGGAAGCCGGTGGCGACGATATTTTCGGCATGATCCTCGGTGGATTTTGGGGGGAGCAGGTCGCCCGCGATTTGTTCGCGGACGAACTCGTCGAACGGTTTGTCGGTGTTGAACGCGTTGATGAGGTAATCGCGGTAGCGCCAGGCGTGTTCGGCGTAGACGGCGTTGGAAGTGCCCATCATGTCGGCATACCCGGTGAGGTCGAGCCAGTGGCGGGCCCAGCGTTCTCCGTAGGACGGATTGGCGAGCAGGCGATCGACGACGGTCTCGAAGGCTTTGTCAGAGCGATCGTTTTCGAACGCGCGAATCTCGTTTTCGGAGGGGGGGAGTCCGGTCAGATCGAGCGAGACGCGTCGGAGCCACGTGTGGCGGGAGGCGTCGGGGGCGGGGCGGACGCCTTGTTTTTCTTGGGTGTACCGGATGAAGGTGTCGAGGGGGTCTGTGGGCCAGGCGGAATCGGCGAGGGTTGGGGGTGTTGGGTTTTGGATGGGTTTGAACGCCCAAAAGGTTTTTCCCGCGACGAGATCGATGGTGGGTTTATTTTTTTTGGATTCTGAGGTGCGGGGGTCAGGGGCGCCGGATTGGATCCATGCTTCGAGGAGAGCGATTTCCTCGGGGGGCAGCTTTGCCTTGGGGGGCATGGCGAAGTCGGCGTCGAGGTAGCGTACGGCCTTGATGATCAGGCTTTGGTCGGGTTGGCCTGGTCGGATGGCGGGTCCATTGTCGCCGCCTTGTTCCCATCCGCTTCGGGAGTCGAGGGCGAGGCCGCCCTTGATTTTTTTATCGTGGGAATGGCATTCGAAGCAGCGGTTTGCGAGGAGGGGCTGGATTTTGTTTTTGAAGAAGTCGGGCGAGGAGGGGGACTCGGTGCCGGTTGAGGCGGCGAGGAGTGAGGGGATGAGGTTGGCGAGCAGGAGGAGCGTTGGGGGGAGGGTGCGCATGGGTCCGGCTAGGGTTGGGATTCGTCGAGGTGCAGGTCGCGGAGGGCGGCTTCGAGGTGGCTTTTCATGGCGGCTGAAGCGGCGGTGGGGTTGCGGTTTTCGAGGGCTTTTTGGATGAGGGCGTGGTGTTCGACGGCGGGACCTTTCCCGATATGGCCGATGGTGCGGAGTCGGCTTTCGAGGCCGAGGTCGGCGAGGGAATCGAGGATGAGGGAGAAGATTTGGTTACCGCTGGCGGCGGCGACGAGGTGGTGCCATTCGATATCGGCTTGGATGGCTTCTTCGTTGGAGGAGGCGTTTGCGAGGCGTTCGTGGGCGGCGCGAGTGGCGAGCAGTTGATCGTGCGACGCGTTTTGTGCGGCGAGGGCTGCGGCGGCGGGTTCGATGGCGTGGCGGGTTTGATGGAGTTGGCGGAGGCGACTTGGGAGGTCTGGGATGAGGAGGGCGAGCGAATCGCTGAGGGGGCGGTGGAGTTGGCGAATGATTTTGATGCCGGTGCCGTGTTGGATTTCGAGGAGGCCTTGTTGTTCGAGGCGCTTGGT
>JBEEPE010000224.1:0-8892 GCA_041191265.1 Verrucomicrobiota bacterium | reverse complement strand
ACAGTGGAGGATGTTGTGCGCAAGATGGAGACCCGCTTCGGACAGGCGGAACGCATTTGGGTGATGGATCGCGGAATGGTGAGCGAGGCGAACATTGATTTTTTGCGAGCTCGCAAAGCGCGGGCTAGGGAAGGGCTTGCGGGAAAACAGGCCGATGCGAAGCTAAGATTCTACCTTCACCCTATGAGCCAGCTTTCCTTGCAACACCGATTGCGTCGGTTGCGGTCTTCGCCCCAGATGCGGGCCCTCGTTCGTGAAACCGAACTGCATCCGGGAGATTACATTTTGCCGCTGTTCGTCAGCGAACGAATCACTGAACCCGTCGAGGTTGGGTCCATGCCCGGGGTACGTCAGAACACGCTTGAGTCGCTGGTTCGGGAGGCTGCGGATGCGCATGCGGAGGGTGTTGCTTCGGTTCTGCTATTTGGGATTCCTTCCCACAAGGATGAGGCGGCGAGTCAGGCGTTTTCGGGCGAAGGCATTGTTCAACGCGCGGTGCGGGCCTTGAAACGCGAGGTGCCGGGTTTGTTGGTGATTACGGACGTCTGCTTGTGCGAGTTCATGAGCCACGGGCACTGCGGGGTGACGCATTTCCACGGGGACCGCGCGGAGGTTGAGAATGATGTTTCGGTGGGCATTCTTGCGCGGACGGCCGTGTCGCATGCGGAGGCGGGGGCGGACATGGTTGCGCCGAGCGACATGATGGATGGGCGTATTGGGGCGATGCGGGCGGCGTTGGATGGCGCGGGTTACACTGGATTACCCATCATGAGTTACGCGGCGAAGTTTGCTTCGGCGTTTTATGGACCGTTCCGGGATGCGGCGGAAAGTGCCCCGAAGGCGGGGGATCGGCGGAGTTACCAGATGGATCCCGCGAATGGAGATGAGGCGCTCCGCGAGGTAGCGCTCGATGTGCAAGAGGGGGCGGACATTGTGATGGTGAAGCCGGGGCTTCCGTATCTGGATGTGATTCGTCGCGTGAAGGATGGGTTCCGGATGCCGACCGCTGCGTACCATGTGAGCGGGGAGTACGCGATGCTTAAGGCGGCGGCACGGATGGGTTGGCTGGACGAGCGCGCTGCGACGTTGGAGACGATGACGGCGTTCCGGAGGGCGGGTGCGGATTTGGTTCTGACGTACTCTGCGCGGGACGTGGTGCGTTGGTTGAAATCAGGTTAAGAGAGACGGTATGGAGCGTGGGCGATTGATTGTGGTTGAGGGAGTGGACGGTGCGGGAAAGAGCTCGCTGGTGCGGCGCTTGGCGGAGCGGTTGCAGCGGGAGTGTGGCGTGGAAGTGGTACTCAGCCGCGAACCGACGGACGGGGTTTATGGTGCGAAGGTGCGGGCCTCTGCCGCGACGGGGCGCTTGCCGTTGGAGGAGGAGTTGGAGTTGTTTGAGGCAGATCGGAGGCAACATGTTCAGGAGTTGATTGTGCCGGCTTTGGATCGAGGTGCGTGGGTCGTGCTCGATCGGTACTATTTTTCGACAGCGGCCTATCAAGGCGCGCGCGGTGCAAATCCACAGGAGATTCTCCGACGCAATGAAGCGTTTGCGACGCAGCCGGATTTAGTGCTTTTGCTGGATTGCGCGCCGGAGGTGAGTCTTGAGCGAGTTCGGGCTCGGGGTGACGTCGCGAATGAGTTCGAGCGACTGGATGCGTTGGAACGGGTTCGAGACATTTTTCTGTCAATCCAGCGGCCCTTTATTCGGCGTATTGACGCCTCGGTTTCGCCGGAGGCGGTTTACGATGCGTGCTGCGCGCAGATCGACGAGGTTTTAACGATGCGTCGATGACGCAAATATCCGTATGGAGTTCAGGACGTTCAAACAGTCGAGCCCGGCCTTCTCGCCCGAGGGGTTAACCTTTGTCACGGTGAAGAGTCCTGCGCTAGGCGCGCGGGGCGAGGTCGTGCTTTTCGCTTCCGAACGCGCGCTTGCGGAAAAGTCACCTCCCTTGGTCACGTTGCTGCACGGGGTTTACAATGGCGCATGGGCGTGGGCGTTGCTGGCGGGCGCACATGTGACGCTGAAACGGTTGGAAGATGCGGGCGAGGTGATGCCCATGGTTTTGGCGATGCCGTCCGACGGGGCTTGGGGGGATGGGACGATTTATGCGCGGCACCGGATGGGGCGTGATTATGAGCGGTGGATTGTGGACGAGGTTCCAGCGGTTGCGGAGCGCGCTTTTCCTCAGCTTGGGCTGGATCAATCGCCGCGCTTTCTCGGAGGCCTTTCAATGGGCGGCTTCGGAACGTTGAGATTGGGAGGACTTTATCCGCGTCGGTGGAAAGGGTTGTCCGCGCATTCGGCGTGCACGCAGCTTTCGGATTTGGTGCCGTATGTGGAGGAAGACCCGATGGCGTTGGGCATTGAACCCGCGACGGCGTGGGAGGCATTGGTTGCTGCAGGACCTGATTTGCCGCCGTTGCGCATGGATTGTGGGACGGACGATATTCTGCTCGAAGCAAACCGTGCGCTTCACGAAAAGTTGAAGGCACTAGGTGTGGCGCACTCGTACGAGGAGTATCCGGGGCCGCATGAGTGGCCGTATTGGATTGAGAATCTTCCGCGCACGTTGCGGTTTTTCTCAAACATCGCGAGGGGGGGATGCGCATGAGTGCAGGACCTGATGGCGCGCGCCGCTCGAGGGTGGCGAAACTCTTGAAAGAGCGAGTGATTGCCATCCTACGCTTCCAACGGGGAGCGCCTCTCGTCGAGATCGCACGGGCCTTGGTGGATGGTGGCATCCGCGTGTTGGAGATTACGATGGATACGCCGGGCGCGGCTGCGGCGTTGGGGGCATTGACCGCGACGCTTCCTGAAGACGTGTTGCTTGGCGCAGGAACGGTGATGGATGAACGGTTGTGCCG
Source organism: Verrucomicrobiota bacterium (assembly GCA_041191265.1). GTDB lineage: Bacteria > Verrucomicrobiota > Verrucomicrobiia > Chthoniobacterales > Chthoniobacteraceae > JBEEPE01. The sequence goes on along the minus strand of JBEEPE010000224.1, from coordinate 6,021 downwards.
GACGGCCATTACTGCAGGAGCGCGGTTTCTTGTGACCCCAGTGCTTCGGCGCGAAGTGCTGGCGTGCGCGCATCGGTATGCGTGTCCGGTGATTTCGGGCGCATTGACTCCGACAGAGGCTTGGGAGGCGCATGAGGCGGGGTCTGATTTGGTGAAACTGTTTCCGGCTTCATCCGTTGGTCCCGGGTATTTACGGGCGATTGCTCCGCCACTGACGGGAGTGCGTTTTGTTCCGACGGGTGGTGTTGACGCGACGAATGTGGCGGCTTGGTTTGCTGCGGGAGCGGTTGCCGTTGGGGTTGGGGGGCCGTTGCTTCCCGCGCCATCCATTGAGGCTGGGGATTGGCCGGCAGTCTCTGCGGCGGCGCGCGCGTTTTTGACGGTGGCCAATGCGGGGTGACGCGGCGACGATGCGGCATGGATGATTTGGAAAAGCGAATCCTTGCCGAACTCGGGAGGAAGGGGCGCGGCCCTTTGGATAAGGTGACGCTCGGGCGGTTGGTGGGGATTGCTACCGATGAGCGGAAGATTTTGCGAGAGGCGTTGAAACGCATGGAAGCGTCGGGGCGTATCGTTCCGGCGAGGAACGGGCGTTATGCGTTGCCCTCGTTTGTTGGGTTGCTGACGGGCCGGGTCATGGTGTTTCCCAGTGGGAATGGACGCTTCATTGCGGACGCTCCTGCGGTTGAGCTGACACCTGACGAGCCTGAATCACAGGTGGCGACGGGCGTTAAGGGAAAAGGGCGTGCGGCGCGGAGCAAGGGTGCTGGCGCGGTCAGCGAGAGTTCTGAGGAGCCGTTGCGCGAGGCCTATGTGGCGTCGCACCAGTTTGGAGTGGCGATGCATGGAGATCGGGTGGTGGCCGAGGAGATTCAGTCGGCTGGAATCCGGTTTCAAAGCGGGCGCGCACATCAGCGTGGAGGGCGTGGTGGACGGATCGTTCGGACGGAGCCGGCGCGTCGCGAGGTTCGAGTGGTTCGCGTGATTGAGCGGGCGAACGAGCTGATTGTGGGAACGGTGGAAGATTGGGAGGACGGGTTTGAGGTGGTGCCGGACGATGCACGGATTCCGCATCGCGTGGTTTTGCGTAAGGGCCTGACCCCGCTGCCGATGAAACTGAAGCGCGGCTTGAAGGTCGTCGTGAAGGTTGATCCGTGGGAGAAGCCGAGTTCGCCGCTTCGTGGTGAGGTGATTGAAGTGTTGGGAGAATCGGGTGACCCCGCGATTGAGTTTCAGGCCATTTTGCGAAGGTACGGGTTGAGCGAAACCTTCCCGGACGCCGTTGCGCAAGAGGCGGCACGGTTTCCGGCAGAAGTGCCCGAGGACGACGACTCCGGACGGATGGACTTGCGCAATACAGAAGTCATCACCATTGATCCTGACGACGCAAAAGACTTTGATGACGCGATTTGTGTGACGCGTTGTGGTGATGGGTGGGAAGCTTGGGTTCACGTGGCGGATGTCTCTCACTACGTCAAACCGGGGTCACCGCTTGATCGAGAGGCGGCGGGGCGTGGCAACTCCACCTATCTACCGGGCAAAGTGATTCCGATGTTGCCGGAGGCCTTGTCCAACGGGCTTTGTTCACTCCGTCCTGCTGTGGATCGCATGGCGTTTTCGGTGCGGATGCGATTTACCCCTGCGGGAAAGGTGCGTGAGGCTACCTTCGCAAAAACGCGGATTCGGAGCATGGCGCGCCTGACCTATCGGCAGGCGTTGGCGATTTTGGAAAATCGTGTGGGACAGGTGGATACGGATCCGCGAGGGGTGGGCGCAGAGGAGTCGCAACGGAATGTGGGTTTGTCGCATGAAGATCCGCGAGTGATTGAGCGTGTGAAGGTGGCGTGGGAACTGGCGGCCTTGATGAGGAAACGGCGCATGGAGGCAGGCTCGCTCGATCTGGACTTTCCTGAGGTCAAAATTTGGGTGGATGCGATGGGGCGTGTCAGCGGGGTGGAACGCGTTCCGCACGACATTTCACATCAGTTAATTGAGGAGTTCATGTTGGCGGCGAATGAGTCCGTGGCGCGCGAGATTCGTCGGCGCCGGGTGCCTGGGGTGTATCGGATTCACGAGAATCCGGATGATTCGCGATTGCAGGAGTTTCGTGAAAAAGCCGCTGCCTTTGGATTGAAGTGTGGCGACCTGACCAAACGGGAGGAGGTTCGCAAGATGCTGGCGGCGTTGGACAAACGGCAGGATGGATACGCGTTGAAACTTGAGTTTCTCAAGAGCCTGAAACGCGCGGTGTATTCGCACGAACCGCTCGGACACTACGGATTGGCCAAATCGGATTACACGCATTTCACGAGTCCGATTCGGCGTTATGCGGACTTGCTGGTGCACCGTGTTTTGGCCCGCGAGCGCGTCGGAAGCATTGCGAGACTTCAGGAAACGGCGGAACACATCTCTCGTACCGAGCGGATTTCGGCGGATGCGGAGAAGGAGGCAAACACGCTCAAGAAGCTCGAGTACTTCGAGCGGCAGTTGAGTTCGAGGCGGCCTGATCCTTTCGCGGCAGTCGTTGTGGATGTGCGGCCGATTGGATTGATCGTGGAGTTGCCGGGTCTCGTGATGTCGGGACTGATCCACGTCAATGCGATGGGTGGTGACTACTTTATTTTTGATCCTGCAAGGCGGTTGTTTCGCGGCCGGCGGACGGGGCGGAAGTATCATGTCGGCATGGAGCTTGAGGTCATTGTGGGCCGGGTGGATCGCGGGCGCCGTCAGGTTGATTTTGTTCCGGTTGAGTCTTGAACGAACCTCAGCCTTCGGTTGTTCGAAGAAACGGGATGGTTGAATCCGACACATCTTTGGTGTGTTGGACGGGTGGTGTGAATGGGATTTGCGGGTTAGGTTTAGGGATGCGCATCCGCTTTTCCGAGGTTGTCACAGCTGGGCTTGCAGGATTTTTTTGGTTGATGTCCGCCATGGCGGGAGAGGTGCGGTTTGGACGGGATATTCTTCCGGTGTTATCCGACAACTGCCTTGGGTGCCACGGGCCGGATGAGAAGAATCGGAAAGGGGGGTTGCGCTTGGACACCTCCGACGGAGCGACTGCGGTGCGCGATGGAGTGGCGGCGGTAGTTCCGGGGAAGCCAGACGCTTCTGAGCTTATCCGACGGATTGTTTCGACGGATCCCGATGAGGTGATGCCGACGCCCAAGTCCCACAAGCCGCGCCTCAAGGAGAGCGAGGTGGCGTTATTGCGGCGCTGGATTGCTGAGGGAGCCAGGTGGGGGGCGCACTGGTCGTTTGAGCGGCCGGTGCGGCCGGATGTGGCAGCGGGGCGGCACCCAGTCGACGCGTTGATTGAGGGGCCGATGTCGCGTTTGGGGTTAAAGGTCAATGGCCCGGCGGAAAAGCATGTGGTGCTTCGACGCTTATCCTTTGATTTGCGCGGCTTGCCGCCGAGTCGTGCGGAGGCGGAGGCCTTCCTTCAGGACGCGCGTCCGCTTCGGGAGGTGGTGCGCGATACGGCGAAGGCGTTTATGGCGTCGCCCCATTATGGCGAGCGAATGGCGATGTGGTGGCTTGATGCTGCGCGGTACGCGGACACGGATGGCTTTCAATCTGATTCAACGCGGAACAACTGGCCGTGGCGGGACTGGGTGGTGGGTGCCTTCAATCGCAATCAGCCGTTTGATCAGTTTACGCTGGAGCAGTTTGCGGGAGATTTGATTCCTGGAGCGACGCCAGAACAACGCCTTGCGACATGCTTCCATCGTAACCACATGACCAATGGGGAGGGGGGGCGTGATCCGGAGGAATCGCGGGTGGATTACGTCATCGACCGGGTGAACACAACCGGCACGGTTTGGTTGGGACTGACGTTGGGTTGCGCGCAGTGCCATTCGCACAAGTTCGATCCGGTTTCTCAGGCGGATTACTATTCCTTGAGCGCCTTTTTCAACAGCATTGACGAGGACGGGAAAGCGGGCGGCGGGGCAAAGCCGTTCCTGTCCTACAAATCAGCGCTGACGAAGACGGCGATGGATGAGGCGGATGCGCTGGTTGCGGAGCGACGCACGCGTGAGGCGGCGGCGAAAGAAGGTGCGCAGGCGTCTTTCCGCACGTGGTTGAGTCGAACTGCGGAAGGCATGCATCCGGGGCATCGCGCATGGGCGGTGGTGGCGGATGGCAAGCTCGGGAGCGCAGAGGGAACGGCTTTGACGGTGGATGCTGATGGGCGGGTGACGGCTTCTGGAGCGAACCCGTTTCAGGATGATTATCGGGTGGAGTTTGTGCCGTCGGGACGAAGGGTCACCGGATTTCGGCTCGAGATTTTTCCTGTGGGAACTGAGCGTGGGATGGCTTTGTCGCGGGGTGAACGGGGCGAGTTCATTTTGACGGACATCAAAGTGCAGGTTCGTCGCTCGGGGAGTTCGACGGTTCGTGATGTTTTGGTGACGGGTGCGGTTGCGGACTTTAGTGCGGACAAGAAAGCGAACGGGAACTACGGCGATGTGCGCGACACGTTGGATGATGATCCGCGAAACGGGTGGACCACCAAGGGCGCGGCGAAGGATGTGATTCACACGGCGATTTTCGCGCTTTCGGAGCCGTTGGTTCTGGAGGCGGAGGAGAGCCTTGTTTTTGAGCTGAGGCAGCGATCCACGTTGGGAAACGCCAACATCGCGCAGTTTCGGTTGGCGGTCACCGACGAGCGTGGAGAGACCGTGCGCAAGGTTGGGACTGGGCCAATGGAGGAGTGGGCATCTCTTCTGAAGTCATCAGGGGTAAACCGGCGGCCGGGGTGGGCGGAATCGGTGTTGGATGAGCGGGTTCGGCAGCGGCTGTTCGGGATGTTTCTGGAGGATTACGAACCGTATGTTGTGGCCAAGCAGGCGCTGGACGTTGCAACACGTCAACAGGCTGAAGTGAAGGCTGCGACTGGTAACCTTAACGTGATGGTGTTGGCGGAGCGCAAGGAAGCGAGGAGGACGCATATTTTGGAGCGAGGGGTCTGGGACAAGCATGGAGCTGAGGTGGGACGGGATGTGCCTGCAGCCGTGGCACCTTGGCCGGAGGGTCAGCCGCGTGATCGTGCGGGACTTGCGGCGTGGTTGACTTCACGGGAGAACCCGCTGACAGCACGGGTTTTGATGAACCATCTCTGGCAGATGATGTTCGGGGTTGGGCTGGTGCGGACCGCTGAGGATTTTGGTCTTCAGGGAGAGCGTCCGATGCATTACGAGCTACTGGACTGGCTGGCGGTGGAGTTGGTTGAAAGCGGATGGAACCTTCGGCATGTGTTGGAGTTGATGGTGACGAGTGACGCGTATTTGAGGGATTCGCGGATGGAGGAGGCAGCGGTGCGAGTGGATCCGGGAAATCGTTACCTCGCGCGGGGTGCGCGTTTTCGGCTGCCGGCGTGGATGATTCGCGACGCCGCGCTTGCGTCGTCGGGTTTGTTGAATCGTTCGGTCGGTGGACCGCCGGTTCGGCCGTACCAACCGGATGGGGTGTGGGAGGAAATCTTTATGGGACGATTCCGCTACGAGGCGAGTGAGGGTGCGGCCCAGCATCGGCGAACCCTGTATGCGTTTTGGCGCCGAAGCATTGCTCCAACCTTTCTGTTTGATTCGGCGCAGCGGCGGGTTTGTGAGGTGCGAACTTCTCGCACCAATACGCCGCTTCAAGCGCTGACCTTGTTGAATGATGGAACGATGTTGGAAGCCGCCGCATCGATGGGTGCGCGGGTGGCTGCGGAACAGGGAAGCGTGGATGAGAAGCTGGCAGGGTTGTTTCGCACGGTGCTGACGCGCGGGGCTTCCTCCACGGAGTTGGATGTGGTGCGGAGCGAGTATCAGCGGGCGCTCAAGATTTATCGCGCGAAGCCGGATGAAGCGCAGCGCTTCCTTTCGACGAGCTTGCGGCGACCTTATGACAAGAGGGCGTCGGCGGACGAAGCGGCAGCGTTTGCTGTCACGGCCTCAATGCTCTTGAACCTCGATGAATGCATCACTCACGAATAAAGATGAACGCAAAATCCTCTTCTGATGACGCGGCGCTGGATGT
>JBEEPE010000223.1:0-7624 GCA_041191265.1 Verrucomicrobiota bacterium | reverse complement strand
ACGGAGAAGCGGGTTCGTAAACGGGTGTCGCCGATGGATCCGTTGGAGTTCTTTTTTGGTGGGGGGCGGATTGTGGAGGAGAAGGCGAAGGGCATGGGTTCTGGGGTGGTTGTTTCTTCCAAGGGGCATGTGATGACGAATCACCATGTGATTTCGGGGATGGAACAAATTGTTGTTCAGTTGGATGACGGTCGCATGGAGCCTGCGAAGTTGGTGGGCTCGGATCCTCAGACGGACATTGCGGTTTTGAAGATTGAGGGGAGTGTGCCGGCGTTGACCTTTGCAGATTCGGATCAGGTGAAAGTGGGGCAGATGGTGGTTGCGGTGGGCAATCCGTTTGGGTTTGAGGAGACGGTGACGCGCGGGATTGTGAGTGCGAAGGGGCGGGCGTTTTCGGATAGCGGGGTTCAGTTCTTGCAAACGGATGCGGCGGTCAATCCTGGGAATTCTGGGGGCCCGCTTTTGAATGTTCGGGGAGAGATTATTGGGATTAACACCGCGATTTACTCGAAGAGCGGGGAGTGGTTGGGCATTTCGTTCGCCGTGCCGTCCAACGTGGCGAAGCGTTCGATGGAGAGCATCATTCAGTCGGGTCGCGTGCGTCGGGGTGGCGCGATTGGGGTGAGCACTGCGGCGCTGAGTGCGGTGTTGGCGCGCGAGCTCGGGTTGCCGGACACGAAGGGTGTGGTGGTGATTGCGGTTCAGCGGGGTTCTCCGGCTGATCGTGCGCAGTTTGAGGTGGGGGACGTGATTCGTGCGGTGAATGGCAAGGCGGTCACGGGGCCTCAGGACTGGATTAAAATGATTTCTGAGTGCGAGCCGGGGACGAAAGCGGAGTTGAAGGTGGTGCGGGAGCGGAAAGAGTGGCGGGTGATTTGTGATGTTGCGGAAGCGAAGCGGCAGTGAGGCTGATCGGTGAGGTCTCGGTGAGGTCTCGGTGAGGTCTCGGTGAGGTCTCGGTGGGGGGGTAATTGTCCTCTGGAATGGGTCGTATGGGTCGTATGGGGTGGGCGGCTCGGTGAGGGGGCAAAACAAAACACCCGCCGGAGTGGCGGGTGTTTTTTTGGGGAGTTGGCTCTGGGCTCTGGGCTGTGGGATTAGGCGAATGCCTCCCAGCCTGCCCGGATCGCTGCGCGTTTGAGGAGTTTGTTTGCCTCAGCGCTGTTGGTGAACTGCTGCGCTTTGGTGTCCCATTCGAGCGTGGTGCGAGGGAGAAGGACGCCGATGTTTCCGAGTGCGCCGTGACGTGTCAGCGGCACGGAGTAATCGAAGTTTGATCCGCAAACGCCGCCGGAAAGGATCGCTTGAACGAGTTCGATTTGCGGGTCCTTGGCCTTTGCGCGCTCGAGGGATGGCTTGTGGTTTGCCTTCTTTAGCCAGTCCTCGTGTTTGGAGAACGGGAGGAGGCGCGGGTTGTTGGCGTGGTCGCCGGTGGTCAGGAGTTTTCCCTCTTCGCCGATGTAAAGGGCGCCGGAGGTCATTTTATCCCAGTCGACATCTGCATCGAGTTCAGCGGGGCGCTGGGGTTTGCGTTTTCCATCATACCACACGACCTTAACTTCGCCGAATGCCTTGGTTTTGTGGAACATGGAAATGGCGGCTGCCGATGGGAAAGTGATGTCGGTTGCGTCATCAACCTCTGCTTCAATGCGATAGGGGTCGCCGAGGTCGCAGGAGAAGAAGGGGCCGTCCATGGTGTGGCATCCCATGTCTCCGATGGCGCCCGAGCCGTATTCGCGGTGTCCGCGCCATGCGAAGGGGTGAAGTTTTGGGGTGTACGGAACTTCGGGGCATTGGGCGAGCCAGGCTTGCCAGTTGAGGTTGGCGGGGATGGCTTCGGGGACGAGGGCGTCTTTGGCTTTTTGGCCTTGGGGCCAGATGGGGCGGTTGGTCCAGACGTGGATTTCTTTCACGCGACCGATGATGCCCATGGTGAGGTACTCTTTGAGGAGGCGGATGCCTTCGATGAGGTGGCCTTGGTTCCCCATGTTGGTGATGACGCCCTTTGCTTTGGCAGCTTGGTGGAGTTGGTTGGCCTCCCACACGCGATTGACGAGGGGTTTTTGAACGCAGATATGTTTGCCGCGCCGGATGGCCTCCATGGCTGCGGGGAAGTGGGAGTGGTCTGGGGTGGAGATGGTGACGCCGTCGAGTTTGTCGCCCATGGCAGCGAACATTTCGCGGAAGTCTTCGAAGATGCGTGCGTTGGGGTAGAGGGTTTTGGATTTTTCGAGGCGCTGGCGATCCACGTCGCAGAGGGCGACGATTTCTGCACCGGCGGCCGTGTTCGCGATGTCGCTGGCGCCTTTTCCGCCCACGCCGATGCCGCCGAACTGGAGTTTTTTGGCGGCTTGAGAGCGCACGTACGGGAAGAACAGGGCGCCGGAGCTGACGGTGATGGATTTGAGGAAGGAACGACGTTGGAGGGACGGTGTCATAGCGCTTGTTGCGGGAACAGGAAGTGTGCCTTTTGCAAACGAGGTTCTCGTGTCTTGGCAAGGGGGACGCTGGGATTAGAGTGTGTGAATGGCAAAGCCAGCAGCTTTAGGAAAAGGATTGGGTGCGTTGATTTCGAAGCGTCCGGCGACTCCTGTTGCGAATCCGGTCCCGTCGGTGGAGGCGGGGGAGAGCGTGCGGAGGGTTGGGATTGATGAGGTGGTGTCGTCTCCGTTTCAGCCGAGAACGGTGTTTAAGGACGAGCAGATTGAGGAGTTGAAGGAGAGTATTCGGGAGCATGGGATTGTTCAGCCCTTGATTTGTCGTGAGCGTGGTGGGAAGTACGAGTTGGTGGCGGGGGAGCGTCGGTGGCGGGCTGCGCGGAAGTTGGGGTTGGACGAGGTGCCGGTGATTGTGCGGGAGGCGTCGGATCGGGACGTATTGGAGTTAGCGCTGATTGAGAACTTGCAGCGCGAGGATTTGAATCCGATTGAGGAGGCGGAGGCGTTTCAGCGATTGGCGAAAGATTTTAGTCTGAAGCAGGAGGAGATTGCGCAGAAGGTTGGGAAGAGTCGTGCGGCGGTTGCGAATGCGGTGCGATTGTTGGATTTGGATGATCAGGTGCAGAGTTGGCTGACGCAGGGGCGGCTTTCGGTGGGGCACGCGAAGGTGTTGTTGGGGGTGAAGGATGCGTCGGAGCAGCGGGTGTTGGCGGATGCGGTTTTGCGGAAGGGGTTGACGGTGCGTGGGGCTGAGACGTTGGTGGCTGCGCATTTGGAGAAGATGGCACCGGCGAAGAAGACGCGTCGTGCGGGGTCGAAGCCTGGGCTTGGACCGGCTTTAGTTTCGGTGCAGAACCGCTTGCAGCGGCGGTTTGCGACGCATGTGGAGATACATCATGGCGAGAAGCGGGGTCGGATTGAGATTGAGTATTACGGGGGTGATGATCTTCAGCGGGTTTTGGATCTTTTAGGGCTTGAGCAAGAATGAGCCGAGTGGTGTTAACAGGTTGGGTGGCGGTGATTTTTGCGATTTTCGCTGTTGGTTGCTCGCGTCGTCCGGTCGCGGAGGCAGAAGTGGCGGGTACGAGTTCGGCGGCGGCGGTTGCTGAGTCATTGCTGACGGATGAGGGGATGGGGGAGCGGTTACGGGAGGTTGTGGGATTTGGTCCGCGCGCGTCGGGATCGGAGGGGGCGAAGCGGCTTCGGGAGTGGATGATTCGCGGGTTGGAGGAGAGTGGGTGGAAGGTTGAGCGGCAGGGCTTTAGTTCGTCGACGCCGCAGGGTGAGGTGGAGTTTGTGAATGTGATTGCTCGGTTTGGTGCAGGTGGTGAAGGGGGGGGAGGTAAGGGTTCGCGCGCGATTTTGTGTACGCATTACGACACCAAAAAGTTTTCGACGATTGAGTTTTTGGGCGCGAATGATGGTGGGTCGGGGACGGCGGGGTTGTTGGAGTTTGCGCGTGCGTTGGCGGTGGAGCCTCGGTTGGCTTCGCGGGTGGATTTGGTGTTTTTTGATGGGGAGGAGGCGGTGCAACAGTTCAGCGAGAGTGACGGGTTGTATGGGAGTCGGTATTTTGCGCAGCAGCTTCGTCAGAGCGGGGAGGCGGGGCGGTATGGGTTCGCGATTTTGTGGGATATGATTGGGGATAAGCAGTTGGGTTTGACGTTGCCGAGTGATACTCCGGTTGAGTTGATGCGCGGGTTGGAGGATGCGGCGGGGCGTGTGGGGTTATCGGGACGGGTGGGGCGATTTAGCGGACCGATTTTGGATGATCACGTACCCTTGCAGCACATTGCGGGGATACCGTCGATGGACATGATTGATTTCGACTATCTGCCGTGGCATACGGCGGATGACGGCCTTGAAGCGGTGAGTGGGGCGAGTGTCCGCGAGGTTGCGCTGATGACGTTGGAGATGCTTAGGGATAGATTGCGGTGACGAAAACCGGTATTTTTTGGTCATGAAAACAGGAAACCCTGGCAAGCAACGTTTTGGTGTCGGCTTGGTTCGCGTCTCGATTGCTATGGGGATGGCTGTTTTGTTTTTTGGGGGGATGTCGGGGTGTTCGACGTTGAAAGCGCGGTGGAGGGGAGATGCTTCGGTGTTGGCGGGGAGGGAGTTTGAGGATGCGCGCATTCGGTTACGGGAGGCGGTGATTACGCGCGACCCGTCTTCGTTTGCGGATGTTTCCTCGGCTGATTTTTCGTGGCGCTCGGGGGTTCCACCGGAGGGGGAAACGGCGTTTGAGTACTGGGACCGTTATGGCGGGTGGTTGATTTTGGATCGGTTATTGAAGGCACCGTTCAAGCGGGTGGGCGAGACGTTGGTGTCGCCGGTTGAGGGGGCGGAGGGGAGCTACAAAGGGCCGAAGCTTGTTTTAAAGAAAGTGGGTAAGGAGTGGTTGATGACGTCGTTTACGTTGGGAACGACTGAGGGGAAGTAGGAGTTGAGCGTTAGTTGATGGAGGTTTTGAGATGCAGTTGAACTTATTGAAATCGAAGATTCATCGGGCGACGGTGACTGGAGCGAGTTTGCACTACGAAGGAAGTCTGACGATTGACGCTCGTTTAGCGGAGAGGGTGGGGTTGTTACCGTACGAGAAGATTTTGGTGGGGAATATGGCGAATGGGGCGCGGTTTGAGACGTATGTGATTTACGGGGACGCAGGTTCTCGGACGATCCAGTTGAACGGCGCCACGGCGCATTTGGGTAAAATTGGGGATCGTTTGACGATTATGAATTTTGCCCATTACTCGGCGGAGGAAGCGATTGTTCATCGGCCTCGGGTGATTGTGTTGGATGAGGCGAACGAGGTGGTGTCGACCGAACGAGAGATGGCCGAGTACGGTGCGGGCGTCGCCGGAGCGTAGGATTCTCTCGGGTCCCCTTCGGTGTTTTGTTTTTCGCGTCCGAAACCGTGACGCGCGGCACGACGGTCTGGGTGCGAACGGGCCGTGTGGCTGGGAACGGGCGTTTGCCTTGGAAGGTTGCGGGTTGCGCCGCGACCGCGAGCTCCTTGCCTCGCAACTGCTTAGATGGGTTGTCCCTCTTTTTGGAGAAGCAAACTCTCGAGGGCTTTTACGCGGTCTTGGAGTTTGGGTAGTCTTCGAAGGAGGGCCATTTGTTCGCGGTAATCTTTCGCGGGTACGGCGGGGGTTCCCATGTACATGGCGCCCTCCTCGGCAGGGAGGCTTTTCGAGATGCCTGACTGGGCAGTGACGATGATTCCGTCGCCGATGGTGATGTGTCCGACGATGCCGGATTGGCCGGCGAGGATGACGTTATTACCGATGCGGGTGCTTCCGGAGATGCCGGTTTGAGCAACGATGAGGCTGTGTTTTCCGATGTGGACGTTGTGTGCGATTTGGACGAGGTTATCGATTTTGGTGCCTTCTCCGATGACGGTCTTCCCGAATCGGGCGCGGTCGATGGTGGTATTGGCACCGATTTCCACGTCGTTTTCTACGATGACGACTCCGAGTTGCGCGATTTTGGCATGCTTGCCATCGATTTTTTCGAAACCAAATCCGTCGCTCCCGATGACGGCACCGGAGTTGAGGATGACGCGATCACGGATTTCGCAGCGATGGAGGATGGTGGACCGGGGGTGAAGGTGGCAGTGTGCGCCTATGTGGGCGTGGTCACCGATGTAGGATTGGGCCTCGATGACGGAGTGTGCGCCGATGCGGGCGTGTGCTTCGATGACGCAGAGGGGGCCGATGCTGGCGGAGGCGGAGATTTTTGCGGTGGGGTGTACAGAGGCTGAAGGATGGATTCCGGGTTGGCGTTCAGGGGGTTTTGGTGCGAATTTCTCGGCGATTGAAGCGAAAGAGGCGGAGGGATTATCTACGAGGATGCAGATGGTTCCGGCGCGAACGAGGGTTGCTGCTTCTGGGGCTGGGATGAGGATGACGGACGCCTTTGAGTTTCGGAGTTGCTCGATGTAGCGGGGATTCGAGAAGAAGGAGAGGTCTCCTGAAGCGGCTTCATCGAGGGATGCAAAGCCGTGAATGAGGAGTTCCTTTGTGGAGACGGCTTCGGTGGATAGGGCTGGGATGGTTTGGCCTCCGGTGAGTTGGAGGAGTTGAGAGAGGGCGAGAGGGAGAGAGTCCACGCGTGTAGGATAGGATTTATTTGGGGGGCGACACAAACTGCATTCGTGAGGCGCAAAAAGTGAGGCGCAAAAAGTGAGGCGCAAAAAAAGCGCCGTCCTGAGGACGGCGCTTTGGAATCCTTCTCTGAAGAGAAAAGAACTACTTCTTTTTATCGGCTGCAGGAGCTGCAGCGGGAGCGGCAGCCTTTGCTTTGGCGAGTTCGTCAGAGATTTCCTTCGTGATGTCGAAGGAGTCCTTCGAGTGGAGGATGACGTTTACTGCGTTCAAGCTCTGGCCGCTTTTGTCGAAAACCATGTCATACCCGCCGGACTTCACTTTGGCGTCGATGACTTTGTTGATTTCTTCAACGATTGCGTTGCGTGAGCGGACGGACTGCTCGGCGAGTTGTTGTTCGCGGGTTTGCTGGAAGGATTGGATTTCGCGTTGGAGATTGCCAAGTTCTTGGATTTTGGCGTTGAGCTCCTTCACCATGCTCTCCTTCTTGTCCTTGCTGAGCTCGGGCTTGTTGGCGTCGTCGTTGAGTTTGCGCGCAGCTTCTTGAACCTTGTTGAACTCAGCGAGACGGTCGTCGAGTTCCTTCTTTGCTTGGCCGCGAGCTTCGTTGATTTTCGCCTCGGCTTCCTTGGTCTTGCCGTAGTTATCGAAGATCGACTTCATGTCGATGGTGCCGACTTTGAGCTGGGCTTGTGCCGAGTTGGAGAAGGCTCCGAGTCCGAGTGCTACGGTGAGGAGTGCGAGCGTTTTGTTGATTTTCATGTTCTTTATCTTCTGTCTGGGGTTTGTCGATTTAATCGAGTTTGTGTTTAGGTAAGAATCAATCGGCCGCTTTCACTCAGCAACCGACGTTCCAAAACGGGCTAAAACTGATAGCCCATGTTGAAATTGAAGCGTCCACTGGAGCTGCTTTGCGCATTCGGTTTTTCTTGAGGGATGGCGTAGTCGATGCGAACTGGTCCGATGGGAAGTTCAATTCTGAGGCCAAACCCAGCATCGGAAGCAACCGTGCCGCCGAAGTTGAACGAACTTCTGCTGATAGCCCCGATATCATAAAATACTGCAGCTCGGACTTTT
>JBEEPE010000222.1:0-2713 GCA_041191265.1 Verrucomicrobiota bacterium | reverse complement strand
CGGCTGCCGGCATCGAAAATCATCCCGATTCCACTTCCGCCACCAACCCCGCAGAAAAAGCATGGATGACTTACGCGAAATCGATCGGTATCCCCCGCCAAAAATGGGCCGCCGAGGAGGTCGCCCCACCCAAAGGCGGAACCGTCTTCTACCCCTTCTCCGGACCCGACTTTGTTTCCGTCGCACAAATGTTCCCCGAGGCAAACCGGTACGTCTTAGTCGCCATCCAACCCGCTGGCCCCGTCGTCGATCCCTCCGCCATGTCCGCAGGCGCCTTCGCCTCTTTCAAATCAAAGTTCAACGCCGAATGGAGCAAGTTTGGCTACCTCGGCTTCTTCCGTACCATCGATCTCAACGAAAACACCGCCAGCACCTCCGCCCGCCTCACCGCAACCCCCGTCATGATGGCGTTCGCCGCCCGACTCGGATTCACCGTGAAATCCGTCGAAGCCCTCCGCATCAATAAAGAAAAATCAGTCTTCGAAACCGTCGAGGCAACCCCTGAAACCCGCTGGAACTCCGTGCGCCTCAACCTCTCCAAGGACTCAAGGGAAGTCACCGTCGACTACCTCATGATCGACCTCTCAGACTCCTACCTCACGAACAACCCTGCCGAGTTCGACGTCCTCAAAGCCACGGCGAAAAACCCAACCCTGCTCAAAGCCGCATCTCACCTCCTGCCAAAACCTTACTTCTCAAAAATGCGCGGCGCCATCGTCGAGAACACCCCGCTTCTGGTGCAGGATGAAACCGGTCTCGAGTACCCTGACCTCAAAAAAATGGGCGAAGTGAAACTCTACGGAAAATTCACCAAAGTGCTGGAGCTCTTCAACCAAGACTCCCAGCGCGACCTCGCCAAAGCCTACGCGGAATCCAATCAAACCAGCCCGCTCCCCTTCGCCTACAGTTACCAAAAATCCGCCGACCGCCGCTCCCTCCAAATCGTCCGCCGCGCACCCGCAAATTAAGTTCTTCAGAGAACAGACAATCCCGTCTGAAACACCGATTTCCCTAAAATCACGGAGGGACGGAGCAACTCACTTGCTCAGTCCATGCCGTCCCGCGGCAACTTGCGCGTTTCCGATGGGCTCCATCACTCCCCGCCATGGGGACCCTGCCACGGAACCGCCCCGCCCCGCTGGATGTGCCGTCGCAACGCCATCCCCATCTCGCGAAACACCCCAGCCTCAGCCTTAGCCACATCAACCTTCTCCTGAGGATCTCTCCCAAGGTGAAACAACTCACCGGGCGCGTATGGACTATCAAACACCAACTTCCAATCGCCGCGAATCACCGCCTCAATCGTTTTACCCATGTACGGAGGCCCACCCTCGCGCCGAACAAAATACATCTCCTCACGCAACGCCCCCTGATCCTGACCCAGCAAGGTCGGAAGAAAACTGACCGCATCCGTTTGAATCATCCCCGCAACCCCACCGGCGTTCACCCCCGCAACCGCACACGCAGTCGCAAAAATATCCATCGACATCGCGGCTCGATCCGTAAACGCCCCCGCCCGAATACGCCCCGGCCACCGTACCATCGCCGGAACACGAATTCCCCCCTCATACATGTGCTGCTTGCCGCTCCGCCACGGACCACTTGTCCCACCTTCCGGAAGAGACCCACCGTTGTCGGAGGTAAAAATCACCAGCGTGTTCTCCGATAAACGAAGCCGATCCATCGTTTCCAACACTCGACCAATCCCCGCATCCATGTGCTCCGTCAACGCAACAAACTTCGCCCGCTTCTCATCCAATCCCGACTCACGCGACTTCACCCGAGCCAACCAATCCGCCGGTGGCTGAATCGGCCCATGCGGCGCGTTATAAGCCAAATACAAGAAAAACGGACGAGCCTCCGCCGCTCGCTGCTCCAAATACGAACAGGCCCAGTCAGTGAACAAATCCGTGGCGTGTCCCTCCGGCCGAATCTCGTCCCCATTCAACCGCATGAAGTTCTGCCCATGCCGTAAATGGGTCCAGTAGTCGTCCATCATGTCGCCCAAGAACCCGTGAAAATGGTCGAACCCCCGCTCGTTCGGCGTGTTCGGCGAGGTGATCCCCAAATGCCATTTGCCAACAATCGCACTGTGATAGCCCGCCCCACGCAACCGCTCCGGCAACAAAACCGCGCGCTTCGACAAAAAGCCCCATGAGTTGGAAGGCTCCTCCTCCCGAATAACACCAGGCACCCCAACGCGATCCGGATAGCACCCCGTCAACAGCGCCGCCCGGGTCGGCGAGCACACGCAGGAGTTCGCATAAAAGTTTCGGAACGTCATCCCCTCCGCTCCAATCCGATCGATATTAGGCGTCCGTATCTCCCTCGTCCCAAACGCACTATAATCCGCACGTCCCAAGTCATCCGCCAAAATCACCACCACATTCGGACGAGACTCCGCCCCCGCCCGCAACCCAATGCCGAACAACCCCAGTAAAAGCCCAAGCGCACGCAGCCAAATCATCCCGACATACCACCCACACCCCTCCGTGTCTTGGTGCCCTCGCGCGCTCCGAAAAAACTTCCTCTGCCTCACCGCGAAGCCCCCCCTTCCAACTCGCGAAATACAATCACCGACGGGTTACCGACCGGCGCATAGTTCCCCGTAAATCCGAGTGCCCCCGTCCCGCGATCCACCCGAAAAACCGCCACATTGTCCCCACGCTGGTTGCAACTGAACAAAAACGAACCGCTCGGATCGAACGCAAAG
>JBEEPE010000221.1:0-11729 GCA_041191265.1 Verrucomicrobiota bacterium | reverse complement strand
GGGCGTGTTCCATCGCTTCAGCTGAAGCAGTTCTGTGTGCGGGAGCATGGGCTCTATGGGAATTCCAGAGGGGCAGGCGAATCAATTCCCGCCGGCTGGTAAAACGAGTTGACCAGTTTGAGCGGACGGCCGCTCCACGAGGCGCACTCCGTCGTGCGGCCTGATCGCGCTCCCGAGTCGGCTTTCGGATGTCTCTCGACGGGGAGAGCCCCGGCCAACCACCGTCGGGGAAGGGCGGCTGGACTGCACCCGAGTGGATGGCGAAAAGTCGGGCGGGTTGATCCTTGTGCGTGCACGCGAAGAACGCCTCGGCTTGATCAAGGATTTCAGCCGCGTACTCCCCGAGGACCGGCATCCCTCCTCTCCCACGCTCAGGAAGAACGCTTGCGTCAGCCCATCTTCGGACTCGCCCAAGGCTCGGTGGATCTCAACGACCACGACACCCTGCGCCCCGATCTGCTCCGGCAGACCGCAGTCCATTGCGACACGCCTCTCGCCTCACTCCGCAAAACCCCCGGGAGGTGGATCCTCGATTTTGACGCCACCGACGACCGGGTGCACGGCCATCAGGAAGGCCTGTTTTTGCAAGGGCACCACGGGGATCACGGCTTTTTCCGGCTGAGGATGCGCAACGAGTGTGGGTGGGCGGGGGTGGACGATGTCTTTGGAGTTGGGTCGCAATGGCTGTTTGGAGGCGAGGGCGGAAGTGCGCCTGGCGCAGGCGGGGACGCTTCGCTAGGAGCTGCTCAAAATCGGGACGTTGATCGTGCGCAACACGCGGCGGCTCCGGCTGCTTTGGAGTAGCGCTTATCCCAGCCAACCGCTGTTCCCATCGGTGGCCCACACGCTGGCATAAAACCGCATAACGGTGAAGTCCTGGGGCTAAAGCGCCGCGGCAATGCGGCCTGTCCCTCCATACGTAAGGAAAAAGGGAAATGCCCATCCGTTGGATTCGTCGATCCGGCCCATCATTCTTTGAATGAAGGCGTTACTCCGTCACGGCTGAGTCGGGCAGGGCGATGGTGCAGTCGGACTTGAGTTTGGCCTCCCCGGTGTGGCGATCTCGCAGCGGTTTGAGTACCTGCCGATAGCCTTCCCGCAAGATCGTGATGTCGGTCTCGATGGCGAGATGTGTGAAGCCGAGTGCCTCGAGCGCCACAGCATCGTCGGTCTGGCGCATGAGAAGACCGCAGACTTTACCGGCGGATTTGGCAGCGGCGGCGACTTCCCGAAGGCACGCGGCGTAGTCGAGGGTGGCGTCTTTCGAGTGGGACTGGATGTGGAGTTTCAAATCCATCGGACCGACAAAGAGCACATCGACCCCATCGACCGCAGCGATGGCATGCGCGTTTTTCACGCCTTCGATCGTCTCGATTTGGGCGAAAAACACGGGCGACGGAGTTTCGCGTGCGAGTCCGTAGCGATAGGCGCGTACCATGTCGGCTAGGCCGCGATCTCCGCGCGGCGGATACTGCATTGCGCGCACACAGGCCTCGGCTTTCTCCACACTGGAAACCATCGGGACCATGATTCCGGCGGCCCCCCAGTCGAGCGCACGCGCGATGAGGTCGGGGTGCGAGGCGCCCACACGGACGATGGCTGCGGCGTTGCGTATCGCTTGGAGTTGCGGGAGTACCATCGCATCGGTACCGCAGCCGTGTTCGAGGTCGATGAGCAACCAGTCAAAGCTACTCGCATCAGCGAGTTCGGCGATGATGGGGGAGCTGGTCTGCAGCCAGGTGCCGAGCTGCAGGTTACGTTGGCGAAGGGTGGTGTTATTCATCATGAGAATGAGAGGTTGGGTAGGTGGTTATACTTTGATGATGCCGCGCCGGATCGCTTCGGCGGTGGCTTGGGCCCGGTCGTTTACGCCGAGTTTTTCGAGAATGTGGCTCACATGGCGCTTCACGGTGTCCTCAGAAATCTCGAATCGTGAGGCGATCTGTTTATTGGCGTGTCCGTTCGCGATCAGCTCCAGGACCTCCCGCTCTCGCGAAGTAATCGCGGCACACAGGCGGAGATTCTTCAGCCGCTGCGCCAGATCCGCGGGGAGATATTGTCCGCCGGCGGCCACCTGTCGGACCGCCGCAAGCAGTTCGTCGCGTGAGGCGGATTTCTGAACGTAGCCTAAAGCACCGGCGGCCAGAGCCGACTGTACTTCGTCGTCCTGTGCGAAGGTGGAGTAGACCAAAATGCGCGCATGCGGATCAAAGGTGCATAGTGCGGCTGTGGCGAGCACACCGCTGAGTCCGGGGAGTTGTAGATCCATCAGCACGACCCCCGGTCGCAGACGCTGATACACGCCCAGTGCTTCGTCGCCACGCTTCGCTTCGCCGACGATCTGGAGGTCGGCCTCGACCTCAAGCGAGGCAATCAGGCCGCTGCGCACCACGAAATGGTCGTCGATAATCAACACAGTCAGTGGCGAAGTCATCATTTTAAGGGCAGATGTGCGGCGGAGCCATTGCTCGCGGCGGCGGATTCTTCCAGCGATAGCTCGATCACGATCGTCGTGCCCCGATCCGGCGCGGATTGCCATAGCGCACTGGCGCCGAGCTTTTCGCACCGCTCCTCGATACCGATACAGCCGAAGTGTCCCCCTCGTCCGCCGCGCGGAACCTCGGGATCGAAGCCTCTCCCATCGTCGGCAATGACCATCCGCAAGCGTCCGTCTTTCAACTCCACCGTGATGCGAATGTGACGCGCGTGGGCATGCTTCAGCGCATTGGTCACCGCTTCGCGTGTGATCATGCGTAAATGATGAACGGTACGCGAAGGAAGTGAAGGCAGCGATGCACTGGCCTCCAGTGCGAGAGCAGGCCCACACTCAGCAGGATGCTCCTCAACGATCTCGCGCAGTGCTGCCGCGAGGTCCGCGATCTCTTGAGAGGGTTCACGCAGCTCCGAGACGAGGCTGCGAGTCTCTGCCTGAATCTGCGACACCAATCCGCGCGAGGCGCGCAACAACTGCCCGCTCTTTTCATCCATGCCGCGCGCTTGCACTGCATCAAGCCTGAGTGAAAGCCCCGCGAGCCCTTGCTCCAGCGTATCATGAAACTCGCGTGCGATGCGCAGCCGCTCTTCATGTGCCGCTTCCTGCTCGATCCGCTGCCGCAGTGCGGTCGTCTGACGCCCCACCTGTCGCCGCAACGCAATGATCCACAGCGCGGCCAGTATTAATGCAAGCAGCAGTACACCGGCAGAGAGGGCGACCCGCCGCACCGTCCACCACGAGGGTGAGGTCAGCACCGTCACATCTCCGGGACGGCGGCAGCGCAGGCTAACCGAGCGCGGCAACGATGTGACGCCCACAGTGGTGCTTGATTCCACATGGCAAATTCCGGTGACGCGCACTCGCGCCCCCGTAGGCAGATCGCGTTCCAGCGTAGGCAAATGGGCTCGAATCGTTTTGCCCCGATCGAGCAGCACCAGGACGTGTCCATCCTCGGTGCGGAAGCAGCCGGAAAGCTCTGCTGTCACGACTACGAGATCGTTGTCATGTGTCCCGTGCAAAAGATCAGCCATGCGTGCCTCGGTCGCCAATGGTTCGAGTCCGGGCTCCTGCTGCACGATTTTCGCACTGGCCAGCGATGCGCTGAAGTGTTGCATCTTTGGAAAACCGAGGACCTCGATTCGCGTGCCAGGGCGCAGTGAGACGGGCGTGAGAAGCTGCAAGCCAAGCGCTGTCGCCCCGTCGCGAATAAAGACTGCGCCGTCAGGCAATGTGGCGATGACCGTGCCTGTTACGCGGACGCGATGACCGCCTTGGCCGACCGGCTGGAATGCGAGTAGTTTGCTACCGGTGATGGTCGGCACCTCGCTCTCAGGCGGGGCGGCCTCCAGCACTTTGAGTCCACTCCAATCCTGCAACCACACGCTTGGTTGCACGAGCTGCCTCCGATGGTTGATCGATCCAGCCGCGAGCCCCTCAATGTGCACGCGACTATCGACCAGCAAATCGCCCTCCTTCAGCGGCGCATAGACACGCACGTCGAGAAGCTCCTGCCCAATCGCGAGCGACAGGTGTGTGCGAGCCTCCTCGCCCGTGGCCCGAACGGCCTGCACGATACCTTCCACCGCAACAATCTGGTAGTGATAGCGGCCGGAGTGCAAATCCGCGAAGGTCGCTGGAATTCCGGGTGGCACGGCATGATGGCCGAGCTTCTCATACGTCGCCTCCTTGATGCCCGGCAGATAGCGTCCCGGATGGGTTACACCCTTCACCATCACGTCGTCTCCGATGCGTAAAGTTACTTCGTCCGGTCCGTGAAAAAAGGTTCCGGCAGTCGCGTCTTGGATCAGCACTGCTCCTCGCGGACTCTCCACAAAAACCACCGTCCCCCGCAGTTCCACTGGCAGACTTTTCGCGGCTTCTTGGGGCGGCAGCGAGCGAATCTCGAGCGCGGTTTTCAGGGGGGTCTCGGCGCTTACAGCTGCCGCGCAGAGCAGACTGCCACCGAGCAAGTAAAGCCTGCGGAAAACCGATGGGGTGGTTACGGATATGAGATGGTTCGCGGACATGCAGGGACAGCTTAACCTATCGTGCGAAGAGCGCGGCAATGGGTTTGCCCTCTTCGGTGATCTGGATGGGCCGCGCGCCATCCATCAGCGATCCCCGTGGGTCGATCCCCAGTGCCGCATGGATCGTTGCATGAAAATCCGGGATCGAGACCGGGTTTTCCACGATCTGCTTTGAGAGCTCGTCAGTCTGGCCATAGGCGCCGCAGTGCCGCAGCCCGCCTCCAGCGAGGACAAGGCTGAACGCCGTACCCTGGTGCCCGCGTCCGCCGCGCCCATCAAACTCTGCGGGGCGCCCGAACTCCGTCCCGACCACGATGAGCGTCTTTTCGAGCAGCCTTTTCTCTTCAAGGTCGAGGATCAGCGCGGAGAGCGCAGTGTCTAGATCACGGATGAGGGTGTGTTGGTTGAGCTGGCCTTCGTTGTGGGTGTCCCAGCCGGTGCCGTTGATGAAATTAAGATTGTGCGACACCTCTATGAACCGCACACCTGCCTGTACTAGGCGCCTGGCGAGCAGGCAGCGCTGACCGAATTCGCCGCCGTATTGCTGCCGCAGGGTGTCCGGCTCTTCCCCGAGCTTGAAGTGCCGCATGAAGCGAGGCCCAGCCAACCGTAACGCCTCGCGTTGCGCCTGTTCGTACTCGGCGGTGAACGTCCCGTCCGGCGCATTCTCGAGCAAGGGCTTCAGCAGAGCCTGCCGCCTCGCCGCACGGTCCATGGTTACCCATTCCGGTCGCGAAAAGCCGGCCGGCCCGGATAAGGTATCAAGGAGATAGACATATCCGTGCCGAGCACCGAGGAAACCCGGCCCGCGGCTGGCGTTTGGGAATCCCATCAGCATGTAGGCGGGCACGTCGGGATCAACCGCACCGCGTTGCTGGGCGATGATGGAGCCGATGGAGGGATAGGTGATCGTGCCGCTGATCATCCGGCCGGTATGCACGAGGTTGGTGGCAAAGGCGTGCTCATCGACAACATGATGATTCACCGAACGAACCACCGTCATCCGGTCGGCGAGACGCGCCAGTTGAGGCAGATGCTCGCTGAATCTTACGCCCGGCATCGAGGTGTCGATGGCTGCGTAGTCGGAGCCTGCGATCTTGGGCGACCCCTTGGGATTGCCTCGGCGCTTGGGGTCGAAGGTGTCGATCTGCGACATGCCACCGCCGAGCCAGACAAAGATGCAGTGTTCGGCTTTGCCCTTGGGTAACAATGGAGCCTCTGCGGCGCGAGCCCCGTGGGCGAGCCATGGACTTGCGGCGAGTGCTGCGCTGCGCTGCAAAAAATGACGACGGCTGAGGGAAAAAAAGGGGGGGCGGTTCATCGTGAGTTTTTGAGAGTTCGAGTGTCAGTGTCAGGGGGTGGTGATCCAACTGGGCGCATTGATCAGTGCCCACACCACATCCTCCAGGCGGTCGCGCCAGCCCCCCTCCAGCCGTGCCGTAGGAGCGTCGCCGTGGCGGGCCTGGTCGGCGTGTTTTTTCCGCAGCACATTGGCCTCGGGATCCACATGGTTGGACCAGCTGATGTATCTCTCGCGCACTCGCGGCTGGAATGAGGGTGGAGGAATTTTTTCATCCGCGATGATACGTGCCTCATAACCCGGAGTGAGCAGCGAGAGGTAAAGCTCGCGGTCTCCTGCCGAGGGCCTGCGGGTAAGCAGCCGCAAAAAGAGCCGCTCCACGAGCACGTCCACCGGCTGTTTTTCCAGGGCCAGTTGCGTCAGACCGTGATCATCACTGAGTCGCGTGAGCCAGCCGCCGACGATGCCGTTGGAGATGATCGCAGGTTGGAGCGCGTTCGGCGAACTCTCTCGTCGGCTGACCGAGCCCACACGAGCGCCGCGCCAGCCAAAAGTTTCCAGTACATCGGCTACCGCCTGGATGCGCGGCAGCATCAGGCTTGGGCGGTCACGTTCATTTGAGGTCGAGGCGAGCATCCAGGCACGGCCGGGTTTGCCAAGCGAGATCGCATGAGACGCTCTGCGGTCGCCATCAATGTCCAGGCTCATCTCCTCCAGCTCAAATGGTTTGCCAGTGGCTGCGAAAAGCGAATCCACGATCTGCTCCGCAGTCAGCCGACGCGGCGCGGGCGAGACGAAGAGAGGTTCCTGGGCAGGAAGAGCGGGGTCCACCTGCCGCTGATAGGCGTGGGAGTTCAGGATGAGCCGCTGGATGGCCTTGATACGATAGCCAGAACGCACAAACTCCCGCCCAAGCCAATGGAGCAGATCAGGATGCGATGGCTGCCCTTTTTCCCAATCCTCCACCGGCTCCACAATGCCGCGCCCCATGAACTGCTGCCAGATGCGATTCACCATCACCTGAGCAAAGCGGGTATTCTGAGGCGCGGTCAGTAGCGCGGCGAGCCGGTCGCGCGAATCATCCGGCTGCTGCGCGAGCCCATCCGCCACGCTCGCAGAGTTGAACTCTCCAAGCGGCCACTTCGGCTCCACCGTGCTGCCCGGCTGGAGCGTGATCTGGATGAGCGGCTCACGCCCCCCCTGATGAATCCGGTCCAGCGGCACGCTGCTCGTCGCCGGCAGTTTGATTGGCCTCCTCCCGAGCATTGCCGCCAGCTCGAAAAGATCCTGCTGTTTTGTCTGGTTGGCGGGCGAATCGTGGCACCTCGCGCACTTCATCTCCACCCCCAGGAAGGCGCTGCTGACGATCATGGCCTTTTCCGCCATCGGCACGTCATTTTGCGCCGCCAGACCGAATCCGGCCGGGCCGCCAAAGAGCGCGCTCCCCTCCATGCGGATCAGTTCGGTCACGAAAAGATCCATCGGTTTGTCATCCAGCAGCGATTCGTAAATCCACCAACGGAAGGGTCCTGTGTTATTCAGGGTTGGATTGAGAATGTTCGGATTCTCCGCGAGCACATCCTGCCAGTAGCCCATCCAGCGATCCGCCCAGCGAGAGTCTGCGAGCAGGCGATCAATCACCCGGGCGCGCTTGTCGCGGGAGCCCTCTGCGAGGAAGGCGCGAATCTCCTCCTCACTCGGCACCACACCCACCGTGTCGAGCATCACGCGCCGGAGAAAGGTCAGATCATCGGTGAGCGGCGTCATTTTCAGCGTCGAAACACGCAAGTCCGGCCAGTGCGCGCCTTCAGTGATCCAGCGATCGAGTGTGGACAGTTCTGCCCGATTGAGCGGCTCGCCTTTGGGCGGCATGATCTCGTCATGATCCGCAGTTGCACGGATCATCAGCGCGCTAGCCGCCGGTTGGCCGGGCACGATGGCCGGACCGTCGGACTCGCCTCCCTTCATCGCCCCCGCACGCGTGTCCAGCTGCAGCCCACCCTTGGATTTGCCGCCCTGATGACAGGAATAGCATTTCGCTTCGAGGATCGGTTGCACATCGCGGAAAAAGTCCACGCCACCGTTCGGTGTGCCCGAGTCCCCAGCCGCGATGCCGGCGATGCGAACCGCAAGAAAATGGTCGATTGCATTGTGCGCGGGAAAGCCGGGCAGCAACTTCGGCACAGGCACTTCCGGCGTCGAGGCCAGCCACTTTTCTGCGGCCGCTCGCCGCGCGGCCCAGTAACCCGCATGGTCCTGTCGCCGTGCTGCGCGCGCCTCGGCATTCACTTTCGCGAAGTGCGCGCTCCGCTCCGCTTTGTAGGTCATCCAGCCGGCATCTGTGTAAGGCACCTGCCGCTCGCCGGGCGAAAGCAAAGTCCACGCGCCGGAATGCTCCGGAGAAATCGCCGCCACGGTCTCACCCAGCTCCGGACGGAAACGGCCCTCGCCCGAGCCTCCGCCCACCAGCGTCTCCAACACGACAAGATGCTCTCCGCCATCACTCACAAACGTGCCAGCGCTGTCACGATTCCCGGGCGGTGCAAAACGGAAATCGGCCCCGAGGTTCAGGTAATCATCCTGCTCGGCTAGAGGGGCGTATCCTTGTTTGTCGCGGAGCGGGAAGGACGTTTTCAACACCAACTGCCCGTCAATAAACAAACGTGCCGCTCCATGACCGCGCAGTAGCATCCGATTGGTGCCTTTCGGCAGTCGCACGAGTGCCGAGGCGCGCAGCAGGAAGGTCGGCGCGCGATCCCCGCGCACTCCGGTCGTGACATAGCGCTGCGGTATTTCGAAAAAGCCGAAGACCTCCTCGCTATACGATTCTATCGCCACGGGCGATTCCACTGGCCACATCGGCTTTTCTGGCACGCCCTTTTCACAAAGCTCTACCAACACGCGCCCGGCCGGGAGCCTGCTGCGGTCGATATCCGGAACCGGAGCCGGGGCCACGGAAAACCGCGCCTTCAGTTTGTCCGGGGGCAGCACTCTGCGATGGATGGCCACCTCGTCCAGCCAGCCGTCCAGCGTCTCCGCAGGGCCGCGTGTATATCCGGTGCCAATGACCAACGCATCACCATCGCTTACCGGACCGAGATCCGTCGCGCCATCGAGGTCCCACGCTCCCTTCACCTCTTCACCATCGATGTATCCACGCAGACTGTCTTTTTTTCCGAAAGTGTAGGTCACTGCAATGTGGTGCCAGCCTGTATCAAACGGAAAGGCCGACGCACTCCACCAACGATGCCACTTTGCCGGCTGCCTATCGCTTGCTTGACTGGTAAAGATGAACCCAATCGCCGCCCGCCCATTGCCGCCCTTCAATCTCAGTCCGTAGTTCTGGTTGGTGTCGCCAAACTCCGTCGTTCCGTTGCGGCCCTTACCCACTAGATGCACAATTTGACCGTCACGGATCTGGCGCACCTTCACCCACAGTTCGAGCGTGATCTGGTCTCCTTTCTGAAAACGCAGCTCCGGCGCGTCCTGCACCACCAAGGCCGCATCTCCCCCGGCCAGCTCCATCGCCTGATTCCCTGCCCGAAACTTCGGATACCCCGGCCCCTGCGGCCCTGGCGCCAAGCGAAAACCTTTTCCCTGCCACACCCCGGCTGTGTCCTGACCATCGAAACTCCACCGTGCTACGGCCCCTTCCGCATCCTCAGAATAACCGGCGTGTGCCGACAGGAGTGCGAAGACGACGCATCCCAACCAACCCAGACAAGGGCGTAAGAACGTGAACATAAGAAGTGATGAAGTCCGCGCTGATGTTACCGGCGGGAAAATAGCCGCGCACCCCTCGCGACATCACACGATCGTGCGCGAGGAAAACGCTACGCCGTAGCCCGAATTTTTCGGATTCGGGCAAACGATTGGCGTGGGTTCCGAGGCAAGCCGCTATGGAGGAAGGGTTTAAAAACAAGCAATAATGAAGCCCCGTCCATGCCAAACGGCACCAAACGCAAGCTCCCTTTTTGGCCTCGAGCGTCGGGGAATCGAGGCCTCTTGCAAAGGGGGCAACGTCTCCACCGACGGTGGTCTGCTGCCGCTGCGTGCACGCGAAGAACGCCTCGGTTTGATCAAGGATTTCAGCCGCGTACCCCCTGAGGACCGGCATCCCTCCTCTCCCACTCTCAGGAAGAGCGCTTGCGTCAGCCGATCTTCGGACTCGCCCACGGCTCCGGGGATCTCAACGACCACGACACCCTGCGCCCCGATCTGTTCCGGCAGACCGCAGTCCATCGCGACACCTCTCTCGCCTCCCTCCGCAGGACCGGGTTTGGGGATCGGCTGCGGCTTACGTGCGGATGGAAACGCTGCGGCGAGTGGCGTTGGATGGCATGGGATTGGCGCGGGCGCGGGTGACCGACACGATGCAGCCTTGCGTGCTCAAAAGGCACGCTGCACCGGATCCACGCCGGCACCTTCTGGAGCACTCCAAACGGCTGAGCGAACAGCCACCCTCAACCCACAACACGCATACGGCAGCGCAAAAACGGAAAACCGAAAAACGGTGAAAAGTCCGGGCGGGGGACGCAACTGTTCAAGGCCACCGGGGTTCCTCCTGCACGAGCCCCATGCCTATGCGAAGATTCTTCCTACTCCTGCTGGCCGCGATGGTTGTCCCCTCCTTC
This sequence comes from Verrucomicrobiota bacterium, assembly GCA_041191265.1. Taxonomy (GTDB): domain Bacteria; phylum Verrucomicrobiota; class Verrucomicrobiia; order Chthoniobacterales; family Chthoniobacteraceae; genus JBEEPE01. The sequence goes on along the minus strand of JBEEPE010000221.1, from coordinate 1,274 downwards.
CCGGCAGCCGCGGCCAAACCCAACGTGGTGGTGATCCTGGTCGATGACATGGGGTTCTCGGACCTTGGCTGCTACGGCTCGGAAATTCCGACGCCGCATCTGGACGCCCTCGCCCAGCGCGGCACCCGCTTCACGCAGTTTTACAACACGGCCCGCTGCTGCCCGTCCCGAGCCTCCCTCCTCACAGGCCTTTACCCGCACCAGACCGGCGTGGGCCACATGGTCGAGCGACAAGATACCCCCGGCTACCTTGGTCATCTCAATGATCAGTGCGTCACGCTTGCCGAAGTCCTGCGTTCCGCCGGGTATTTCACCGCCATGAGTGGCAAATGGCACGTTGGACACGAGCACGGGGTCACCCCGCAAAGTCGCGGTTTTGAGCGCAGCCTTCACGCTGCGGCGGGGGGCTTCTATTATCCCGGCAGCCGTCGCGCCGCCCTTTCCCTCAACGGAGAGGCCATTTCGAACGACGACTCCCGGCTTCCCAAAGACTGGTACTCCACGGATCTGTGGACGCAGTTCGGACTGCAGTTCATCGACGAGGCCCTTGCCGCCCAAAAGCCCTTCTATCTCCACCTCTGCCACAACGCCCCGCATTTCCCGCTCCAAGCGCCCGAGGCCGAGATCGCGAAATTCCGGGGGAGGTACAAAGCCGGCTGGGACGCTCTGCGCGAAGCGCGCATCGAGCGCCAGCGCGCCCTCGGAATCATCGATCCCTCCTGGAGCCCCGCGCCGCGTCCCGATTCCATTGCCGCGTGGGACTCCCTGAGCGAGGCGGAGAAAGATCGCTTCGACCACCTCATGGCGGTGTACGCCGCCGTGGTGCACCACATGGACCAGGCGGTGGGGCAGCTTGTCGAGGGACTCCGGAAACGCGGGGTGCTTGAGAACACCCTCATTCTCTTCATGAGCGACAACGGCGGAAACGCCGAGGCGGGTCCGCTCGGGAAAACCGAGGGCGAGCCCACCACCGCCTCCTCCAGCTGGTTCTGCGGGGAAAGCTGGGCATGGCTTCAGAACACCCCGTTGCGGCGCTACAAACACTTCAACCACGAGGGCGGCATCGCCACCCCGTTGATTGCCCATTGGCCTGCGGCGCTCCCCGAAGGTCGCGCCGGCCGCATCGTCCACACCCCGTCGCATCTCATCGACATCATGGCGACTTGCGTTGATGTCGGGGGTGCCTCCTACCCGAAAGAACGTGCCGGGAAGCCGGTGCCTCCCATGGAGGGCCTCTCGCTCAAGCCCCTGCTTCTTTCCGATACGGCCTCCTT
>JBEEPE010000220.1:0-37119 GCA_041191265.1 Verrucomicrobiota bacterium | reverse complement strand
TTCTCCTTACCTTTGTCTAAACGTAATCCGTCCCTTTGATAAATCATAAGGACTCATTTCCATCGTCACCCTATCACCGGGCAAGATTCTAATAAAATGAAGCCTCATCTTCCCAGAGATGTGAGCCAAGATCCGATGCCCATTGGACAACTCTACACGAAACATCGTGTTAGGCAAGCATTCGAGAACCTTGCCCTCAACCTCAATTACATCGTTCCTCGCCATGTCAGAATCTCAGGTTCACCGTCCGTAACCAAGACAGTATGCTCGACGTGCGCGGATAAAGAACCATCCTGAGTCACGACCGTCCAACCATCCTTTAACATCTTCACTCCGAACCCGCCGGCATTCACCATGGGCTCAATCGCTAACGTCATACCAGCTCTGAGCTTTTCGCCTTTTCCCTTGGTACGAAAGTTGGGAACTTGAGGATCCTCGTGCAGATTTCTGCCAACACCATGCCCTACAAAGTCTCTAACAACTGAAAAACCATGCCTCAAAACCTCGGCTTCAATCGCGCAAGAAATATCGCCGACATGGCAACCCGCCTTCGCGAACCGAATCCCTTCCGCCAACGCAGCTTCGCCGGCCAACACTAACCGAGACGACAAATCGGTCGCAGGCCCAGCACTCACAGATGCCGCCGTATCCCCAATCCATCCACCTTTCTTCACGCCTACATCTATCTTAACCAAATCCCCCATCACCAACACCCTTGGCCCCCCAATCCCGTGAATCACCTCGTCGTTCAAAGAGATGCACACATTCCCAGGGAAACCTCGGTATCCGAGAAAAGCGCTTGTCGCACCGTTGAGTCGAATCAAATCAGCCGCCAAGCAATCGATTTCGGCGGTCGACACCCCAGGAACAACCCTTTTGCACAGACCACTCAACACAGATGCAGCCGCTTTTCCTGCCGCGCGCATTCCATCCGCCTCAGACCCTATTTTCAACGAAATCGCCATTTCACCAAATACACTCACCTAAGGCGTGAAGCTACCAGGATGCATAACGCCGACAATATGACTAGGGCCACCACCGCGACAGAAAGAACACCTGTCTTCTGTTGAGAAACGACCGCGACCGCAGATGGACTTCGATCACTTGACCCACCCTTCGCCCTTCGCAGAAATCCGTCGTAGTTCTTCTGAATCAAGTGAGTCTCGACCTGCCTCATCGTGTCAAGAACCACCCCGACAACAATAAGAAGACTTGTACCTCCAAAAAACTGAGCAGTCACGTCAGGCACATTCATTTGCCGAGTCAGAAGTTGCGGAAGCACGGCGATGACGGCCAAGAAAACCGCACCCGCAAACGTGAGTCTCGTCATCACAACATCCAAAAACCTAGCCGTGTCAGCTCCAGGTCTCACGCCTGGAATGTAACCCCCGTACTTTTTAAGATCGTCCGCGATCTGCTGCGGTTGGAACTGAGTAGCCACCCAAAAATAGCTAAAGAAGAAAATCAACCCAGTGTAGAATAGGTAGTGAAGCGGACCCTGTGCCAAGGCCTGAGTTAGTCTCTGCACCGAACTCGACTCCTTAAACGCCATACTTGCAATGGTCGACGGGAAAATTAACAAGGCTTGCGCGAAAATGATAGGCATCACACCGGCGTAATTAACCTTCAACGGCATGAACTGAGACTGCCCACCGTAAACCTTCCGACCTACCACCCGCTTGGCGTACTGTACACTGATTCTCCTTTGCCCTTGAGTAATGCAAATCACCGCCGCTATCACGGCGAGTAGGAAAATAATGAGCATAACCAGCACTAGCGGGCTCACAGGAGACGCGCCGGCGGTCGGCACGAACGTCTTCCACGCCTGCACCAAGCCCGCGGGAAGCCGCGCAAGGATACCAACACTAATCACCACAGACATCCCATTCCCTATTCCTCTTTCAGTGATTTGATCCCCCAACCACATTAGAAGCATAGAACCCGCAGTTAGAGAGACCACAACCGTCATCCTAAACAAAAAACCCTTGTCCGCGACCAGTGGCACTCCACCTAGCTTAGCAACCGTCGCCTCGATTCCGCGAAGGAAGAAACTACTCTCAGGAGATTCAAACGAAAGACTCAAAAGATACCCTTGAAACACACACAACCCGATGGTTGCCAAGCGAGTCAACTGCATTATCTTTTGCCTTCCCCCTTCTTCCCTAGCGAGTTTACCAAGCCTCGGGACGACGGCCGTCAAAAGCTGCAACATGATGGAAGCGCTGATGTAAGGCATCACTCCTAAGGAGAAAACCGCACAGTTCTCTAACGCGCCACCGCTGAAGATGTTGAGTAAAGCAGCAACGCCACCACCAGACTCACCCGTCAACTGAGAATCAAACCACGACTGCAGAACGGCGGCGTTCACCCCTGGACAAGTGACCGATGCACCCAATCTGACAACAACTAAGAGTGCGAGGGTAAAGAAAATCCTGCCTCTCAACTCAGGCACGCGAAAAGCGTTGCTAAAAGCCGTTATCATTTGCCCCTTTCAACACCTACTACTCCACGGAACCGCCAGCAGCAAGTATCGACGCCTTAGCGCTAGCACTTACAGAGCAGCCGGTTACCGAATATGCCCCAGAAACAACACCGTTGCTCAGAATCTTCACCAACCCACGCTCATCACGAATCAATCCCGCTGCCGCTAAAGATTTTGGATTCACTTCTTTAGCGCCAACCGCCTTCAAGTCTCCCAAACCGACTAGGCTCCACTCCGACCTGAACATCGTTTGATTGAAACCACGCTTCGGAATCCTCCTCATGAGAGGCATCTGACCGCCCTCGAAACCCAATCTGATTGAACCACCAGACCTCGCCTTTTGGCCTTTGTGCCCTTTGCCAGACGTCTTCCCATGACCACTGCTCTCGCCACACCCCAAACGCTTTGTCCTGTGTTTAGAGCCCGGACGCGGCTTTAAGTTACTTAGATTCATCGCTCAAAACGTTAACTGAGACCTCTGTCCTTCAAACGATCCTCCCGTGACCTGAGTTGCGAAAGAGCATCCAAAGTAGCCCTTACCACGTTGGCGTGATTGCTACTCCCCAGCGACTTTGCAAGCACATCCTTTACGCCCGCCGCCTCAAGTACCGCGCGCACCCCCCCGCCAGCAATCAGACCCGTACCTGGGCTGGCTGGTTTCAACAAAACCCGCCCGCCCCCGAACTCACCAAAAACCTCATGCGGGATGGTATTTCCCTTAAGCGTGACGGGACTTAACTGCTTCTTGGCATTCTCGCCAGATTTCCGGATAGCTTCGCTTACCTCGTTGGCCTTCCCGAAGCCAAACCCAACGCTACCAGCCTTGTCACCAACAACGATGAGAGCACTGAAAGAGAACCTACGCCCGCCCTTCACCACCTTGGCACACCGATTGATAAAGACTACCTTCTCTAGGAGGTTGCTTTCCTCTTTCGGTTTATCCTGCTGCCGACGGCGCGGACCTTTTCGATTTTCAAAAGCCATATGAACTAAAACTTGAGGCCCCCATCCCTAGCCGCATCAGCTAAGGCTTTCACTTTACCATGGAACTGCCACCCGCCACGATCGAACACAACTGAAACCACGTTACAGGAGACTGCCCGCTCAGCTAGCAACCTTCCCACACGTTGGGCCGTGACAACATTTGCTTTCGCCCCGCTGCACAAATCCGCCTCGGTAGTGCTGACACTCGCCAAGGTGACTCCGCGAGAATCGTCTATTATTTGAGCGTACACATTTTTGGAAGAGAAATGCACGCAAAGACGAGGACGCTCCGAAGAGCCTTTCACTTTTTTCCGCAACCGGATATGACGAAGCTTAACCGGGCTAAGTTTTGATTTTTTTAACATACTACTGTACTGTCTTTCCTTCCTTCCTCTTGACCACCTCACCCGTATACCTGATTCCTTTGCCTTTGTACGGTTCAGGCGGGTAGAACGACCGAATATCAGCAGCGGCCTGTCCCACCTTTTGCCTGTCAATACCTTCAACCTTCACTTTCGTGTTATCGGAAACAGTGACCTTCACGCCATCTGGGACTTTGAACAGTATCGGATGAGAAAAGCCGAGGGCGAGATTTAAGACATCGCCCTGCAACTGTGCCTTGAACCCCACGCCTTGGATTTCGAGTGTCTTAACAAAACCAGTTTCCACACCCTTAACCATATTCGCCAACAAAGCGCGGCTCAAACCGTGCTTCGCTCTCGACTCTCGCGAGTCATCCTTCCGAACAACAGAAAGAGTCGAGCCCTCAACTGAAGCAGTCACACAACTTGGCAGGCACCACTCGAGTTTGCCTTGGGGACCCGCGACAGACAGGTTGCCGTCCGCGCCCGCAACCACAACAACCGATTTGGGCAACTCTATCGGCTTATTTCCAATTCTAGACATAACTTCTACCAAACAAAAGCAAGTAACTCACCACCGACGTTCCGTCGTCGCGCCTCTCTTGAACTCAGAACACCGCTCGATGTAGAAAGGATTGCCACACCAATGCCGCCTAAAACCTTCGGAATCTCATCGCTAGCAACGTATTTCCGCAAACCAGGACGACTCACTCTCTTTAAATCGGTAACAACGGAGCGCCTCCCTACAAACTTATTTCTCACGCTCAAATGCTTCGACGAACCCACACCTTCTACGGAAAAACTGTCAATGAAACCCTCTGACAAGAGAATCTTAGCGATCTGCTCTTTCAACTTCGAGTAAGGTGCTCTGAACTCCCCGGAGCCTGCCCGGGTTGAGTTTCTGACCCGTGTCAGGAAGTCACCAATTGGATCTGAGATTTGACTCATACGCGTTACTATTTACTTACCTTCCGATCAGAGAACGGCATACCTAGCTCCATTAAAAGAGCTTTCGCCTCTACATCCGTAGACGCTGATGTCACGATTGTTACGTCGAAGCCTATATTCCTCTTTATCTTATCAAGCTCTATCTCTGGAAAAATGGCCAAATCGCCAACGCCCAAAGTGTAGTTGCCGTTACCGTCGAAAGACTTCGGGCTCACACCCCTGAAGTCCCGAATCCGAGGCAAAGCCATTCTTATTAATCTCTCAAGAAACTCGTACATCCTCTTGCCGCGCAAGGTAACACGCGCCCCAATCGCTTGATCCATCCGCAGTTTAAAATTTGCGATACTCTTTTTGGCGCGCGTCTCAGCCGGCTTCTGCCCCGTTATCGTTGTGAGCTCGGCCTTTGCGTCCTCGAGCGCTTGCTTAGTGTCCGACTGACTTCCAATACAAGTATTCACAACCACTTTGGACACCCTCGGAATCTGATGACAATTCACATAACCTCTCTTCTCAGAAAGAGCAGGCACCACTTTACTTTTATAGAACGACTCTAGAGACTCCATACTATTTCACCTTGGCAACATTAGAAATATCTAACGGCATTTCAACTTCTAGCCGCCCACCGCCAGAGCCCTGACTCGCTTTCACATGACGGAAACCTCTGTTAAGACCCTCGACCACGACCCTCCCCTTCCCGACATTGACTGACAAGACTTTTCCCTGAGCCCCCTTGCAATCACCAACCAAAACTTTCACAATATCGTTTTTCTTGATTCCCTTACTCATACTAGAGGACCTCCGGTGCCAAAGAAACAATCTTCATGAAATTCTTTTCCCTCAACTCGCGAGCCACGGGGCCAAATATGCGCGTTCCTTTAGGATTCGAATCTTTGTCGATTATGACAATCGCGTTTCGGTCAAAACGAAGGTATCCCCCATCTTCACGACGAATCGCGTCGCGAGTTCTCACCACCACCGCTCTAACCACGTCACCTTTTTTCACTGATCCACCAGGACTTGCTTCCCTGATGTGGGCCGTGATAACATCACCCACAGAAGCAATTAAAGTAGGTTTACCGATAACTCCAATCATCTTCGCCTGCTTCGCACCCGTATTGTCGGCGACATCCAGCCTGGAACGAACTTGCAACATATTTACTAATGCTTAACGATTTCCACCAACTCCCAACGCTTGAGTGCAGACATCGGCCTGCATTCGCGTATCCGAACCACATCGCCTGCTTGAGCCTTCCCACCCTCATCGTGCACATGAAACTTCCGATTCACCTTGACGATTTTTCCGAACTTCGCGTGAGGAACGCGGGTTGATGTCTGGACAACAATAGTCTTCGCACTTTTGGCGGAAACCACTTCTCCCAGCCGCTCTTTCTTATTTGAACCTGTAACCATACCTACTTTTTTCTACCAAGCTCCACCAAGCACCGAGCCACATCTCGCCGATTTCGCACTATCGTCGCGGTGTTGGACAGTTGACCAGTTTTTTTCTGAATTCGAAGGCGCAGCCCTTCAACCTTGAGCGTCTCAACTAACTTTCGGAGTTCAGCCTCCGACATTTCCTTAAATGACACAGACATAACCTACAAACCTCGTGTGATGAATTTGGTTCTCACGGGCAGCTTGTCTGCCGCGAGTCTCAGAGAATCTCGAGCCAAGGACTCGGGAATACCATCAAGCTCAAACAAAACGTTACCAGGTTTTACCGTAGCAACCCAATACTCCGGAGCACCTTTACCCTTTCCCATTCGAGTCTCAGGCGGACGTGCAGTCACAGATTTATCGGGGAACATCCGAATCCACAACTTCCCTTTGCGTTTCATGTTCCTCGTCAACGCGACGCGAGCTGCTTCAATCTGAGTGTTCGTAATCCAAGCCCTTTCAAGAGTCTGCAAAGCAAACGAACCAAAATCGATGCTTACGTTGCGCGAGGCTTTGCCCGCTCTCGAACCTCGTTGGGTCTTTCTATACTTGACCCGTTTTGGCATTAATGGCATAAAAAACGTTACTTAGATTGTGACACAGGTTCAATCGGCTTGCAAACCCAGACCTTGACACCAATGATGCCGTAAACGGTCGCGGCTTCAGAGAAACCGTAATCAATGGGCGTTCTAAGGGTGTGAAGTGGAATCTTTCCTTCGCGATACCACTCAGCCCTTGAAATCTCCGCTCCACCAAGACGACCGGCACAGCGAATCTTGATTCCCAACGCACCGAGATCCATCGCGGTCTGGATGCTCTTTTTCATTGCCCTTCGGAAAGAGATACGACGCTCCATCTGGAGCGCTACGTTCTCGGCGACGAGTTGAGCGTCCGTCTCAGGCGTCTTTATCTCAGTGATGTCGATTTTCACTGATTTGCCGCCAACCATCCGAGAGATTTCATCAGTCATCTCCTCAATCGCAGAACCTTTTCTACCAATCACCACACCCGGGCGAGCGGTATGTATGGTAACGCGAAGGCTGTTCCAAGCCCTCTCAATAACAATCTTGGAAACCGCTGCCTGCTTCAGCTTGTCTTTTACGTAACGCCTTACACGTAAATCCCCATGAAGAAACTCAGGAAAATCACGATCGGACGCGAACCACTTCGACCTCCAGTCTTTATTGACCGCAAGGCGATAACTAATAGGATTAACTTTCTGTCCCATACTTACTCTCCTTTGTTCAGATCGGCCACCACTACAGATATGTGGCTCGTGCGTTTTAAAATCGGACCTGCACTACCTCGCGCCTTTGGTCTGAAGCGCTTAATGGTTGGCCCCTCGCCAACCACTGCAAGCTCAACCACTAGTGCGTCGGCCCGAAGCGAGCTGTTGTGCTCCGCGTTTGCCACTGCGCTCCGAAGAACCTTCTCCACTAGCCGCGCCGCCTTCCGGGAGGTAGAAGATAGAATGTCAAACGCAGTAGCAACGCTCTGACCTTGTATCTCTCTGGTCACTTCGCGGCACTTAAACGCTGAGATTCTCGCTGTCTTGTAAATAGCTTTTGCCCTCATACGAATCAACCTATTTCGACACCTTAGCGGTGTGAGAACCATGTTTCTTAAATATCCGGGTTGGAGAAAACTCACCCAGCTTGTGACCCACCATATTCTCCGTCACGAACACTGAGTTGAACATTTTCCCGTTGTGAACCAAGAATGTGTGCCCAACGAAATCCGGGATTATAGTTGACCGACGAGACCAAGTCTTAATCGGCTTTTTCACACCAGAGTCAACCATCTTATCGATTTTATCGAGAAGATGCTGCTCAACAAACGGTCCTTTTTTTAACGAACGTCCCATAATAACTACTTACGCTTTCTACGCTCCACAATGAACCGGTCTGAAGGATTATGTTTCCTCCTCGTTTTGTAGCCTTTTGCCAACTGCCCCCAAGGGCTCATCGGATGATGGCGGCCGCCTCCACCTTTTGACTTACCCTGCCCTCCACCCATTGGGTGATCAACTGGGTTCATCACCATCCCACGGACTGTCGGCCTAACCCCTTGCCACCTGGATCGACCCGCTTTACCACTAGAGACGTTCATGTGATCCACATTTCCGACCTGACCGACTGTCGCAAAGCAACTTTCGTGGATTTTCCTCACTTCACCGGACGGCAACTTTACCAGAGCGTAGCCAGACTCTCGGTTTGAGAGAATCGCCGCCTGCCCCGCTCCCCTCGCAATCTGCCCGCCTTTCCCCGGAACCAACTCAACATTGTGAATTTGGGTTCCTAGGGGAATCTTGGAGAGCGGAAGGGCATTGCCGACGTCTGGAGCGACATCCCCAGACGAAACCGACGCGCCAACCAAAAGACCCACTGGAGCGAGGATGTATGACTTTGAGCCGTCCCGATGCGTAAGCAACGCAATCCTTGCTGTGCGAATGGGATCATACTCGATAGCCGAAACCACCGCCTCTGACTGTCCTCTCCGGCGAAAATCAATCAAGCGGACCTTCTGTTTGTGACCGCCACCAATGTGGCGGCAAGTCAAACGGCCAGCGTTATTTCTACCGCCCGTCTTCTTGCGCGTCACCACCAGCGACCGCTCGGGCTTAGTCTTCGTAACCTCGTCAAACGCCGGAAGCGCCTTAAAACGAGAGGTTGGGGTAAGAGGCCTGAAAGTTTTAATAGCCATATCACGCTAATTCGATTGTCTGTCCCTCAGCCAACGTGACAACAGCTTTTTTCCAGTCATTCGTCCTACCGGCAGATGCCGTTCTCGAACGCCGTTGCTTGCCACCCTGATTAAGCGTATTTACTTTAACCACCTTTTTCTGGAAGAACGACTCTACAGCACGCTTAATTTCTGTTTTGTTTGAGCCAACTGCCACCTCAAACACGTACTTGCCTGCAGATTCGGAACCTAAGGCTGACTTCTCGGTCAACCTGACTGTTTTAATGATACTCGCGGAGCTCTTCATGTTAGTTTGTACGCTTGAGCAACTCGGACATTCCACTCTCGGACAGAATGATCAACTTGCTACGCATGATATCCTCTGCATTCACCTCAGCTGCCGACTTCAGGCTGATACACTGAACATTTCGGGCTGCGAGATAAGTATTATCACTGAACCCTGAAGAAACAACGAGCACAGACTGTCCCGAAACATCCGCAGGCAACTTAGCCAAGAACGCCTTGGTTTTCGGTGTTTCGGCGTCTATTGATGACAGAGAAAGAACCTGCGAAGAAATCACTTTGAGCGAAACCGCCTTGCGCAGTGCCAACCTTTTTTCTGCCTTCGTCACAGACTTGCTGTAATCCCGAGGTTTTGGACCAAAAACCACACCGCCACCAACCCACACTGGGGACGACTTGTACCCAGCACGAGCGCGTCCGGTGCCCTTCTGACGCCAAGGCTTTGCCCCTGACAGGTTCACTTCCGCCTTGGTTTTGGTATTCGCGCTACCGCTGCGCCTCGCAGCCTGGTATGCAACCACGACGTCATGCAAAACTTGGGTGTATCTGCCGTCGGTGACAACGTCCAAACCCAAAGCCTTTGCTTTTTCAACTGTTAGATAAACTCCATCCATACACTTACTAGGCAACTAAACCTTTTTTGGCTGGGCGAACGACAACGTAGGAACCATTCGCGCCTGGGACAGCACCACTGACTAAAATGACTCCCTCGTCAACGCGCACTTGTACTACAACCAAGTTTTGAACAGTGACCCGTTTGTCACCCATGTGGCCTGGCATTGACTGATTCTTCCAGATACGTCCCGGTGTAGAACGCATGCCGATAGCACCTGGGCGCCGGTGCATCATCGAACCATGCGATTGGGGTTGCCCCGCCGCATGGTGCTTCCGCACAATCCCTTGGAATCCTTTACCTTTTGACCGGCCGATTACATCCACGACGTCTCCGACGGAGAACTGCTCGACACCCAACACCACTTCGGAAGAGCAGTCTTGGACACGGAACTCTTTTTGAAGCCGCTTGGGACCTACACCCGCCTTTGCAAACTGGCCCAACTCCGCCTTAGAGAGTCTCTGCGGCTTTTGGTCGTCAAAACCCACTTTGACGGCGTTGTAACCGTCGGTTTCAAGAGACTTACGCTGCAGCAAAACATTTCCATCCGCAAGAACAACAGTCACTGGAGTCGACTTGCCCTTTTCATCATACACTCGGGTCATCCCGAGCTTTTTACCTAGAAGTCCAACTTTCATTGTATTAAACTAAAAATGGTCAAATCTTGATTGCGATATCAACCCCAGCTGGTAGGTTTAACTTTTTCAATTCCTCAATCGTTTTAGCGGTCGGCTCCTTGATGTACAGTAAGCGCTTGTGCGTCCGGATTTCGTACTGATCCATCGATTTCTTGTCGACGTGAGGAGAGCGATTGACAGTGAACCTTTCTGTCCTGACAGGAAGCGGGATTGGACCAAAAACCTGCGCGCCCGTCCGCTTGGCCGTTTCAACAATCTCACCGGCACTGACATCAAGCGTTCTCGAGTCAAATGCTTTCAGACGAATTCGTATTTCAGAACCATTCATAAACTAATTACCTTTCTGGTCAAGTACAGCTGCCTTCACTTGTTCCGGAACCTGCTCGAAGTGAGATGGTGTCATGGAGTACGAAGATCTACCCTTCGACAGAGAACGAATCGCAGTCGCGTAACCAAACATTTCAGCAAGAGGAACCTCGGCTGTCACCACGGAAAGTCCTCCCTTGTTTTCAATCGAACTAATCCTGCCTCTCCGCCGATTGAGGTCACCCATGATGTCCCCTTGGTACTCCTCTGGAGTCGAGTTCTCAACCTTCATGATCGGCTCTAACAAAATCGGCTTCGCCTTCTTCATGCCATCCTTGAGTGCAAAAATGGCGGCCATCTTAAACGCTAGTTCGTTAGAATCCACATCGTGGTAGGATCCGTCGATGATATCGACATGAACGTCAATCACGGGGAAACCACCCACAACTCCATTCAAGACGGCTTCCTCTAGACCCTTCTTTACTGCTGGAATGTAGTCTTTTGGAATCGTCCCACCCACGACTTTGTTCTCGATCGTCAATCCCTTCCCTCTCTCGTTCGGCTGAACAGTGACAATGACGTGACCGTACTGACCGCGGCCACCCGACTGCTTGATCAGCTTGCCCTCACCCGTTGAAGAAGCCGTGATTGTTTCCCGATACGCGATTTGAGGCTTTCCAGCATTCGCGTCGACCTTGAACTCTCGGAATAAACGATCTCTGATGATTTCCAAATGAAGTTCACCCATTCCGGCAATGATAGTCTGACCGGTGTCCTCGTTAGTGAAAACTCGGAATGTGGGGTCTTCTTCAGCCAAACGCTGCAGAGCGTTGGCCATCTTCTCCTGATCTTGCTTGGTCTTTGGCTCGATAGCCATCGAGATGACCGGATCAGGGAACGATGGCGGTTCCAAAAGGATTGGACGGTCTTCCGTGCAGAGAGTGTCGCCCGTAGTGATATTCTTGATTCCAACAATCGCTGCGATGTCACCAGAATAGCAGGTCTCAATATCCTCCCGCTTGTCCGCATTAATCTGAATAATCCGGCTGACGCGCTCCCGCTTGTTTGTTCGCGGGTTATACACCGTGTCACCTTTTGAGAGTTTTCCTGAGTAAACTCGGAAGAAAACAAGCTTTCCGACAAAGGGATCCGCCCACAGCTTGAAAGCTAAAGAGCAAAAGTCGCCATGATCTGAAGTCGGAGCCTCGATGGGTGCTGCGGTATCCGGATCCTGTCCCTGTGTAGCTGGTATATCAATCGGGCTTGGCAGGTAATCAATCACCGCATCAACCAGATACTGAACCCCTTTGTTCTTAAACGCTGAGCCCCCAATGACCGGGAAAAACTTAATCGCCATCGTTTGACGACGAATCGCAGCCTTAAGTAACTCAGGCGAAATCGGTTTCTCCTCGAGAAATAGCGTGCCGAGCTCGTCGTCAAGGTTCGCGATCTGCTCAATCAAATCCGAGAGAGCTTGTTTGGCAATCGGCTTCAACTCCTCTGGGATTTCCTCCACCTCATACGTGGAACCCATTTGGTCATTATCTGAATAAATGACCGCTTTCTGGTTCACTACGTCGATTTGGCCTTTAAGGGTGTCTTCTTTGCCAATCGGGATTAAAACTGGCCACGCGTTTGCGCCCAGTTTCTGACGCATCGTGTCGATTGCGTTATTAAAATCTGCGCCGACTCGGTCCATCTTGTTGATGAACGCTATCCGCGGAACATTGTACTTTGTTGCTTGACGCCAGACCGTCTCAGACTGCGGTTGCACTCCCGCAACAGCGTCGAAAACCGCGATGGCCCCGTCCAATACCCGCAAGGAACGCTCAACCTCCGCTGTGAAATCGACATGGCCCGGGGTGTCAATGATGTTCACCCGCATTTTCTGCCCAGGGTACAGCTTTACGATGCTCTCCTGAACGGATTGCTGCCAGTAGCACGTTGTCGCCGCGGATGTGATTGTGATTCCACGCTCACGTTCCTGCTCCATCCAGTCGGTCACCGTCGTGCCTTCGTGCACTTCTCCCATCTTATGGATCATTCCTGTGTAGAAAAGAATGCGCTCTGTGAGCGTCGTTTTGCCCGCGTCAATGTGCGCAGCAATCCCGATGTTTCGGGTCTTCTCTAACGGATACTTGCGATCCGTGTGATTTGGGTTTGTAGACACAGTCTTAAGAACAGATTAGAAACGGAAATGTGCGAACGCGCGGTTTGCCTGAGCCATTTTGTGGGTGTCGTCGCGCTTTTTAATCGAGTTGCCTTGGCCCGAAGCCGCATCTCGGAGTTCGTTCGCGAGAGATTTCGCCAAGCCAGTCGCTTTCCTTGACCGAGCATTGGTCACAATCCAACGCATCGCTAGAGCTGCACCTCGCTCTGCGGAGACTTCCATGGGCACTTGGTAGGTTGCACCGCCCACGCGACGACTCTTCACTTCCAACCGTGGCTTCACGTTCTCGACAGCACGATTCAAAACGTCAAGCGGATCAACGGACCCTTCCTGGCGCGTTTTCTCAATCGCATCGTAAACAATACGCTCTGCCAGCGACTTCTTTCCGCTGGTCATCAGAGTCCCAATGAGGCGAGCGACAATCGGACTCCCGTAGCGAGAGTCAATTTTAACTTCTTTGTGAATGACGCGACGACGACGTGACATAAATCGGAATGAGGATTTTTAAGCTTCCTACTTCTTGCCCTTACCCTTTGCCGCGGTCTCTTGACCTGGCTTCGGACGCTTAGCCCCGTACTTCGAGCGAGAGCGACGACGACCATCTACTCCGAGCGCATCAAGGGTTCCACGAACGATGTGGTACCGAACGCCTGGCAAATCTTTCACGCGGCCACCTCTGACAAGAACGATTGAGTGTTCTTGGAGGTTGTGTCCCTCGCCCGGGATGTAGGCAATGACTTCGTACCCGTTGGTGAGCCGAACTTTAGCCACTTTCCGAAGTGCGGAGTTTGGCTTCTTCGGCGTACGCGTCATCACCTGAGTGCAAACACCGCGCCGAAAAGGACAACGCGTCATCGCGGGACTCTTCGATTTGATCTGGATCTTCTTACGCCCTTTTCGGACGAGCTGGTTAATCGTTGGCATGTTTTTGATGCGAGACGTGTTTTGAAAACTTCCCGTCGCAAAGTCTCGTGCGTGCCGCAGCCAAACCATCACAACGAATCAAGCCTCAGGCCGGAGCGATAAGTGAAGTCGAGCATCGGCGCCCGCTGGAGAAGATGGCCCAAGCGGACAAGTTGAGGCATCTAGCCTGTTTGCCGCGAGTGCACAGTTTCAACCGTGAGAGCGCGAAGGGGTGGCGTTTGTACGAGATGGTTGGGGGGAGGCTCAAGACCTTTTTTTAAAAATGTGTCCCAACCTGCGGGATTTTATCTCGCGGAAGCTTTTGGACGGCTTATCGCTTGAATGCCAACTGACAGGCTGTATTGAATCGCCGAATGCTCACCGCGACTCCACAGCTCCGTCGGAAATCACTGTGCCTGATTGTGATACCTTGTTGCCTGTACGCCGCAGTCAGTGCCAGTGCGACCACAACAAACGTAGATGCGAACGCCCGTGAGACGTCTTCCGCGAGGCAGTCCGGCGACCAAGCGGCCATGCTGACAGACTTCGCAAAACAGGAGCGAGGGCTCAGCGATTCCATCTCCAACCTCACTGGGTTTAGCAGGTTGCGTGGTCTATCGAGACGTGGCGACCTTCGGATGTTTCTCGGCAATCTCCGAGGCGCATTGGAGGATTACTCTGAGATGATTACCATCGATGCGGCGCAAGACACGCCCCATTGGCGAAGGGGAATCGCTTACTACTTCAACAAACGCTTTCAGGATGGGGCGGACCAGTTCGAGCGCTACCACGCTTATGACGCGAGAGATCGGGAGAACGGTCTTTGGAAGTTTCTCTGCGACGTTCAATCAAAGGGTCTCGCGCACGCTCAGTCCAAGATGCTCCCGTACAAGCAGTTTGATCGTCATCCCTTCCCGCAACTGTACGCGCTTTACGGAGGCAGCCTAAGCCTAGCGGACTACAACGAAGCGGTCCGCCCTCATGTTGAGTCCTCCCGCATGGTGAAGTTCTTTCACCTGTACTACAGGGGCCTACATGTCGTGAGTTCGGACAAACAAGCGGGGTTAGCGGACATCCGTGAAGCCGTTTCACTGTTCCCTGCCGATCAGGTCGCCGACACGGGACCGGGTTACATGTGGCACTGCGCTCGTCTCCACTTGGACTTCATTGAGCGCCAATAGCTTGCACTCGCATCTCCAAGCGACTGTTGAACCGCTCTCAATGTTCGCCGCTTTGACCCCGCACGGCTTTGTTCGACCGGTTTGCGGTTGCACTAGGCAATACGAGTCGGGAGAATCGATGGCTTATGACTCTTACAGAAAAGGTGCTGGCTCAGGCCGCCGGCAAAACATCGGTTCGTCCGGGCGATAACGTCTGGGTGAACGTCGACGTGCTGATGACTCACGATGTGTGTGGCCCGGGGACAATCGGTGTTTTCAAACGCGAATTCGGGAAGGACGCGAAGGTCTGGAACCGAGAAGGCGTGGTCATCATTCCAGACCACTACATTTTCACTGCGGATTCGATGTCGAACCGTAACGTCGACATCCTGCGTGAATTCGTTCGCGAACAGGAGCTTCCGTATTTTTACGACGTTATTGACGACCCCAACGGTTCTTGGAAGTTCGATGCCGCGAAGGGGCAAACAAAAGCCCAGTATGGCAAGCGCTACACCGGTGTGTGCCACACCACGCTCGCGCTGCGTGGTCACGTTCGCCCGGGAAGCATCTTGTTTGGAACAGACTCCCACACCTGCATGGCGGGAGCCTTCAACCAATTCGCCACAGGAATCGGGAACACCGACGCCGGATTCATCCTCGGAACGGGAAAACTACTCGTTAAAGTTCCTGAATCCATGCGCTTATACCTAGAAGGCGCGCTTCAACCGGGGGTGATGGCGAAGGATGTCATTCTCCATGTCATCGGTGAAATCGGCTTCGACGGAGCAACCTATCGCGCCATGCAGTGGGAAGGCCCCGGCGTTCGCAACCTCAACATGGATGACCGGATGACCATCGCAAACATGGCCATCGAGGCAGGGGCCAAAAACGGCATCTTTCCCTGCGACGAGTTAACCATGCATTACGTCGCAGAACGCATGAACGCAAACAACCACAAGGGCCGCTTCAGACCCGTGGATTTGGATGCCGACCAAACGTTCTGCTACGACAAAAAGTTCGATCTCTCCAAACTCGAACCCACGGTGGCTTGCCACCCTGACCCAGGCAACCGCAAGACAGCCAAAGAGTTGGAAAGCGTCAAGCTGGACCGCGCCTACATCGGCTCCTGCACAGGCGGGAAAACCAGCGATTTCCTCGCATTCGCCGAGGTCGTGAAAGGCAAGACCGTCAAAATCGACACCTTTGGCGTCCCAGCCACCACACAAGTGGTTGAAGACCTCAAGACAACTCAATGGAACGGACAGTCCGTGTGGAGCATCCTCGAGTCGTCTGGTGTACGAATGACCGAAAACGCCTCCTGCGCGGCATGCTTGGGCGGCCCCGTGGACACCTTCGGCCGCCTCAACCAGCCGATGAAGTGCATCTCCGCCACGAATCGCAACTTCCCCGGACGGATGGGCAACAAGGAGTCGCAAGTATTCCTCGCATCGCCCTACACAGTGGCCGCTAGCGCGTTGAACGGCCACATCAGCGACCCCCGCGAGTACATCAGCTAAACCATCGAATCCTCCGAACTGACATGGCAAAAACCATCACCTCCCCCGTCTATGTGACGCGGGACAACATCGACACCGACCAAATCATACCCGCCCAGTACCTTACACTGGTTCCAACGATTCCAGAAGAGTACAAAAAGCTGGGAACCTACGCCCTCATCGGCCTGCCAGACGATTTGTACCCGCAACGCTTCATCCCCGAAGGAGCCGAAGAAACGCCGTACAAAATCGTCATCGCCGGACGCAACTTCGGCTGCGGCTCCTCCCGTGAACACGCTCCAATCGCCCTTGGGGCAGCGGGCGTCGAAGCGGTCGTCGCGGAAAGCTTCGCGCGAATCTTCTTCAGGAACTGCGTGGCCACCGGCGAGTTGTACCCGTACGACGCTAACGAGCGCCTTTGCGATATCCTCAAAACGGGGGATATCGCGACGCTGGACTTCGACAACGACACGCTCACGGCCAACGGCGTAACCTACTCGCTCAAGCCTCTCGGAGAAGTCCGTCCCGTGATCGATGCGGGCGGCATCTTCAACTACGCACGGCAAAGCGGCATGATCGCCGCAAAGTAAGCTTCTTGGCATCAACGCATCCCGTCCACTCGGCGGGATGCGTTTTTTATTTATCTCGAACTCGTTCATACTGCCTGCACCCATGTGGAAACGCTTTCTCTTAATGACCGTTCTTTTCGGAGCACTCGTCGCCGGACTCGGCTACGCGAAGTTCCTCCAGATCAAGAGTGCAATGGCGATGGGCGCCAAGTTCGCGCCGCCACCAACCGCCGTCACCACAATCACGGTAGAGCCCGGAGAGTGGGCTGACGCCATCTCGTTCACCGGTTCCGTTCGAGCAATCAACTCGCTTACGGTCGCCAGTGAGGTGGCCGGTATCATCGAAACGCTTCCGATTGAATCCGGAACCCTCGTTAAAAAAGGCGACCTTCTCCTCGCACTGAACGATCGCCAAGAATCCGCACAACTCCGCGTGGCAGAAGCGCGCCTCGCACTTGCCCAAACAGATGTCGCAAGAAAGCGCGAACTCAAAAAGGAGGCCGCAATCGCCGACGCAGATATCGATGCAGCAGAAAGCGAGTTGAAGCAGGCGGATGCCAACGTCGACAACTGCAAATCGGCTCTCGCCAAACGCAGCATCAAAGCCCCCTTCGACGGTCTTCTCGGCATTCGTCAAGCCTCTCCAGGACAGTTTCTTAATCCAGGAGCACCGGTCATTGCCCTTCATTCGGTCAACCCCATTCACGTTGAGTTCGCGGTGCCTCAGGGGCAACTGAACCAAGTGACTCCCGGAACGCTCGTCTCAGCAACGCTCGATCAGGGGGCGATCGATGCTCTGTCGGGTAAAATCACTGCCGTCGACGCATCTCTCGACAGCGCAACGAGGAACCTCACGGTTCAAGCGACGATTGAAAACCCATCCGGCCACTTGAAGCCGGGCATGTTTGTGCGAGTGAACATCCCCAAGCCTCTGCGCAAGAATGTGATCACCGTGCCTCTTGCGGCGATTCAGTTCGCACCATACGGCGACTCCGTTTTCATCGTAAAACACGCCGCTGACGCAAAAGACGCCCCGCCGACGGTCGAACAGCAGTTCGTCAAAACGAGCGCCACGCGAGGCGACGTCGTCGTCGTCGAGTCCGGCCTAAAAGAGGGAGACGAAGTGGTCTCATCTGGTGTCTTTCGCCTCCGAAGCGGTGCCCCCGTCCAAATCAATAATGCCGTCGCCCCGGCAAACAGCACCGCACCGCGCCCGCCCAATAGCTGACGCCACGCTCATGGCCTTCACCGACCTCTTCATCCGTCGCCCCGTCTTCGCGATTGTCATCAACCTGCTCATCCTTCTCGCAGGTATCCAGTCCATCCGCTCCCTTAACGTACGCCAGTACCCCAAGAGCGACATCGCCGTCGTTAACGTTAAAACCCGCTACATCGGCGCCAATGCCGACCTCGTCCGCGGCTTTGTCACGACGCCGCTCGAACGCTCCATCGCCAGCGCCGACGGAATCGACTTCATCGAATCCCAGAGCGCTCAAAACCTCAGCATCATCACGGTTCACCTCAAACTGAATTACGACACCAACGCGGCTCTGACCCAAATTCAGTCAAAGGTGGCGCAGGTTCGAAACGACCTTCCTCCAGAGTCCGAATCACCGACCATCGAACTCACCACGTCGGACAACCAGTTCGCATCGATGTACCTCTCGTTTTACACCGAGGACCTCGACCCAAATCAAATCACAGATTACCTCACCCGCGTCATTCAGCCCAAACTCACCGCCGTCTCAGGCGTCCAAAAAGCGGAAATCCTTGGAGCACGCACCTTCGCAATGCGCATCTGGCTAAAGCCTGCACAGATGGCGGCTCTCAACGTCTCCGCCTCCGAAGTTCGCCGCGCCCTCTCCGCAAACAACTACCTCTCCGCTCTCGGCGGAACGCGCGGCTCCGACATCGTCGTGAACCTCGTCGCCAACACCAACCTCACCACAGCAGACGAGTTCAAGGAAATGGTCATCCGCGAAGACCAAGGCCGTGTCGTGCGCCTCAAACAAATTGCCGACGTTTCCCTCGGCGCCGAGGACTACGACAGCGATGTCCGCTTCTCCGGTCAAACCGCCACATTCATGGGAATCTGGGTGCTCCCAACGGCCAACTCGCTCGACGTAATGAAAAGGGTTCGCGCCGAAATGCCGTACATCGAACGACAACTCCCCAGCGGCATGAAGGCGGGAATCCCCTACGACTCCACCCGCTACATTGACGACGCCCTGAAAGAGGTGCTCCGAACGCTCACAGAAACCCTCATCATCGTCGTAGCCGTCATCTTTCTGTTCCTCGGCAGCGTTCGCTCGGTCCTCATTCCCATCGTCGCGATTCCCGTCAGTCTCGTCGGCGCCGCCTTCATCATGCTGGTCTTCGGATTCACCCTGAACCTGCTGACCCTCCTCGCGATTGTTCTGTCTGTCGGGCTTGTGGTCGACGACGCGATTGTCGTCGTTGAAAACGTCGAACGCCACATCCGCGAGGGGTCCTCGCCTCTGGAAGCCGCCCTCAAGGGCGCGAGAGAACTGCTCGGCCCCATCGTCGCGATGACCATCACCCTCGCGGCCGTGTACGCCCCCGTCGGGCTGCAAGGGGGACTCACCGGAACCCTTTTCCGCGAGTTCGTCTTTACCCTCGCCGGAGCCGTCATCGTCTCCGGAATCGTCGCCATCACCCTGTCGCCCGTGATGTCCGGACATCTCCTCAAACCAGCAACTGGAACAGGAGGATTTGCAGGCGTGGTGAACCGCTTTTTCGACCGCGTAAAATCATCCTACGGGAACGTCCTGCGCTCGAGCCTGCGCTGGCGTCCGGTAACCCTCTTTTTCGCTGTCGCGTTCACGCTGCTCGGAATCCCGTTCTATCTCCTTTCTGGAAAAGAACTCGCGCCCAAGGAGGACCAAGGGGTCGTGTTCGGAATCGTGCAAGCAGCGCCGAACTCGACCATCGATCAAACCACGCGGTACACCGCGCTCCTCAACGATCTCTTCCTTTCCATTCCAGAAACCGCGACCACCTTTCAAATCACACAACCCTTCCAAGGATTCTCCGGCCTCGTCACAAAACCGTGGAGCCAGCGCGCCCGCTCCACTGATCAAATCCTCGGTGAAGTGTTCGGCCGCTCCGCTGGCATTCCGGGCATCCGCGTCATCGCAACCACACCCGCTCCCCTGCCCGGCGCGAGCAATCTTCCCGTCGAGTTCGTCATCTGCACCACCGCAGAACCACGCGAACTCGTTGGCTTCGCAGAGCAACTCGTTGGAAAGGCCCTCAAGAGCGGAATGTTCATGTTCGCCGACACCGACCTGAAGTTTGATCTGCCGCAAGCGGAAGTCGTCCTCGACCGCGATCTCGTTTTCGACATGGGCCTGAATCTTCAGCAAATCGGAGGCGACCTCTCCGCGATGCTGGGAGGAGCCTTCGTCAACCGATTCTCCATCCAAGGGCGCAGCTACAAAGTGATTCCCCAACTCGAACGTGCCGCGCGCCTAAATCCCGAGCAGGTCAGCGACATCTACGTCCCCGGCCCCGAAGGACGCCAGATTCAACTCTCCACCATCGCGTCCGTGCGCAAGACCGTCGAACCACGCACCCTCAACCGGTTTCAACAACTCAACTGCGCGCGCATCCAGGGGGCCTACCCCCCGAACGTCACGCTCGACAGCGTCCTCCGCTTCCTAGAAACCGAGGCATCCACCCTTCTGCCACGGGGCTATTCCGTTGATTATCAAGGTGAAGCCCGACAACTCCGCGTGGAAGGTAGTCGCCTCAATGAAACACTGATTGTCTCGATGATTCTCATCTTTCTGGTGCTTGCCGCACAGTTCGAAAGCTTTCGATCTCCCTTCATCATCCTCCTCGGGTCCGTTCCCCTCGCGCTGACGGGTGCCCTCATGTTCTCGTTCCTTGGATTCACCACGCTCAACATCTACAGCCAAGTCGGGCTCATCACGCTGGTGGGGCTCGTCTCAAAAAACGGGATTCTCATCGTGGAGTTCGCAAACCACTTGCGCGACCGCGGAGTCCCACTCCTCGAGGCCATCGTTGAAGCCGGCACAACGCGACTGCGCCCCATCCTGATGACCTCCGTCGCAACGGTGGTCGGTCACTTCCCCCTCGTGCTGGCGTCCGGCCCCGGTGCAGGCGCGCGAAACAGTATCGGCGTCGTGCTCGTGTCCGGCATGATCATCGGCACGCTGCTCACGCTGTTCGTGATTCCCGCGATTTACATCGCACTCTCGCCCGAGCGTCGAACCGCCTCTGCTTAATCTCCGCACCATGAATCAATCCGCTCTGATTATCACCAGCACGCTGGTCACCGGAGCGGTCGGCGCCCTTTTTCTCGAGGGCATGGATTTCGTCGGTCACGCATTCGCTGCCCAACCGCTGCTCATGGCAACCCTCCCACTGGGCGCAGTCCTGAGCAACCGCCTCTACACAAAGCTCGACCCCGCGTCAGATGGCGGAACCAACGCCGCCATCCGTGCCTCGCAGGAGGACAAACCCGCAGCGCCGTCAGGCATGGCGCCACTCATCTTTATCTCGACTCTGCTGACCCATCTGGGCGGCGGCTCCGCAGGAAGGGAGGGAACTGCCCTGCAACTCGGCGCAGGCATAACCGCCCTCGTGGCAAAGCTCGCCCGTTGCAACGCCATCGCGGGCGGACTCGCCACCCGCTGCGGACTTGCCGCGGGATTTGGCGCGGTCTTCGGCACGCCTGCCACCGCAGCCGTATTCGCTCTCGAAATGCACGCCGGCCACCCCTCCCTTCGAGAAGCGTTGTGGGTTTCCGCCGCGAGCTGGGGGGGCCATGCGATGGCAACCCTCTGCGGAGCCGCACACAGCACCACGCCCCCCCCGGTGTTTGAGTCCTTAAACCTCGGAATTTTGGGCGGACTCGCCGCACTCGCAGTGAGCTGTGGCGTGCTCACGGGATTGTTTCAGCGCGGCCTTTCTCGACTGCGCACCGTTCGTGCGCAAATCGGCTCGGATTGGGCAATTGCCATCGCATCGACTGCACTCCTAGCAACGCTGGCCACTGCGGTGCCCAACGGATTGAGCTATTGCGGACTGGGAGCGACCTCGATGACGGAGGGTGCGATTTCCATTCAGAGTATGCTGTCCGATGCGACGGCAGCCCCGTTCGCATGGCTTTGGAAAACCGTGTTTACCCTCATCACGCTCGGAGCAGGAATGCGCGGCGGCGAAGTCACCCCCCTCTTTTTCATGGGCACATCCCTCGCCCTCCACCTCGCGAGCGTCGGACTTCCCATGGCCGGCGTCGCGGGCCCCGTGGGCCTCTGTCTTGCCTTTGCCGCAGGGCTAAGGGCCCCGCTCGCCGCGATGATCCTCGGCTTCGAACTCTTCGGCTGGGAAACAGCCATCGCGGTTGCCCTCTCAGCGCACCTCTCAATGCTCGTGGCGAAAACGATAACCGCCCGTGAGATCCGTCGGTAAGTGCTACCGCCGGGCGGGGGCCCGTCTCCCGTCTTGTGTAGCAAAAACCGCAAATCCCTGCTCGAAAACCGCCGCAAATACAGAATCTGGCCAGATTCCAGCATACACCGGAAAGGTGTCTCCCCTTCACCACCCCCCAAATAAACCACGTCCCATGAAAGCCCTTCTCGCGACGCTTCTCCTCGCCGTCTCCGCCTTAGCAGCTGCCGAACCCTTTCTCGAAAAACGAGATCTCTTCACCATCGGAGACAATCCTGATTTCAACATTTACCACATCCCCGGCGTCGTTGTGACGGCCAAGGGCACCGTACTCGCATGGTGTGAAGCACGGAAACGTCCAGCAGGCGTCAGCGATTGGGACGACATCCGGATCCTTCTCCGCCGCAGCACCGACGACGGTAAAACGTGGAGCGAGCCGCAAAGCATCGCCAATGTGGAGGGACCGAAACGCAAGAACCCGTTTGCCCTGCGCATGAAGAACGTGGAACCCACCGACGTGACCTACAACAATCCTGTCCTGATCGCAGACAAGGACGGCACCGTGCACATGCTTTTCTGCCTCGAATACGAGCGCTGCTTTTATCAGCGCAGCGACGATGACGGCCTGAGTTGGTCAAAGCCGGCTGAGATCACCGGAACCTTCGAGGCATTCAAAAAAGACTACGCCTGGAAGGTTCTGGCGACTGGGCCAAACCACAGCATCCAACTCAAAACGGGCCGGTTATTGGTCCCCGTTTGGCTTTCGACCGGCGAAGGCGGCAACGCACACCGACCCAGCGTGACGGCCTCCATTTACAGTGATGACCAAGGTAAATCGTGGAAAGCCGGTGATATCGCCGTGCCCTGCACCGAGGAATGGATCAATCCAAACGAGACCGTCGCCATCGAACTCACCGACGGACGCGTGATGCTCAACGTGCGCAGCGAGTCGAAGGCCAATCGCCGTCTCATCGTCACCAGTCCCGATGGGGCGACGCAGTGGGGCACGCCAAAATTCGACGACGCCCTGATTGAACCCATCTGCATGGGAGGAATCGTCCGTTACCACCACGGCGGCCAAAACCTCATTCTCTTCTCCAACCCACACAACCTCGAAAGGGCAAAGGGCAAGGCCGAACCCGGGGGATTCCGCGACCGCACGAACGTCAGCATCAAACTCAGTCGCGACGAGGGCCAGTCCTGGCCCGTGACGAAACGGCTCGAAGAAGGGCCCAGCGCCTACTCGGACCTCGCCGTGACAAAGGCCGGCACCATCCTGTGCTTCTACGGCCGAGCGGGCGATAGCAGGGGAATGACCGCATGGTCAGGCGGCCGACTCACCCTCGCCCGCTTCAACCTCGAGTGGCTCCAACAACCCTAACGCCGAAGCCACCATCGAAAGCGTCGCCAGATACCACGCGACCCTTGCAGACTTGGACGGGCGACGCGGATTTTGAAATGGAAAAAGCGTTGCTGGTGAGAAGATTCATGCAAGAGTGACGCCAACTGCTCGCAACTGCGAAGGGGTGATCCGAAAGGGTTGCCCCACTTTTTCACCCCGATCCAGGCAGTCACTTTCGCTCTGGCCCGTACTGGCCAGCACCCCCGGTTTCACCAGTCTTTCAGCGTGTCTTCCGGACGCAGGACTCTCAGCCCGGGCAATAAATCGAAATGCCGGTCGTCACTCAAAACCGACGCCCCAATTTCCTTCGCACACATCGCAATCAAGATGTCCTGCGCGGGCAAAATCAACCCACGCCGATCGAGCGACCAAGCCTGCGCTGCCGCCTCCTCCCAAATGCGGTTGGTCGTGGGAATGTTCAGCAACACATCAAAAAAGGAACTCAACCGGCGACGAATCCTCTCCACCTTTAAGCCCCGCTCAACCTCCATCCGGACCATCCCGCAAATGGCCAAATCGCCGTCCCCAATCCAGTCCGTCAACGCAAGGGACGGATCAATCCCTCGGCGCAAAAGGCCGATGTAAACGTTGCTGTCCACCAGACAGGGCCCGCTCATCGCGATGATTCACCCGCCTTGCCCGAACGATAAACCGCCGACCTCTCAGCCACACGCATTGCGGCAACTTCGTAATCAGGATCAACGGCCCCCTTCAACTCCTCCGCACTCAGCCCCAACCCCGCCTTCGCGAACTCCCGAAAACGTGCCTTTCGATCCATCTCCCTCAACGCCATTTCCACCGCCTCCGTCTTACTCGCAAACCCAAACCGCTCAATCACCCGATCAAGCAAATCTTCATCAATGCGAATCGTCATTTTCATGCCATACTGAGTATGGCATTTCCGTCCCAAAGTCGCGCACAAATCACAAAATTCGTCCAAATCAAAGCCCAACGGCAGTCATCCACCCGAGCCTCACCGCCTCCGAAGGCCCTCAGCTTTTGAGGAAGAGGAGCCGCCCGAGAAACTCCAAACGCCGAGCATCGCTAGAGAAACCCGTTCGCAGCGGAAGGCCTCCGCAGCCGTCGTCTCTCGGATGCGGTTGGACCGCATCAGGAAAGCCACCTTCACCCAGCGCCGCCGACTCACGCTCCCGCAAAGTTTTGCCAATATCATCTCTGAGCCGTATGCCACGGGGATGGTTCTCCCAAGCATCTTCCCAGCGATGACACTTCGGTGCCTGACGGCAACTTTCTGAGCCTCCATGGCTGCCCGCGCTTTCGTCCCCTGCTCTGGGTGCACAGGGCCTCTCACTAATCCCCGTCGCCGCTGGTCCATTTCGTGATGCAGGGCGTGCTAATCAAACGCGGCAAGGGATTTGGCCGCACCGTTACAGCACGTCGTCCTCATGAAACACTCCACCCCTTTTCTCATCGCTCTTCTCTCGTTGGTTCACGCACTTTTGCATGCGGCTGAACCTGTTCCAATGGATCTCGCCAAGCGCACCTGGCAAGGGATCCCCGGCCTCGAACGCTCGGCAAAAGGCCGCGTATTTGTCTCGTGGTTCACCGGAGGCACCAAAGAGCCCGAACCCCTTAATACCGTCGTCCTAGCGCATAGCGACGATGACGGTAAAACGTTTACCGCACCAAAAGCGATGGCGCTCCCGCTCACCGATGGCACCCGCTGCTACGACCCTTGCCTGTGGACCGATCCGAAAGGGCGCCTCTGGTACCTCTTCAACCGGAGCATCAAGGACAGCACTCACCACGGCGTCTATGCCCGAATCTGCGACTTCCCAGACGCCACGCAACCAGTTTGGGGCGAGGAGTTTCGCATCGGATTTGAAAGCCCGTTCAGCTTTCGTATGAACAAACCCGTCGTGCTCTCGACAGGCGAGTGGATACTGCCAGTCGTTCATGCCCTAGAACCGTTAACGGGTTGGGCTGGCTTTGATCCCAAACAGGTCTTCGGCGCGGCTCTCTCAACCGACGAAGGCAAGACGTGGAAACTTCAAGGCGCGGTTAAAACAGAAAAGGCGGGGCTCGAAAACATGATCGTCGAACGGAAGGACGGGCGCCTCTGGATGCTCATCCGTACCGAGAAGGTACTGTGGGAAAGTCTTTCATCCGACAAAGGTCGCACCTGGTCCGAAGGCAGGCCCACAACCATTGCCACTCCGCACTCACGCTTCTTCATCCGCCGCCTCGCCTCAGGCCACCTGCTGCTCGTGAATCACCACCACTTCACCGGCCGTAGCCATCTCACCGCACAGCTCTCCACCGACGACGGCGAGACTTGGAATGAGGGCCTGCTCCTTGATGAACGAAAAGGCGTGTCCTACCCCGACGGCGTGCAGGAAAAGAATGGCCTCATCTGGATCACCTACGACCGTGATCGCGGTGGACAGGGAGAGATTCTGTTGGCGAACTTCAGGGAAGAGGATGTGGCTGCCGGCAAAAACGTTTCGGGTGCCATGCGTTTGAAACAAGTGGTGAACAAACTCGATAAGCCTTCAACCCCACCAACTCCCAAGGTGACGCAGGGCCTGCTGAACAGCATCCACGTCACCCCGAAGCTCATCTTCAACCCCTTCCCCACCTACGCGCAGAAGTACCTACCGTTCGCCATGGCCGCCAGCATCGAGTCCACCTCCAAGGGCAGACTCTGGACCTGTTGGGCGGGCGGACAAGACGGGCCAAACGCCTATCTGCTCGCGAGCTACAGTGACAATCAGGGAAAGTCATGGCGTGACCCAGTATTCGTCATCGATCCACAGGCGCACGGTCTCAAAATGGGGACGCGACTTGGTTCGTTTTGGTGCGATCCAAAAGGAAGACTCTGGCTGTTCTTCCACCAGTCGGTCGGCATGTTTGACGGCAGTTGCAGTAACTGGTTTGTCCGATGCGACAACCCAGATGCGGAAAACCCCGTTTGGACACAGCCAGTTTATATCGGCTTCGGCGCTTCGCTGAACAAACCCATCGTCCGAAAAAACGGTGAATGGATTCTGCCAGTGTCCCTCTGGGAACGCTGGCATATCGACAAGCCTTTCGCCGATTGCTACCGCGAACTCGACCCTGTGCGCGGCGCCAATGTCTTCGTCTCCGACGACGAGGGCGGCCATTGGCGGTATCGCGGCGGCATCATTTACGAAGACAGTTGCTTCAACGAACACACCGTGGCGGAGAAGCAAGACGGCACCCTCTGGATGCTCTCGCGCGGCATGAAAGCTACATTCCAGAGCTTCTCAGACGATGGTGGCAAAACGTGGAAGCCGCAGTCCTCTCTTTTCCCGCACGTAAACAGCAAAGCCGTCATCCGACGCCTTCACTCTGGAAACATGCTCGTCATTCGACACGGCCAAGACATCACGCAAGCCACACCTGCCCGACAAGAACTCACCGCATTCCTCACCACGGATGAAGGCAAAACGTGGTCCGGCGGCCTGCTCCTCGACGAACGTCCCGGCGTCTCGTACCCAGACATCGCGCAGACACCCACCGGCGACCTTTACGTTCACTACGACCGAAACCGCGATCGCGATGCCGAAATTCTGTTTGCCCGCTTCCGTGAAGAAGACGTGCTGGCCGGAAAACTCATCAGCAAAGACGCCGCTCTGAAAAACCTAGTGAAGAGTAGGGCCCAAGGCATGAACCGTAGTCGTCCCGAGAATGCCTCACCCCAAAAATAGCCGGGCCACTCAGCGAGCGCGCTCGCACCATCCCTCTTCGCATCACTCCGCCAAAAGCTGCAACCGGCATCGAAATAAAGTCCATCGAGTTCAAAAGCAGCGGCGATGAACCCCGCATTTTCCGCCTCAACTCCAAACCCTTACACCGATGAAATCCGCCCTCACACTCGTCGCGAACCTTCTCTTCCTCTCATTGTCCGCCTTCGCTGCGGACCGCCCGAACGTGCTGCTCATCCTCGCGGACGACCTCGGCGCGCGAGATTTGGGATGCTTCGGCAGCCGTTTCTACGAAACCCCAAACCTCGACCGCCTAGCCGCACGCGGTGTCAGGCTAACCAATGCCTATTCCGCAAGCCCCCTCTGCTCCCCCACCCGCGCAAGTATCATGGTCGGTCAGCATCCCGCGCGAACCGGCATCACAGCCCCAGCCTGCCATCTGCCGAAGGTGACCCTAGAAAAAAAACTCCTCACCTCAAACGCACGCGTCAACGTCGCAAACTCGCTTACTCGGCTGCAACCCAGCTACTACACGCTCGCCGAAGCGTTGAAAGATTCGGGCTACGCAACCGCTCACTTCGGAAAATGGCACCTCGGACACAACCTAGCTCCCGGAGATTCCTACGAACCGCGTGACCAAGGTTTCGAAGTCGATTGGCCCCATACACCCAAAGCACCAGGCCCCGGCGGAGGTTACTTCGCGCCGTGGTCCAAGTTCATCAACGACCCCTCCA
Source organism: Verrucomicrobiota bacterium (assembly GCA_041191265.1). Classification (GTDB taxonomy): domain Bacteria; phylum Verrucomicrobiota; class Verrucomicrobiia; order Chthoniobacterales; family Chthoniobacteraceae; genus JBEEPE01. Next base: position 8,802 of record JBEEPE010000220.1, on the reverse strand, counting down.
TCCAAGACAAGGCCGGCCGCCATGTGGACGAGCGCATGGCCGACGAAGCCGGCCAGTTTATCCGCGCCAGCAAAGGCAAACCCTTCTTCGTCAACTTCTGGCTCTACTCCGTTCACTCCCCTTGGAATGCGCGCCCTGACGACATCGAACACTTCAAAAAGAAAGTCGACCCCGCCAATCCCCAAAAAAATCCCCTCTACGCGGCCATGGTCAAACGCATGGACGACGCCGTGGGTCGACTTCTTCACCACCTCGAAGAATCTGGCGAAGCAGCCAATACCTTGATTGTGTTCTGGTCCGATAATGGCGGCTTCGCCTACCCCCCCAAACAAACCGACCCCGCAGGTTTCGCCTCAATCCCCGCCACCAGCAACTTGCCATATCGCAGCGGCAAAGCCTCCTTGTATGAGGGGGGCACTCGCGAACCGGCAATCGTCGTCTGGCCCGGCAAAGTCCAAGCCGGAAAGACCGCCGACTTCCTCATTCAGTCGACCGACCTTTACCCCACCCTCCTCAATGTCTGCGGAGCATCACCGAAACCTGACCAAAAGACCGACGGGGTCGATCAGACCGCAGCCCTGACCGGTGGCACCTCGCCGCGGAAGCGCATCTTCTGCCATTTCCCCCACGGCAACGCCACGCGCGATGCCGTGATGGACGGTTTCTATGCTGGTTCATACATCCGTGAAGGCGACCTCAAGCTCATCCGCTTTTATGCTCGGGCCGACGACGGGGCCGACGAACTCGAACTCTACGACCTCGCCAAAGATCCGGGCGAACGCCAAAACCTCGTGAAAGAGAAACCCGATGTCGCAGCCAAACTCAATGCAGCGCTCGACGACTTTTTGAAGGAGACCGAAGCCGTAATTCCCAAACTCAATCCCAACTTCAGCAACCTCCCCAGCGACTCCTCGACCACACCCATCAAAAAGCCATCTGCACCCGACGACTTGCCCGGCGGGTGGAAAAATCGAGCAGGATCTGCCGTTGTGCGCGAGGGTGTCCTCAACGTGCGCTCCAAGGGCAACGGCTCCTTCCTCGGCATTGGTGCGAACCTGTCCGCCGGAGCTGCACGTCTCACCTTTCGGGTCCGTGCCCCGCAATCCGGCGAAGGAAAGGTCACGCTCTTAACCGCCGCAGGCGCCACCGAAACACTCACCGTGCCCTACAAAGTCACCGGCGAATCCATGTGGGAAACTGTCACCATCGTGCTCCCAGTGAAGGAAACGTCCGGCATCCTAAGGCTCTATCTGCCGTCCGGATCCGCAGCAGTAGAACTCGACGACATCGTCCTCACTCCGCCTCAAGGAAAACCGCGTCACTGGACCTTCTAGCCATGAATGCAATCGCCCTTCTCACCGCTCTCTCGCTCGCACAACTGACGGTGCTGCACGCCGAAACTCCCTCCAAACCCAACCTCGTTCTCATCCTCGCGGATGACCTTGGCTACGGAGATGTCGGCTGCTACGGCGCAACAAAAATCAAAACGCCGAACATTGACCGTCTCGCCCGCGAGGGAATGAAGTTTACCGACGCGCATTCGCCCGCATCCGTCTGCTCTCCCTCCCGGTATGGATTGCTCTCCGGGCGCTATCCTTGGCGTCTGCATCAGACGGGAAACGACTACCACCTCGAGCGAGATCGGATGAATCTCGCCTCCCTGCTGAAGTCCCAAAACTATCGCTCGGCGGCCATCGGCAAATGGCACCTCGGTTACAGCAAAGACTGGAACCAACTGCCCATCACGGGACCTCTTGAGGTCGGCTTCGACGCGCACTTCGGCGTGCCCCAAAACCATAACGACCCGTTCCGCGCTTTCATCGAAAACCATGACATCGTCGGGCGAAAGCCAGACCAACCATTTCGCGTCGTCAAAGGCCGTGACTTCCCAGAAGGCCTCGCGCAGCCCCGAGTGGACGATTTGGTGAGTGGGACTCTTGTCACCAAAGCGCTGCACTTCATCGAGGAAAACCGTGATCGTCCGTTCTTCCTCTACTTCACCTCGGTGATTCCGCACACGCACATCACCCCTGCTGAGCGATTTCGTGGCAAGAGTGCAGCGGGACTTTACGGTGACTACATCCAAGAGCTGGATCATCACGTTGGACGAATCCTCGCATCACTCGAGCGATTCCAACTTAGCGAAAAGACGCTGGTTCTTTTCACCAGCGACAACGGCGCAGCCATTTCAGATTTTAAAGGGTCAAAAAACGTGAAGCTCAATCTGGCCAGCGAAGCGGGGGGCGTTCGCGAGAAGGCCAGCTCCGCCAAAAGAGATGCACGGGCCCTCGGTCACATCGCCAATGGCCCGTGGCACGACGGCAAAGGCACCCCGTTCGAAGGCGGGCATCGCGTTCCATTCATTGCACGATGGCCAGGCCAAGTTCCCGCAGGCACCGTGTCGGACGAAACCATCTGCTTCACCGACCTGCTTGCGACCGTTGCAGCCCTCCTCAATGTTCCGCTTCCACCCTCCGAAGGGGGCGACTCGTTCAACATCCTACCGGCATTGCGCGCCGAACCACACTCAGATCCGATTCGAAAGATGACTGTGGTGCAGGGCGATACAAGCGACGACGCCCTCGCCGTGCGCGCTGGACCTTGGAAACTCATCGAAACTAAAGGGGCAAAAAGCGGCCATCGGCACATCTTATTTAATCTCGTCCAAGACCCCGGCGAGACGACCAACCTCGCCACCGAAAAACCCGAAATCGTGAAAGAAATCGCGGCCGCCCTCGCAAAAGTCCGCGACGACGGTCGAAGTAGGCCGTGACGATTGGCGCGGCCTGCCAAAGGCCGCGCCCAACCCAATCACCTCGCAATCCCATCCCTCGAAGCGTCGCCTCACATCCGGACGACCGACGAGGCGCGGTGCGATTCCAGCGCAGCGTGGAAAATCTCGTGCGATGCAACCGCCTCAGCAGGCGTCGCACACCCAAACCTGCCGTCCAGTAACCCTTCGCGCTCCATCAAATACGCCGCCCACATCTGCTGAATCACATCCGCAAACCCCGGCTCAAAAATCCCGCCCGTCACAACTTTGAACGGCGTCGAAAATCCAAGGTCCGTTCGCTTCCACCATTGCTCCTTACCTCGCTCAAACTGCCACAACGTCTTCGGTTCAGCCGTCGAAAAACGGACTCCTCCCTCCGTGCCCAAAATTTCAATGAACCACGAATTCGTTGCCCCAGGCGCCAATCGTTTCATTTCAAGCCGCATCGGCACCTCCCACCCACCCGTATCAATCCACGTGTGCACCAACGCGTTATCCCACGTGTCGCACGCCGCCACACCGCCCTTTCCATCCGGCCGCTCCGCATACCCCTTTTGCAACTGCGCAAACACTCGCGACGGCTTCCAGCCCAAGCGCAACGGAATGTGGCACGCGTGCATCCCAAGGTCGTTCAACACCCCGCCCTCCCCGCAAGTGTGGCTCAATCGCTTCCAGTTGGCCGGCTTCGTCGGATCCAAATCGCTACTGTGGTGAAACGCGGAAACCACCTCCAAGACCCGCCCCACCCCGCCAGAGCGCGCCAACGCAAACGCCCGTTGCGCCCCCGGAAAGAACGGCATCTCCGAACTGCAACGCACAAAGCGGCCCGACTTCTCCGCCGCCTCCGCAATCCGCTTCGCCGACGCCAGATCAATCCCAAACGGCTTCTCCGCGAACAAATCCTTACCCGCATTCAATACGTCCAAATAAAGCGCCTCATGCAGGTTGTGCGGCACCGCAACATACACCACATCGACGTCAGGCAACGCGAGCAAGGCCCGATGATCCGTCACCAAATGTTGGCACGAGGGAATGATTTTGAACCACTCCAACGTCGCCGGATTCAAATCAGCCACCGCCGTCAAAACAGGGCGAACAGCCACATCGGTCAACGCACACCAGCGCGCAAATGCACTCGCCATCTCGCGGCCCATCAGACCGCCTCCAATGATACCGACTCGAATCTCTTTCATAACCCTCCCACGATGCCACGCCGCCGCCCCCCTGTCGCGCGCAGATGGTTCCGCAACCCAGCAGGATTGTCTCAACCGCCTCTCTCTGACCCACAACATGGAACAATCCCTGCACCACCGCCCAACCCACAACCCACACCCCATGAGCGCCTCCCTTCGATCCAATCTCTTTTTTCTCGCGACAATCCTCCTGAGCCTCAGCCCGCTCAGAACATCCACCGCCTCCGCGCAATCTTCCGTCCCAAGCCGAAAGGAAGACTTCCACCTCTACCTGCTCATCGGCCAATCCAACATGGCCGGTCGCGGCGTCGTTCCACCCGATCAAAAACCCCACCCGCGCGTCCTGAAACTCGACAAAGAAAACAAGTGGGTCCCCTCAACCGAACCCCTCCATTTCGACAAACCCATTGCCGGCGCAGCCCTCGGCACCTCCTTCGCCGCAACAATGGCCGAGACAGCACCCGAACCCATCGTCATCGGCCTCATCCCTTGCGCCGTCGGAGGCACGCCCCTGTCACGATGGGAAAAAGACGGCGATCTCTGGAAACAAGCGCTCGCACGGCTCGAGGTAGCACGCCAGCACGGAACCCTCAAAGGCATCCTCTGGCACCAAGGCGAAGCAGATAGCACCACGTCCCTCGCCCCCACTTACGGGAAACGGCTCGCCGCAATGGTGTCTGACTTACGAACGCAAATCTCGTCCCCCAACATGCCGTTTGTCGCCGGGCATCTCGGCACGTTCATCGTGGAGTCCAACCCAAACGGAACTCCGAACCTCTGGCGCAAAATCAACGAGGAAATCGATAGCCTTCCCTCCAACGTCCCTCACGCCGCAGTCGTTCCATCAGAGGGCCTCGGCCATAAAGGCGATCGGCTGCACTTTGACACCCCCGCCCTCCGCGAGTTTGGAAAGCGCTACGCCGAGGCCATGCAACGCCTTCAGAAATCCTCCCCGGCACCGCGATAACGGAACCGCCCCCCCCATGAAACGCCTCGCCCTCCTTCTCTCGCTGCTCCTCACCGCCATCTGCGATGCAGCCAACGCACGCCCAAACATCATCTACATCCTGAGCGACGATCTCGCACAAGGTGACGTCGGTGCCTACGGCCAAAAACTCATTCAAACCCCCAACCTCGACCGCATGGCAGCTGAGGGAACTCGCTTCACCCAGTCCTATTGCGGCACCAGCGTTTGCGCGCCCAGTCGCGCGTCCCTCCTGACCGGACTCCACTCCGGCCATTGCCCCATCCGCGCCAATCGCGAAATCCAACCCGAAGGACAAAAGCCGCTGCCAGAAGGAACTCCAACCGTCGCATCCATCCTGAGGAAAGCTGGTTATGCAACCGCCTGCATCGGGAAATGGGGAATGGGAATGTTCGACACCTCCGGTAGCCCACTCAAAAACGGGTTCGATCACTTCTTCGGATACAACTGCCAGCGCCACGCCCACAGCTATTTTCCAAAGTACCTGTACAACGACGAACAACGAATCCCGCTCGATGGAAATGACGGAAAAGCCGTCGGAAAAACCTACGCGCAAAACCTCATCGCAGACGAATCCTTGCGCTGGATTCGCTCCGTCAAAGATCAACCGTTCTTCCTCTTCTACGCCATCACCCTTCCCCACGGTCGTCACGAGATTGACGACCTCGGACCCTACGCCAATCAACCGTGGACCCCGCAACAAAAGGCCTACGCAGCTCAAGTTACCCGACTCGACGCGGACATCGGGCGGGTCCTCTCGTTACTCAAACAACTGAGCCTCGACGAAAACACGCTGGTCATCACCACAGGCGATAATGGTTCCTCATTCGCACCTTCCTCGGAGATCGGGAAGTTGTTCGAACAGGCATCCAACGGCTTGCGCGGCTACAAGCGAAGCCTCTACGAAGGCGCCCTCAGGCAGGCAGCCATCGCACGCTGGCCCGGAACCATTCCCGCCAACCGCGTCGCAACCGGTCCTTGGGCATTCTGGGACTTTCTCCCCACAGCAACGGAACTCGCAAACGCCTCGTTACCAACAGCATTCAAACCAGACGGACTCTCGCTTGTCAGTTACCTCAAAGGAGGTGACGCCCCAAAGCGACCAGGCTTCTACTGGGAACTGCACGAAGGTAAGCCGCAGCAAGCCGCTCGAATCGGTGACTGGAAAGCCGTCAAACCAGCGCCCAACGCGCCGGTCGAACTCTTCAATCTGATCAGCGATCCTGCCGAATCAAAAAATGTCGCCGAGGCGCATCCAGAGAAAGTCGCCGAACTCACTGCATTCATGGCGCAGTCGCACTCCAACCATCCCGACTGGCCGCTCAATCCACCCGTCCAGAAAAAGCCAACCGCCAAATGAGCCCGTCCTCCCGTGCTTCGACCGTTGTCGAACTCCTCGAAGAACTCGTTCGAATCAACAGCGTCAATCCGGCCTACGAAGGTGGCCCCGGCGAGGGAGCCATCGCCGCATGGATCCTTCACCGCCTCCAATCGGCGCACATTGAAACCGAATCCCACGAGGTATTCCCCGGACGCCCCAACGTCCTCGCCAAAGTCCCTGGGCGCGACCGCTCCCGCTGTATCCTCTTCGAAGCGCACACGGACACCGTCAGCATCAAGGGGATGACCATCCCTCCCTTCGATCCTGTCATCAAGGAAGGCAATCTTTACGGACGGGGCAGTTGCGACACCAAGGGCGGTCTCGCGGCCATGCTTCACGCCATCGAAACCATCGCAAAATCTGACGAACCTCCTCCCGTGGACGTTTGGTTGTGCGCTGCCGTCGACGAGGAGTACAGTTTTCGCGGCGTTGTTGCGCTCTGTGAAAGGCTTCAGCAAACCGGAAGTCCACAACCCCTCGCTGCGCTCGTCGCCGAGCCGACAGGAATGCGCCCCGTCGTCGCCAGCAAAGGTGTCCTACGATGGAAGATTCACACACACGGACGCGCGGCACACAGCTCAAAGCCCCACCTCGGCGTCAACGCCATCTCTATGATGACCAGAGTGATTCAGGCCATCGAAGCCGATGCTCGCGAGTTGGCCCAACACCCTCACCCGTTACTCGGCCCCGCCACCGCGAACGTCGGCGTCATTCACGGCGGAGTGCAAGTCAACTTTGTGCCCGACCAGTGTTCCATTGAAGTCGACCGCCGCCTTCTGCCCAAAGAAACAGCCGAGTCCGTACTCGCGCATTATCACCAGCTTCTGGACGGAGTTGCCCACGTCATTCCTGGGTTCCAGTTCTCGATGGATGCTCCGATGCTCGTCGATGTTCCCCTCGAAACAGATACGACTGATCCCGCGGTTGCTGTCGCATCGGACGTTCTTCAACGAGCGGGCAGAGACGGCACGCCCTGCGGCGTTCCCTTCGGAAGCGATGCGAGCAAGCTCTCGGCGATTGGTATTCCGAGTCTGATTATCGGGCCCGGCGACATCGACCTCGCGCACACAGCGGCGGAGCATGTGCCCATCGCTGAAGTCGAGTTCGCCGCAACTTTCTTCCACGACTACGTCCGACGCTTCGTCTGAGCCACCGAGGCAGACGAATTTTTTCGCAACTCGGTGAGGTGAGAGAGGGCCGTTGCAGTTTTTAGATACCGACGGTTCGGGGGGATGGTGGAGGAGGTGAACCCGCCGCCGAAGTTTAGGCGAATCAACTCTACACAACAACGCGAGCACCGCCTAATCGACCGCAGCCTTGGGGGCAGCAATGGTCACGGCAGGTTTCGCCGGCGCGCCCGGAGGAGGAGGAGGAGTGGGGGGCTTCGCTACTACAGGAGGTGGCGTAAACGGCACCTGATAGTCGTTCGGCAGGGTCACAGACCATCCCTTGCGATCATCAATCTCCCAAGTAACCGGCAACCCCTCTGCATCCACAATATCGCGCGCCGCAAGATACGCTGGAATCGAATCTTTGCTCACATGAAACCACACGACCGACTTCGGATCCTGCTTCAACAGTTTCAGCAGCATCCGAAAAGTCGATGCAGGCTGCCGCGCCATTTCAAATGACTCTCCCGCCTCGGTGCGCATGGTGAGCTTCATCTGGACCGCTGCCGATCCAGGCGCCGCACCAACTTCCACCAAAAAATCGCGATTCGCATCCCGCGGCGAAGGCGGGCGCTGATTCAGCTTCCGATCGAAGTATTTCGTCAGCTTCACTGGCTCAAACGTCACTTTCCGCATCGGTGCAGGTGCCTTACCCGCCACCTTCTTCATCATCGGCTTACCGTCAGGACCTTTCACATCCTCCTTCTTCACAATGATGTCCGAGTTGTTCTTCTTCAACTCCTCCAACTCGTTCTCCACCGCCGTCTGAAGCTCCTGAATCCGAACCGGCATCAACTTGTTCCCCGAAACCAGAACATGGTGAATAGCCGCCTGGTCGGGCATCGTTTTCGGGTTCGGCAGGCGCACCTGAACCGGCGGAGGAGGAACGTAGCGCGGCGTTGTGTCCAAGCGCGCCTTGAGCTTCTCCGCCTCATCGGTCAACGCCGCAACACGGTCTCTGCGCTCATTCCGCTCTTTCTCCAACATCTCCAGTTCCTTGAGCAGTTTCTCGATATCCACCATCACCACGGGATCCTTCGCCTTCTGCTCCTCAAGCTTCGCCATCGCCTCCTCCAACTTCTTCAGATCCTCCTGCACCTTTGCGATGTCCTGCTTCACCTCCGCTGGATCCCGCTTCTCCTCAAACTTCTTCACCTCTTCCTTCAACTTCGCGTGCTCCTCCACCGACACATCCGGGAGCTCCGACAACACCTTCTTCACCGTCGTCGCCAAACTAATCCCAATCATCACCATCATGATGATCAACACCCCCACCACGTTCGTCATGGTGTCCATCAACG
>JBEEPE010000219.1:0-3053 GCA_041191265.1 Verrucomicrobiota bacterium | reverse complement strand
TCCGCCAGACCCGGTTGCCCAATCTGCAACTGCGCAAAAATCGCGGGTACCGTACGAGGCAACACCGGAGCCAATAACGCCCCAATGATTCGAACCGACTCCACCAAATGCCAGAGCACCGCATCCAAAAGCTCCGCCTCCGCAGGCTCTTTCGCCAACTTCCACGGCGCCGAACTTTCAATTAACTGGTTACACGCCCGAGCAAACTGCACCACCTCACGCAACGCCGCATCCACCTGATACCCCTCCATCGCAGCACGGTATGCCGCAATGCACCGCGGCGCATCCTCACCCGACAACCGCGCCAACGCCTCCCAATGCGCCCCCGACCCGCTTCCGCCCGCCCGCAACACCCCAGCGCGAAAGCGATTCGTCATGTTCAAAGACCGATTCAACAAGTTACCCACGTTGTTCGCTAACTCCTCATTGAAACGCATCCGCAACCGATCCTCCGAGAAATCCGCATCTCGGCCCGTCGCAATGTCCGCCATCAAATAATACCGCAACGCGTCCGATCCGTACCGATCACACAACCCGTTCGGATCAACAATATTGCCCACGCTCTTGCTCATCTTCGCCCCCGCGATGTTCCACCAACCATGCACCAGCAACCGCGGAATCTGCTCATCCGAAAATCCCATCGCATGCTGCATCACCGTCCAGTAAACCCCGTGCGCCGGAACCAAAATATCTTTCCCAATCACCTGCGCTGCAGCCGGCCACACCCGCTCAAACTCCGGTAACCCCTCCGCCCCATCCGCCAAATAGCCCGCAAACGAGAGGTAGTTAATCAGCGCATCAAACCAGACGTACGTCACGTAATCGCGATCAAACGGCAGCTCAATCCCCCACGCCAATCGGGCCTTCGGACGCGAAATACACAAGTCTCCGGAAATCCGCTCCACCGCATTCCGCAACTCCGCATTCCGAAACGCCGGAATCACAAACTCCGGATTCCGATCCAAAAAACCAAGCAACCACGCCTTGTGCTCCGACAACCGGAAGTACCAGTTTTCCTCCGCCAACTCCACCACCTGCCCCCACTCCGGTCCAAACTGCCCGTCCTCCCCACGCTCTTTATCCGTCAAAAACTGCTCCTGCCGAATCGAGTAAAACCCCGTGTAACTCTGTTTATACAACTGCCCCTTGTCGTGCAACGCCTGCAGAATCTTCTGAACACAAGCGATATGAACCGACGAAGTCGTCGCCGCCCAACCATCATAGGCCACGTCCAATTTCGTCCAAAGCGCCACAAACTTCTCCGTGCACCGCTCCGCAAACTCCTTCGGTGACAACCCCTCCCGCTCCGCCGATTGCTGCACCTTCTGCCCGTGCTGATCCACTCCCGTCAAAAAATACACACTCCGCCCGCTCGCCCGATGATACCGACTCACCACGTCCGCCAACACCTTCTCATACGCGTGCCCAATGTGCGGCGCCGCATTCGTGTAATCAATCGCTGTGGTGAAGAGAAGCGTCTCAGGCATAAGCGAGAAATGGTGCCCAAGAACCGCACAGGTATCGACTCAAAACCCCACAAGAACAAACGACAATCATCGCCCCTCCCATTCCTCGCCGAGCACCGCTATCTCAACCACCTCATACTCCCCATCAACTGGTCGTCACGGCCTCGGCTCCAGCCCGAGTAAGCGCATCAACTGATCATGCTTTTCACGCGTCGTGACCACCACCAAGTGTCCCCACTTCGAGTAAAATCTGGCTGTTGAACGCTTCGGCAAAACTAGCCCCTTGGACTCTAAAAAGGGGATCCAATCCGACTGGTCAATCGGTCCCTCCTGAAGAATCAGTGTCTCCTTAGTTCCGTAAGTCGCCCCCCAATACCCCTTCGGCACCGCCGGCATCTCATAAGCAAAAACGCCATCAATGAAACACGCACGCCCACCTTCTGGAGTGGGTTTGTAGGAGATTCCCGGCCGGGGCCCAGCTAGTCCAGTCAGTGAAACCAGCACGAAACCCAAAAGTACCCCCGCTCTCAGAACCTTCTCCATGCAACTACCATAACGAGACTCCCTCGAATTTCAGCCGCAAAAATCCTCACCGACCAACCCACGCAAACCCCTCAATCAAAAACCGGCTCAAACCGAAAATCGCTCGTCTCCAATCAAAAAAATTCCCAGAAGCCCTTCCAGACTTCTGGGAATCTGTAAACCGAACAAATCGTACTAACGCTTGGAGAACTGGAAGCGCTTACGGGCACCGGGTTGACCGGGCTTCTTACGTTCCTTCATTCTCGGGTCACGCGTCAGAAGGCCCTCAGCCTTCAACGGCCCACGGAACTCTTGGTTCACCTCGATCAACGCACGCGCAACCGCCAAACGCACCGCTCCAGCCTGACCCGCAACACCACCGCCATCGGCAAGAACACGCAAATCGTACTGATTCAGTTGCTTCACCACTTCGAGAGGCTTCAAAACGGTGTTCTGAAGAACCGTCGTCTTGAAATAATCATCAAACGGACGGCCATTCACCGTGATAGAACCCGTCCCTTCCTTCAAACGAACACGCGCCGTCGCCGTTTTGCGGCGTCCTACCGTAACAAACTCTTGTGTAGCCATTGACTTTAAACGTTAAAACTTTTCCCGCAAACCAACTACGCGGAAATTGCCGTCGGGTTCTGCGCTTGATGAGGATGCTCCGAACCAGCGTACACCTTCAACTTCGTGAAGACCGAACGCCCCAAACGGTTGTGAGGAATCATACCCTTCACAGCATGCTCAACCAGCAACTCAGGACGACGGGCACGACGCTGACGCACCGTCTCGCTCTTGTGGCCCCCAACATACCCAGAAAAGCTCATGTAGCTCTTCGCAGTCTCTTTCTTCCCCGTCACGCGCACCTTTTCGGCGTTGATCACAATCACGTAATCACCCGTGTCAACGTGAGGCGTAAAAATCGCCTTCTCCTTACCCCTGAGAAGGTTCGCAACCTTCACTGCCACCCGACCAAGAACCTGATCCGCCGCGTCGACGACATACCAACGACGCTGAACCTCATTTGATTTTGCTGAGAATGTACCCATGTGCGTGCCTAGA
>JBEEPE010000218.1:0-8738 GCA_041191265.1 Verrucomicrobiota bacterium | reverse complement strand
CGGCGGGCGCGGAAGGCGCGGACTTTGATGACCGTTGCGTTCCAGCCGGTGAGGTCGGCGATTTCGGGAATCGAGCGTTCTTCGAGGTGGAGCAGGGTAATGATGATCTGGTCTTTTGGGGTGAGAGACTCGAGCAGGGCGCGAAGGAGTTCGCGACTTTCGTTTGGGGCAGGGTCTTCCGGGGGTTGCTGCAGGAGGGATTCTGCTGCGTGCTGAGCGTCTTCTGGGAGGTCGCTCCAGCGGTATTCGGGGCGACGGGCTTTGGCGCGAAGGGCGTTCAGGCAGACGTTCAGGCAGAGGCGGGAGACCCAGTTTTCGAGGGGTCGTGCGGGTTCGTAGCGGTGGAGGTTTTTGAAGAACTGGATGAAGACGTCTTGAACGAGGTCCTCTGCGGCGGTGCCTCTGGGGAGATGATTGGAAACGATGCGATAGATTTGGGGGTGGAGTGCTTCGATGAGCCGAGAGGCGGCGGATTCGTCTCCAGAGGCCTGCCATGCGATGAGGTCGTGTTGGCAAGAGGTTGGCATGGGGCGCGGGCGGTTATGGTTCGAATACACTTGGAATGCGGGTTGGTAACGGAGGGGCGTAAGAAAGTTGAAAGAAGGTCGGTGAAGGAGGGGTGTTATTCGCCTGCGGCACGCCTCATGCATTACTTGTCGTGATGCTTAGTTTTCCCTCAGCGCTGCTGTTGCGGCTTTTCCAGATTTTCGCGATGAGCCTGGCGTTGTTGGGGGCGGGGGGAAATGCGTCAGAGCCGATTTTCACGGAAGGTGCTGGGGTGCCGATTGGGGAGACATTTCGGGTTGATTTGGCTCCCTTGGTTCCCGGATCGGCGGGATTAGTGGCGCCGCTTCGGTTTGCGTTCTCTGGCGCTAAGCCGTCGTGGGTGACATTGAACGGTAGCACGTTGAATGCGTTGCCTCCGCTAGGTCAGGTGACGGTTGGCCTCCCGATTTGGCTGGATTTTACGGTAACGGATTCGGCGGCCAAACCGGTGGTGAACACGGCGACCTACATGATGGTGCCAACGACGGCGCAGCCGTGTTTTGCGGTGGGGATGGGCGCTGTTGCGGGAGGGGTAGCGCAGTTGGATTTATCAACTCAAGTGCCTAGTTCGGCGGGGTTGGTTCCTCCGTATCAGTTTGCGGTAACGGGTACCAAGCCTGATTGGGTGGTACTGGAAGGAAGCGTCTTACGGATTTCACCGCCGGTCGGGGCGGCACCGTCGGTTGCACCGGTTGCGATTGGGTTAACGGTGACGGATTCAGCTGGAGCGCCGGCGGTTCGGGTGGCGCGGGCGAGTGTCGGGATTGTGGTGCCGGCTATGGCGCAGCGGGTGGAAGGGAAGGTTTCGATTCGGTTTTCTGAGGGCACGACGACGCGGGTGGACGTGGGGGCGAGTGGTCAGTTTCCGAGTGCGGGATGGGAGGGATGTTCGCTGCGAGCTGTTCCGAGTGAATCTACGACGGAGGTTGCGGTTTATGAGTTGGTGGCGCTACCGCCGGTTGGGACGGTTGGGCAAGTTAGCTCGATTTTAGGAGCAACGGTGTCGGTGGACGTGACTCCGGCGCTGAAGCGAGTGGCGATTGTGACGAAGGCGGGACGCACGCAGGTTTCCGTTCCTTCACCGGACCCACTTTTTCAGTCAACGGTGACTGCGACAGCAGGGGGAGTTGGGACGGTGGTTGATTTGGCGGAAGCGGCGAGGGCCGTTGTGGGGTCTGGGTTGACGGGGCCGCTGAAGTTTTCTGTGGCGGGGGGGTTGCCTGATTGGATGGTGTTGGAGGGATCGGTGTTGAGGGTGGCGCCCACGGGTGCGGTTGGGGTAACGGCGGTACCTGTGCGAGTGAAGCTGAACGTTGAGGACTCTGGGGAGGTTCAGATTTTTCGCGATGCGACGGTGGATGTTCAGGTTAACGCCGCGGCCCGTGGTGCGACGTTAGTCCAGCGAATCGAGGGGGAGGTGGTGGTACGGTATCAGCAAGGCACGACGAAGCGTTTGGAGGTTGAGGTTGCCGGGCAGGTGCCCACGGGAGGGTGGGGGGATACGGTTTTAAGACGTGTCTCGGAAGCATCTACGACGGAGGTTGCGGTTTATGAGTTTATTGGGATGCCGCCGGCGGGTTCTGCGACGCAGGTGATTTCAACGGTGCGAGCGAGGACTCTAGTGGAGGTGACTCCGGCACTGAAGCGAGTGGCGATTTTGACGAATGCGGGGCGGATGGAGGTAGCGGTGCCGGCTCTTCCAGCGCTGTTTACGGTGCCGGTCTCGGTGGTTGCTGGAGGGAGTGCTTCCACCTTGGACTTGAGGGCGCAGGCGAAGTCCGCTGGTGGGGCGGCGCTTACTGAGCCGCTGAAAATTTCACTGAATGGCAGCTCGCCCTCGTGGATTAGTCTGTCCGGAACGGTGATGAAATTTTCTCCTTCCGGTGCGGTGGCTGCGACGGCGACGCCGATTCGGGTTGGAGTAAAAATCACGGACTCTGCGGCGATTCCAGAATCGCGAGATGCGTGGGTTGAAATACGTGTGACCGCTCCTCAGGTGGTGCCGCCCACGATTTTGAAGCAGCCTGTTGGGGGAATGATGTCGGCGACTGGGACCTTCACGATGAGCGTGTCAGCTGTTGCTAAGAGCGCGATGAGGTATGCGTGGATGAGGGACGGGAAAGCGGTGGCTGGGGCGGTGTCGTCCATTTTTATCGCGAAAGAGCCAGGCAACTATTCGGTGGCTGTTTCGGACGTCAAATCGTCGATTATGTCGTCTGTCGTGACCGTCGCAGGGATGCCTCCGGTGATTGTGAAGCAGCCTGTTGCGGCCAATCTGGAAGCGAATGGATTCTTGAACCTGACGGTCACGGCGAATGGAACGGGTCCGCTGGCGTATCAGTGGACGCGTGATGGGGTGGCTATTCCGGGTGGGAATGGGGTGTCATTGAAGGTGACGACGGGAGGAACGTATGCGGTGACGGTTTCCAGTGCATATGGGCGGGCATCGATGGTGCCGATTGTGATTGCGGACCCAGTAGATGTGGGGCCGTTAGCGGGGGAATATGTTGGACTGGTTCGGGCGCTGGACCCGAGTGCTGACGGGGTGCTCAATCAGACTGCGTGGGTTTCTGTGATGGTGAATCGTTCGGGTTCGATGACGGGTCGGTTGTTGCGTCGGAATCGGGCTCCGCAGACGTTCACTGGGCGGTGCGATCAGGCTGGGAATGTGGTTTTTGACAAGGGCCCGTCGCTGGCGGTGATGTCTGGCAGCCAGACGATTGGGAGTTTGGTGATGGGTCTTTCCTCCGAGGAATCTGGGCGGAGGTTGCGGGGAAAGGTTACGATGGCGGTTGCGGGGGGGGTGCAGGAGAGAGCAGTGCTGACGGCATCGCCGACGCGGACCGTCGAGGCGAGCGAGTTAGGGCGTTACACCGCGGCCATGGAAAGGACGGGCGCACCTGTTGTGGGTGAACCGTTGGGTTCGGGAGTGGCGTCCTTTTCTGTGAGTGCCACTGGCGTGAGTTTCACTGGGAAGCTTGCAGACGGTTCGGTCGTCTCGTTTAGCGCGAAGGTTTGTGAGGGTGGGTTGGTACCGGTATTTGTCCCACTTTACAGTGGGCGCGGATTTCTAGCGGGCGACTTTAAGTTTGATGCTCGGGCGGAGCGTTCGGATGCGTTGGGGTTGGGGATGAGATGGTGCCGCGACCGAGGCGAGACTTCAGCGGGAAACTATCTCGCTGGATGGCCGAGCGGAATTTCTGTGGATTTGGTTGCTTCAAAGTTTGATGCGACGCGGGGTTTTGGGTTTCAGCCATCGTTTGATGGACGGTTGAAGTTCGTGGCTACGGGAGGGGATTTAAAGACCCCGGTGGAGGAGTTGATGGGGTTAGCGCGCAATAGTGTTTTGTCCGTGGCGTCTAACTCAACGGTTCGGCTTGCTGCTAAGTTCACGGCGGCTAGCGGGTTTGTGGAGGGTTCTTTTGTGCCGGTGGGAAGCCGTTCGTCAGCGTCCTACACGGGGGTGGTGCTCCAGAAGTCGGGATACGCCGCTGGTTTTTTCATAAACAATCGGTTGTCTGGCCGTGTGGATGTTCGACCGGTTTCGCCGTGATGAGGTCCGGCGGGCGTTGGTGCTGGGTAGGAGGGGTCGGTTGCTGTTGACGGATTTGGTTGATCGGAGGGAAGGGGCACGGATGCTGCGAGGTCGGTGGGGATGCGCCTTGTTTGTCTGCTTATCTTGCTGTCGGTGAGGGTGAATGCAGTCCCGCCGAAGGTTTCGGAGCTTGCTGGCAACGATAAGGTTCGGGAAATCATGGAGACGTACAAGGGGCGGGGGATGATTGCGGACGATACGCCGCCGACGGATGCGGCTCAGACGGTGGGAAGGATGGAGGTGCGGTCGGGGGTTGCGGTGGATTTGGTGGTATCGGAACCGGCGGTGGCGCAGCCGCTTTACCTTGCCTTTGATTCTCGCGGGCGGATGTGGGTGACCGAGTACCGGCAGTACCAGTTTCCGGCGGGATTAAAGGTGACGGCGTATGATCAGCATCTGCGTGCGCGATTCGATAAGGTGCCAGAGCCGCCTCCGCGCGGTGTGAGGGGCGAGGATCGGGTCTCGGTGCACACCCTCGATGCGTTGACGGGAAAGGTGGCGCAGTCGGTGGTTGCGATTGACGGGCTGAACATTGCGACAGCGGCTTTACCAGGGGCAGGTGGGATTTGGGTGATGAACGCGCCTTACCTGTTGTTTTACCCCGACGCGGATGGTGATGGCCGACCGGATGGTGACCCGGTGGTGGAGGCGACGGGCTTCGGGATTGAGGACACGCACAGTGTTGCGAACAGTTTGCAATGGGGACCGGACGGTTGGTTGTATGGGGCGAATGGGAGCACCACGACGGGACGGGTGAGCACAGCGGCGTCGAAGGAGGTGCGGTGGGAGGGGCAAATGATTTGGCGGTTTCATCCGCGCACCAAAGTGTTCCAGATTTATGCGGAGGGTGGGGGCAACACGTTCAGTTTGGATTTTGACAGCAAAGGCCGGCTATTTTCGGGTACGAACGCGGGAAACACGCGTGGGATGCATTACGAATCAGGGAGTTACGGTGTGAAAGGTTGGGGAAAACACGGGCCGCCGATGAATCCGTATGCGTTCCACTTCTTCGATCACATGAAGAGTGAGGGAGATAAACGTCGATTTCCGCAGGCGTTTACGGTGTATGAGGGCGGGGCAATGGGGACTGAGTACGAAGGGCGAATCATCGCGCCCAATGCTTATGCCAATGTGGTTTGGGTGAGCCGCCGCGATGTGGAAGGATCAACGTTTCGTACGGTGGATGAAACACCGCTTCTTTCGACGCCCGACCGTTGGTTTCGTCCGGTGTTTACAATGGTCGGGCCGGACGGTGGGTTGTACTTGGCGGACTGGTATGACACGCGGCTTTCGCATGTGCGTCCGGTGGATGATTGGAGCAAGGGTGATGGGCGCGTGTATCGCGTGCGAAATGCGATTGGGGCGAGAGGGTTAGGGCCGTTTGATTTGCACACGGAGGAGCCAGAGCGGTTGGTGGAAAGGTTATCGGATTCGAATGAGTGGATCCGGCGACAGGCGGTGTTGGAGATGGGGTGGAGGGGCTTGAAGGGGGTGGGAGATGCGTTAAAGCGGAGGTTGTTTGCGGCCGGGAATGCGTACGCGTTTGACGCGTTGTGCGGACTGGATTTGACGGGAAGTTTGGATGAGGACACGCATCTTTTGGCGATTAGCCATGAGGATCCCTATGTTCGGCGGTGGGCGGTTCGATTGGCTTCGGGGGCTTCGTTGAGGGTGGTGCGAGCGGTGGTGGATCGTGCGCGGGTGGAGACGCATGCGGAGGTGCTCTCGCAGATTGCGGCGACGGCGAAGGGGTTTGCTGTGGCGGATGTGCTGGGTGTGCTGGGGGCTTTGGCTGGAACCGAGGATGAGCGGATTCGGTTTCAGTTGTGGTGGTTACTTGAATCGGTGTCTGAGCTTGCGCGCGAAGAGGTGCTCGGGGTGTTTGGTCGAGCGGAGTTTTGGCGGTTGGCGTCGGTGAGGTCGCTATTGGCGATGGATTTGGCGAAGCGTTGGGCAATGGCGGGCGGTGTGGCGAACCTTCGGGCCTGCGAGCGTCTGTTCGCGGCAGCTCCTGACGAGGGGGCGAGAACCTTGGTGTTGCGTGGGTTGGAGGAGGCGCTGGAAAATCCTGTTGCGGCTGGTTTTGAGGGGGATTTAGCGAAGGCGCTAGCCAGTCGATTGGCGGGGGATGGGCTTGCGACACGGATGAAAGCAGGCGACGCAGCGGCGATTGCTGAGGGGTTGCGTGAGTTGCGAGACCGATCGGTGACGGTGGGAGTGCGGGTGGCTCGGGCAAAGGCGCTTGGGGAGGCGAAGGTTTCGGGATTTAGGGAGGCGATGGGGAAGTTGTTTTCGGAGGCGGGTGCGTTCCCAGTGAAAAAGGCGCTGTTACCTGTGGTCGAGAAATTTGGGGTGGATGAAGCGGTGAAAGCCATGCTCGAGAACTATGAGCAGCGGGTGGCGGGTGATCGGCAGTTTCGGGAGGCGGCGTTGCGGTTGTCGGCGGGACGTCTCGAGTGGGCGCGGTTACTGATTGCGCAGGTTGAGGCGTGGCGTGTGCCGGTTAATCATGTTCCAGCCGATGGAGTGCGCCAGTTAGCGGTGTTTAGGGACGCCGATCTCGATGCGGCGGTGGAGCGGCATTGGAAAGGATTGTTGGCGGTTGCGCCAACGGCGGAGACGCGGGCGGAGTCGGAGCGGATTGTGAAGGTGTTACGGGCTGGGGCAGGGATTGTTGAACGTGGGGCGGCCGTTTTCCGAGAGCGCTGTGGGGCGTGTCACCGGTTGTTTGGGGAGGGGGGAGACATCGGACCGGAACTGACCGGATATGACCGTGGGAGCGCGGATTTTTGGCTTCAGAATATTCTCACGCCGAGTCTCGAGATCCGCGAGGGCTACGGGGCTTATGTGGTGGAGACGAAGGATGGTCGTGTTCTAACCGGCATGATTAAAGCGCAGGATGCGAGAGGGTTGACGCTGCACAATCTGGCTGGGCAAACGGTGCGATTGGGAAGCGCAGAAGTGAAGAGTCAGACGGCGTCGCCTGTGTCTTTGATGCCGTCAGGATTGCTGGTGGGGTTGAGCGACGAGGCGTTACGCGATTTGTTTGCGTACTTATCGAAGCGCGAGTGAGCCAAATGAGACACGAGAGCGCGCCTGAGATTTCTGCGGCACGGCATGGTTTTTCTTTCAGCGAGGGCCAAGAGTATTGAGTCGATGAACAGTTATTCCTTTGTTGGGTGCGTCGTGTGGTGCGTGAGTTTTTTGTGGATGTCAGTGCCCGTGGGTGCGGTGCCCGGATGGCAATCGGACGTTGGGGAGACGCGGTATAGGAGTTCGGCAGATGGGACACTGCAGCCGACGCTTTATTACTGGCCAAAGGCTGAAACAGCGGTGCCGCTTTTGGTCGCGTTACACACGTGGTCGAATGATTATCTTCAGCCGGAACCCGCTTATGCTGAGTGGTGTATCAGGAAAGGCTGGGCGATGATTCATCCAAACTTTCGAGGGAAAAACGATCGTCCGGAGGCGTGCGGGTCTGAGTTGGCGGTGGCGGACATTTTAAGTGCGGTGGAATGGGCGAAGGGTTCGACGCAGATTGATGCGGATCGCGTGTATTTGGTTGGTGTATCGGGAGGCGGTTACGCGTCTTTGTTGATGGCGGGGCGAGCGCCTCAGGTTTGGGCGGGGGTGTCCGCGTGGGCCGGCATATACGACTTGGCGGATTGGCAGCGTGAGCGTGGGGCGGATCGGTACGCGAAGGGGATTGAGTCAGCGTGCGGTGGTGCGCCGGGAACGTCGGATGCTGTTGATGAACAATATCGGAGGCGGTCTGCGAGTGGGTGGTTGGCGAGGGCTGGTGGGGTGCCGGTGGACATCCAGACGGGGATTCACGACGGGCATCGGGGGAGTGTTCCTGTGAGCCATTCGCTGAAGGCGTTCAACGCGTTGGCGGGAACGCGGGAAGAGGTGGATGAGGGTCTGATGCGGGAGATGACGGTCTCGGCGGTGGTGCCGGAGCGAGTGCGCTTTTCTGGCGCGGATCGTTTATACCCTCGGCATCCTGTGTTGTTTCGTCGGGTCTCGGGGAATGTGAGGGTGACGTTGTTTGAGGGCGGGCATGAGATTGTTCATGCGGCGGGCTTGGCGTGGTTGGAGAGGCAGCGGCGAGGGCGTCCTGCCGAATGGGATTTAGGGGGGGCTGAGCCGGTCTCGTTGGAGAGCGGGAAAACGGACTCGGGGAAGTGAGTCGGTTAGGGACACCGTTCCAGTCCCCAGTGGTTTGGGGACTGGTGCGGGTTTGATGGGGGATTGTGTGTGTTAGTTTGAGCTATTCGCCTCTGAGAGGGCGTGGAGCGATGCTTTGAACCCAATGCGTTCTTCAAAGTGAGAGTCCTCGAGGCAATCAGCGGCCTCTGGCGGAATGGCTTTGGGGCTGGGGCTGGGGCTGGATTCCTTCACGGAGCACCGGATAGCTTGGAACTGGCGGAACATGCGGGCGAGTTTTGAGATGCCGAGTTCGATACGGGTTTTGATGGTGCCGAGCGGTGTTTGGAGGCCGAGGGCGAGGTCGCGTTGGCTAATACCCTTGAAATAAGACAAGTAGAGCGGGATACGTTGATCTTCGGGAAGCGAGATGACGAGGTGACGGAGGAGG